>JH610637.1 GCA_000252485.1 Prochloron didemni P4-Papua_New_Guinea | reverse complement strand
GGCTTTACTGCTTTTATTCAGGAACCAAGCAATCTGGACGGTTGGCACACTTGGGAAAACTTCTCCTATCTTGTGCTAGAAGCAGGAACTTGGCAATGGCCAGATGGGACTTTGGTAGAAGTGGGAACTATTGATACTAATGCTACGGTAAGACACAATTGGGAAACTATAGACTTTGATGGGGACTTTGAGGAAACTCCAGCCATCTTCAGTTATGTACAGTCCTATCATGGTGGTGACTTCGTCCGTACTCGTCAACGGGACGATAGTCAGTCAGGTTTTCAACTATCCCTAGAAGAGGAAGAACGAAAGCTATCAGGAGGACATCTTACAGAAACTGTAGGCTATGTGGCCCTTGATTCTGGGTCTGGTTCCATCAACGGACTGGACTATACTGTGGGTTCTACACCAGATGAGGTGGACCATCATTGGTATGACTTGGACTTTGGTGACAACTTTGCCCAGGAACCCAACTTCCTAGCACAATTAGCTAGCTATGATGGTCATGACTCCGCAGGACTGCGCTATCGTAAACCTCACAGATGAGGGGCTGCAGGTATTCGTAGAGGAGGATACTAGTCGAGATAGTGAAACCTGGCATACCACAGAAGTAGTCGATTTCTGGGCTATTGCCGATGGTGTTCTGTCGGGATACGGTTACGACCCAATAACTGGAACGGCACTCGTTAACGGTACTGACAGTGACGAGATTTTCTTCGGTACTGAAGGGGATGACTCGATTACTGGTGGTTTGGGTAGCGATGTTTTTGTCCTGGGTCAATCCGCAGATGTTATCTCTGATTTTACTTTAGATGTGGATAAGATTGGCTTGGCAGTGGAGTTTGAAGAGTTGACTTTTACTCAGGTTGGTAGTGATAGCGTTGTTAGCCTTGGGCTTGATTCTCTAACTCTAACTGGTGTTGATTCTGGTTTCTTGACAGAGTCCGACTTTATTTCTTTGATTTAGAACCATTTGGCCCAAGTAGTGGATTACTCTGCCTCTACTTGGGCCAATTTTATTTTTTATTAGGAGGTAAGAACAATGAGCAAGTATATGGGATTTAGGAGAAAGGAATGGCTTTTTCTACTGAGATGGACGGTAGCAACTGCTATGGGTTGTACTGTAGGAAGTCCTTTTATTGTGGGAGTTTTGTTTGTTGTTGGCTTAGCAGCATCGGATGGTGGTTCACTTGGTAATTTAACTACTCTGATATTATTTACCCTAGTAAATTTTATAATTGGAACTTCAATTGGTTTTGGCCAAACACTTGCTTTGATTGGGCAAGTTAAACAACCGGTTTTGTGGCTACCAGTCAGCAGCGTAGGTGGAACTTTAGGCGGTTTCCTAGTTGGTTTGGTAAGCCTAACAAGCTTTCAGCTTGCTTTTCTTTTGAGTCTAGCTATGCCAGGAATTTTTCTTGGCATTGCCCAAAAGGTTGTTTTAATCAAGTTCTTGAAAAAAGCTACTGGCTGGGTAATTGCCAATATAATTAGTTGGACCTTCGCACAGGTTTTGCTTCTTGCTGGCCGTGCAAATATGGATGGTAATAGACTAATTATATTTTTAGCTAGTGGAGCTGTAATCGGGTTGATTACGGGTATTAATCTTACCTGGTTGTTGAAAAACTTCAAGAAAGAATAGTGGATAGTGGATAGTTGATAGTGGATAGTTGATAGTGGATAGTTGATAGTGGATAGTTGATAGCAATTGTAGGTTGGGTTAAGCGATAGCGAAACCCAACACCAAATCTTTTGGCTTTGGCCAATTTTATTGGGAGGTAAGAACAATGAGCAAGTATATGGGATTTAGGAGAAAGGAATGGCTTTTTCTACTGAGATGGACAGTAGCAACTGCTATGGGTTTTACCGTAGGAAGTCCGTTTATTGTGGGAGTTATTATCATTCTTGGCTTAGGAGCATCGGATGGTTATCCACTTGGTGATTTAGCTGATCTAATATTATTTACCATAATAGGTTTGATAATTGGAGCTTCAATTGGTTTTGGCCAAACACTTGCTTTGATTGGTCAAGCTAAACAATCCATTTTGTGGCTACCAGTCAGCATCTTCGGTGGAACTTTAGGCGGTTTCCTAGTTGGTTTGGTAAGCCTAACAAGCTTGCAGCTTGCTTTTGTTTTGAGCGTAGCTGTGCCAGGAATTTTTCTTGGCACAGCCCAAAAGGTTGTTTTAATCAAGTTCTTGAAAAAAGCTACTGGCTGGATAATTGCCAATATAATTACTTGGACTTTAGCACAGGTTGTGTTTCCTGCTGGCCTTGTAAATATGGACCCCTATAGAATATTAAACAGAATCGGAGATGGGTTATCATTCGCCCTATTTATTGACCTAATTATAATTTTCGCTAGTGTAGCTGTAATAAGTTTGATTACGGGTATTAATCTTACCTGGTTGTTGAAAAACTTCAAGAAAGAATAGTGGATAGTGGATAGTGGATAGTTGATAGTGGATAGTGGATAGTTGATAGTGGATAGTGGATAGCAATTGTAGGTTGGGTTAAGCGATAGCGAAACCCAACACCAAATCTTTTGGCTTTGGCCAATTTTATTGGGAGGTAAGAACAATGCTCAAGTATATGGGATTTAGGAGAAAGGAATGGCTTTTTCTACTGAGATGGACAGTAGCAACTGCTATCGGTTGTACCGTAGGAAGTCCTTTTATTGTGGGAGTTTTGTTTGTTGTTGGCTTAGCAGCATCGGATGGTGGTTCACTTGGTAATTTAACTACTCTGATATTATTTACCCTAGTAAATTTTATAATTGGAACTTCAATTGGTTTTGGCCAAACACTTGCTTTGATTGGGCAAGTTAAACAACCGATTTTGTGGATACAATTTAGCATTTTAGGTGGAACTTTAGGCGGTTTAATAGTTGGTTTGTTAAGCCTAACAAGCTTGCAGCTTGCTTCTTTTTTGAGCGTAGCTGTACCAGGAATTTTTCTTAGTATAGCCCAAAAGGTTGTTTTAATCAAGTTCTTGAAAAAAGCTACTGGCTGGATAACTGCCAATATAATTAGTTGGACTTTAGCACAGGTTTTGTTTATTGTTGCTGCCCTTGTAGATGTGGACATCTATAGAATATTCAACATAATCGAAGATGGGTTTAAGAACAATAAGCAAGAAAGGAAACAATATATTGAACAATCCACCAGGAAACAATTATTCTTTCAACAGTTTCTTGCCTCCCAGTGTACCACCAGCATCTATCGCTGTGGTCAAAAGCAGTCTTCTAAGCTCCTGACTCAGTTACAATATTTTGAAAAAACTAGATCTTAAACTCAGATCTTTTTGTTATTGTTTGATATATGTTTTCTTGGTGAGCAAGAGAACATGATGAAATCCCCGAATCACAATAATTTCATCCACTAATAATCATATCAACTTTTTTTTCTACCAATTCTCTATGAAGATGCAACTAATATATTTGAACAAGATTAAGCAACATTCTTGATATCAGCTTTTCCATTAAGCGCAGTGTTACAGAGAATTGGTATTCGATAAGATTTGGTTGTGGTGGGCGATGCCCACCCTACAATTCGCTACCTTTGTGGGGGAACCAGGACATAGCTATGAGTTCTATAGTGTTGCCAGGGACAATGCTGGTAATCTAGAAGCAATACCAGCCGTACCGCAGGCTCACACCCAAATAGCAGGAGGTAATACTCCACCAGAGTTAGTTAATCCTATCTCTGAGCAAAAATATCCAGTCTCTAATCTATCGATAGAGTAGCTATCAAGAATTTTTCCCAAAAATCTAATTTTCTCTGAGCAAAAATATCCAGTCTCTAATCTATCGATAGAGTAGCTATAGCAATGAGCAATGAACAATTAACAATGAACAATTAAGAGGTTGATAAGAAAAATGCCCCTTTCGCTTTGTACAAAGGTGATGCAGCTATTATATTACTTTGGTAACAACAACGTAGTATGCAACGACACTTTACTCGCGAAGCGCTATATCAAGAATTTTCCCAAAAATCCAATTTTCTCTGAGCAAAAATATTCAGTCTCTAATCTATCGATAGAGTAGCTATAGCGCGAAGCGCTCGTCTATTTACAGATTTTGGTGGGACACCAATTGTATCAAAGGCTCCAAAATTTAGTTGTAACTACGCCTTTCTCGCGAAGCGCTATATTCTATTGGCATGGTATTCCAAATTGCAAGAAATTAAAGTGGAAGAGATTGTAGGTTGGGTTGAGGTAACGAAACCCAACAAACCAAAATCTTTCTGTTGGGTTTCGCTATTGCTCAACCCAACCTACTAAAACTCATCAAGGGGAATAAATTTACCCTTTAACACATACCACCTGTTTGAGTTTAGCAACCACCTCCACCAAATCCGACTGGCGATCGATCACCTCCTCAATCGGCTTATAAGCCCCAGGAATTTCATCCAACACCCCCCGATCCTTACGACATTCCACCCCTTCAGTCTGAGCAATCAGATCGTCTAAGCTAAAATTCTCTTTCGCTTTAGTGCGAGACATTAAACGACCGGCTCCGTGGGAACAGGAACAGAAACTCTCGTGACTTCCCTTGCCCTTGACAATATAAGACTGCGCCCCCATAGAGCCGGGAATAATGCCATAGTCCTCTTCCCTCGCTCTCACGGCTCCTTTACGAGTGACGTAAACATCTTCGCCAAAATGAACTTCCTTTTCAGCGTAATTGTGATGGCAATTCACGGACAATAAAGGTTTGGTCGGTTTTCCTCCCGCCAAGTGCTTTTCCACCACCCGTTTAAACCTAGCCATCATCACTTCCCGGTTGTAGCGAGCGTAATTTTGCGCCCACTGTAAGTCCCGCCAATAAGCAGCAAATTCCTCAGTCCCCGCTACGAAGAAAGCCAAATCGCGATCGGGTAGCTTAGTTTCCGCCAGTTTCGCCAATTCTTTGGCAGTACCAATATGACACTGAGCTAACTTATTGCCAATATGGCGAGATCCAGAGTGCAGCATCAACCAAACCATATTTTCGCTATCGAGACAAACCTCGATAAAATGATTCCCTCCACCGAGAGAACCCAGTTGTTTGCTTGCTTTGTCACTAAGGCGCTGTACTCCGGGATGTAATTCCTTAAAGTCTTTCCATCCTTGCCAGTTAGTTACAGCTTTTTCTATTTCTTTATTAGCGGCAAAACCAACGGGAATAGCGGCTTCAATATCTTGACGAATTTGCTTCAGTTTACCTTCCACTTGACTGGCTGGGAAAGGAGTTTTGATGGCGCACATGCCACAACCGATATCTACTCCGACAGCAGCGGGGATGATAGCATCTTTAGTAGCAATGACAGAACCGACTAACGCTCCTTTACCTAAATGTACGTCGGGCATCAAGGCAAGGTGTTTGAACACAAATGGCAAAGATGCTACATTTTTGGCCATCTTGGTTTCTTCATGCCCCAAATCGTGATTAGCCCAAGAGAGAACGGGAGCTGGTGTTGATAATTTTAATTGTTCGTAAGGCATAGATGGATCTAGAAATATTCGCTACATATATAATACAATGTTGGTAGCTGATTTGTCTAGGGTTCTATCGCCGCTAAAATTAGCTTGATCCACTATAGCTGACTTGTTGCCAGTGCAACGGCTCCTCCCGTCAGGCTCTTAATTGTTAATTGTTCATTGTTCATTGTTCATTGATATAACTAATTGGTCAATTAACGAAATACCTTCCTCAACAGTCTCAATCCTGGATAACTTATCCCGCAACTGAGAAGCTCCCACAAAACCCTTACAATACCAAGCCAGATGCTTTCTCGACTGACGAATACCCCGCACTCCCTTCTCTTCCCACAACCCCTGCAAATGTTCCTTCGCACATGCCAGCCTTTCTTTAACGTTAGGCTGAGGCAATGTCTTACCATATTTCAAAAAATAGTCAATCTCTCCCACTAAAAAAGGATAGCCCAAAGTTCCCCGAGAACACATCACCCCATCGGCTCCCGTTGTCTCCAAACAACGTACTGCCGCCTCCACCGAGAAAATATCCCCATTAGCAATAACCGGGATAGACAAAACTTCCTTAACCCTAGCAATCCACTCCCAGCGAGCAGCACCGTTATAACCTTGAGCGCGGGTGCGACCGTGAAGAGTAAGCATGGCAGCCCCAGCATCTTCCAACCGCCGAGCAAAATTCAGAATATTGATTTCTTCGTCGCTCCAACCGATGCGAGTCTTTACCGTCACTGGAACCTCCACTGCCTGCACCACCGCCTTAACAATGGCCTCAGCTACCTCTGGCTGCCGCAGCAAAGAGCTTCCGCCCCCTTTTTTAGTAATTTTGTTCACTGGACAACCCATGTTGATATCAACGGTTTTAGCCCCCTCTGCTACCGCTTTCCGGGCCGCTGCTCCCATGAAATCTGGGCGACAGTCGAATAATTGTATACTAATAGGCTGTTCGTCCGTAGCGATCGCCATAATTTGGGGTAATTCTTTCAGATGATGGATTTCCTTCGCACTCACCATCTCGGTATAAACCATGGATTCTGGAGCATAGCGCCTCACTAACCGTCGAAAGACTAAATCGGTTACTCCAGAGAGAGGTGACTGCAAAACCCGGCTGTTAACTTCAACTGCACCGATTTTTAAAGGAGTTGCCAGTCTGGCTTGGAGACTGCTACTTATGTTTAACATAATCTATCCCCCTAAATCCCCCTTAGTAAGGGGGACTTTCAACATATAAGTGTTGTACCATCTGGAAATGATTAGGAACTGTTATTGTATTTGTAGCATTATTTTTTAGATTTCATCTTATACAAAAAATTTGTTTTGAGACAAGGCAGATGGGTCAATGAGTTACAAGCTTTTATATTGCTGAGGTCTTGGCTAGTTTGACGGCGCTCTAGAATATTTAATATAAGTGTTATCAATACTCTGTTAGCGCCTAACGTACCCTACTGGACGATTTAATGTTTACTAAATATTACCAATTGCTAATATTTTCTGGCATAGCAGTTACTTCTCCTTCCATCAACCATCCGCGTTGTGCTGCTATTTTGTTCAACTCATCAATCCGATCTTGGGTAAGAGGATGAGTAGACAAATACTCTTCAAACTTACCTCTACTGTCTTTAACTTTAATTCGCTCAAACAAATCCAGACTATTACCCCCATGTTGGTAGCGACGAATAATTGCTTCTAAAGCATACAAATCTGCAGCAGATTCTTGGCGAATTCTAAAATGCAAATTAGTTAACTGCCCGCTAGTAGAAACTACTGCTGACAAACCCCCTGCATCTTGAGTCCCCAAGCCGATCGCGCTGGTGACAAAAACAAAAACAAGGGATCTCCCCAAACCCTTGAGAGTATCCCGAGCTGCAAAATGACCCAACTCGTGAGCCAACACGAAAGCCAACTCATTTTCTGTTTCTACAGCATCCAGAAGTCCAGTAGTCACCACAATATTGCCTCCTGGAAAAATAGCAGCATTGAGCGCTTCATTTTCCCACAAGTGAACTGTTATAGGGATGCGAGTAGCCCCCATATCTTCCTGTAAAGAAGTGGCTAATTCTTGTACGTATTCCAATCGTTCCTGATTCTTCAGAGAACTAGAAAAAAGTCCTTTGGGAAAAAGACTTTGACCGATTTTTATCTCCATTTCCGGACTGATTCTAGTTGTCAGTTGAGCCGCTGCAAAGCCCAAACCCAGATAAATCAGAATAGAAACACCAATGGTGGTACCTAAGAGATAGGCAAAATTGACGAGAGGATGAACTCTCGTCACGTTGACGTTAACTTCCTCGGGTATTTCTTTAGGAGTATATTTCATTGCCTATTTAACCCCTGTTCCATAGGCAATAACTTCAATTGCCATCATCCCCTTATTACTTCCAGCTTGTTGGCCGATATTAGAAGATTCCAGCCGCACGTTGACCACTTGAGTCGCTCCCCAAGCGATGGCCTGCTCCTTCATTCGCAACAAAGCTTCTCTTCTTCCCCGATCCAACAAACTTTCATACACCACCACCCGACCACCCACGAGGTTACGGAGGTAAGAAACAAAAGTTTTAAAGTAGTCAGCCCCAATGACTACACTACCGGCAAAAAGAGCTGCGTCTCTAGCTTCTGGCATTGCTTGTTTGGCACCGAAAGTAACAGTAGGCACATAGAGAGTTTTCTTTTCCCGTTTCTTAATGGATTTATAGTGTTGTTGCTCGAAGTAAGTGCCGGAAAAATACCCTAGAGCAAGTAAACCCAAAAAGATAATTACATTAATCAAATCGGACATATCTATTTTACTCTCACTGCGGTTCCGTAAGCAAAAAGTTCTGCCGCCCCTTGAGCAACGCTAGAAGTAGCAAAACGAACATTCACTACTGCATTAGCACCTAGCCGATCTGCTTGGCTGACCATGCGCTCTACTGCTTCTTTACGGGCTTCCTGCAACAATTCTGTATATCCTTTCAGTTCGCCACCGATGATATTCTTAAAACTGGCCATGATATCTTTGCCAACATGTTTAGCCCGGATCGTACTGCCCTGAACCAAACCGAAATGTTCCACAATTTCTTGTCCTGGAACTCCTTCTAAAGTAGTGAGAATCACAATTTATCTCCTGATTCAAAATGATGTACTATTATTGTCTCATATTCAGGGCATAATAGTGGAACTATAACTGCGCCACACCCCCACAAGAATACCTTGAACTTCGACGCTCTGAGCCATTGCTTCAATGGGAGGATATTTGGGATTGGAAGGTTTTAAAGTAACATTGCCATCATCGCAATAAAAATGCTTTAAAGTAGTTCCCAGTCCTTCTACTCTAGCAGCGACAATTTCCCCATTTTTAAGCTGTTCGTCAACAGCAACAGAACGAAGAATGGCCAAGTCTCCATCGGCAATAGAATCTTCAATCATGCTATCTCCCACTACTCTGAGGGCAAAACAGTGATCGCGATTGAAAAAATTAGATAAGTCGAGAGTTTCTTGGAAATCGGTAAAAGGTTCAACTAATCCACCAGCAGCGATGCTTCCCAATACTTGTATTCCTGTAGATAAGATAGGATTAACTATCCTAATAGTTCGCGCTTTACCTTCCGTCCAGTCTATATAGCCTTTATTCTTCAATCTTTCCAACCGACTTTGAATCGGTGCTGGAGATTTCAGATTCATTGCTCGCATCATCTGTCTAATAGAAGGAGCGTATTGGGTAGTGCGAATATATTCTACTAGCCAATCGTATAGTTCTTGCTGGGCTGCGGTGAGCTGTTCCATTATCTTTATCCTAGGGCAAGTAATCAACTCTTCATCGATTATAGAACATCAGTACTATTCTTAAAGAGAAAAATAAGGCGTGATAAATTTAATTATTCGCTTCCTAATAAAGCAACCAGCAAAGCTTTTTGCACGTGCAAACGATTTTCTGCTTGGTGGAAAACTCTCGATCGCACGGATTCTAAAACTGCTGCAGTTATTTCTTCTCCTCGATGAGCTGGCAAACAATGAAGGGCGATCGCTTTGGAGTCTGCACAATCAAAAAGTTCCTCTCTCAGCTGATAGGGTTGAAAAAGAGGAATTCTTGTCTTGGCTGAATCTTCTTGTCCCATACTGGCCCAAACGTCGGTATAGAGGACAGAGGCTCCTTTAACTGCCTCAACTGGATTTTCTGTAAGAATAATCTCAGCCGACGGCGTTTTGGCAAGCTGTTTAGCCATAGCTACAATTTCCCTATTGGGTTGATATCCATCTGGAGTAGCAACACGAATATTCATTCCCATAATTGCTGCTCCCAGGAGGAGAGAATGAGCTACATTATTACCATCTCCCAGATAGGTTAGAGTAATGCCCTCAAGAGTTCCAAAACATTCCTGAATTGTTAAAAAATCTGCTAAGATTTGACAGGGATGCTCCAAGTCAGTGAGAGCATTAATAATAGGCATTTTTGCGTACTGGGCAAAAGTTTGAATGTCTTCTTGGCTGAAAGTACGAATGGCGAGAACGTCCAAATATCGATCTAATACCCTGGCCGTATCTTCAATGGGTTCACCCCTACCCACTTGAGTGACCTTGGGATTGATGTCAATGACCTGTCCTCCCAATTGATACATGGCCACAGTAAAAGAAACCCTAGTGCGAGTAGAAGCTTTGTAAAATAGGAGTCCCAGTACTTTGTTGATAACACGTTGAGTTTGGCCACTTTTCAGTTCCGTTGCTAACTGCAACAATTCTTTAATTTCTTGCTCATTTAAATCGGCTATACCGAGAAAATCTCTTCCTTGCAAGTGCTTCATCGCTATATCATCGTTTGGTGGAAAAACCTTTATTATAAGTTATAGAGGCTTTCACTTTGATGAAGTAGAATTACCATTGGTCATGGTGAGATTTTCTGGACTGATTCCATCAGACTTCGCACCTCTTCCGTTCCCTCAGAAGGCTCGAAAGAGAAGGGAAACTTTCCTGAAGCCACCATCCTCAATCCCAAAGGAAAGATTGACAAAAGCCCCACCAAGTCGCGAAAATAATCTCCCACTACCATCACTGAGAACTTACGCTCATCAATCCAACCACCTTGTTTGACTAATTCCACTAATACTTTACGATGACGGATAGAGCGACTAGTTCCCTTATCCTGACGTTGGAGAATTTCCTTTTTAATTTCACTTATTCGTTCCATAGGAGCCACTTCCATAGGACAAACTGCATTACACATATAACAGCGAGTGCAACCCCACACTCCATCAGTTCCTTTGTTGTATAGCTCCAAGCGCTTGTCTGTTGTTTGATCACGAGAATCTGCTATCATCCGCTGTGCCTTGGCAAGAGCGTGGGGACCGAAAAAATCTGAATTGACCTCCCTAGCATTGCATTCAGAATAACAAGCACCGCAGAGAATACAATTGCCGCTTCGTTCCAGTTGTGATCGCTCATCTATTGTCTGTAAAAACTCCCGCTCTGGAATTTTCCTAGCTACAGTACTCACATAAGGCTCTACTACTTCTAGGTTATGCCAAAAACCCTTCATATCTACTACCAAATCTTTAATTACCGGCATATTACCTAAGGGAGCAATAGTAATTTCTGGGATTTTCGAGCCAGATTGAGAAACTGTTGCCAATTCCTTAGCCATGCTTTGTTTGCAAGCTAAAGCGGAACGACCGTTGATTTTCATCCCACAGCTACCGCAAATGGTATTGCGACAATTTTTCCTAAAAGCCAAACTTCCATCCTGATTCCACTTTATTTGATTCAAACATTCCAGCACGGTCCAAGCTGGTTGGACATCTAGAGAATAAGTCTGAATGCCTGGAACACTATTGGCTTGAGTACGAATTACTTTAAAAATTACTTCCATTTGTTGGTTGTTGGTTATTGGTTGTTGGACTTGGGCTATGGCTGGCCTCTAGCAGTTGTTAGATCCTCATGACCCATGACCAAAGTATATTTAAAATTTAACCTGCTTGAAATTTTTTGTTTGAAATCTACTAATTCAAGGTATATTTTTTAATAGGTCGATTATTGTGTAGAATTTACTTGACAATGGCGACCAAATAAAGGACAATTTGGACATCTATGAGCGAACAAGCACCTGTACCGTTAACTGGAAAAGCTTTGCTTCAAAAAGTAAAAGAGCTAGCCCACTTACCTCGGCGAGAAACAGCAAAACGCTGCGGGTATTACACGACTACCAAGAATAACGTGACTCGGGTCAATTTAACCGATTTTTATGACGCAGTGTTGGCGGCTAAAGGAGTTCCCCTCGATCCAGAGGGTAATAAAGACGGTCGCGGACGGGAACCGACTTTTCGGGTTAGCGTTCACAAAAACGGTCAAATTGTGATTGGTTCTACTTACACCCAAGCTATGGGTTTAAAACCCGGCGATGAGTTTGAAATCAAATTAGGCTACAAACACATTCATCTCAAACAGATAGATGATCAGTCGTTAGATAGTGAACTAGCTGAAGAAGAAGCAGCAGTAGCAACAGCTTAATTTACGACAGTCTAGTCAGATAAGCGTCAAACTAATCCAGCACTACGAGGTGCGTTCCCTAGCCCCGATCTATATCAATAAAATAATTGATATTTGGAGATTGATAGGAACGCACCAATAAGCAATAGATGGTTTTAGGGATAAGAGTGTCTATCTTGACCCTCCCCGCTCCGAAGATGACGGGGATACCCATTGCAACACCAGCAAAGTTAGCGGATATACTCTTTCAAAATACTGTTGCGATTGGGATGACGTAGTTTACGTAGAGCCTTAGCTTCAATTTGGCGGATTCTTTCTCGAGTAACGTTAAATATTTGACCTATTTCCTCAAGAGTTTTCATTTTGCCATCATCTAGACCGTATCGCAAGCGTAGTACATCTCGTTCCCGAGGACTGAGAGTATCGAGAACATTTTCTAAATCTTCTCGGAGCAGATTTTTTGAGACTTCATCTTCTGGAGTTTCCCCGTCTGCTTCAATAAAGTCTCCTAAACGAGAATCTTCTTCTTTGCCAATAGGAGTTTCTAAAGAAATAGGTAGTTGAGCCGATTTAGCAATAAATCGCAGCTTTTCGATGGTCATTTCCATGCGGGTGGCGATTTCTTCTTCTGTCGGTTTCCGTCCCATTTCTTGGGAGAGTATTTTGGTGGTTTTTTTAATTCGGGAGATAGTTTCGTACAGGTGAACTGGCAAGCGAATGGTTCGAGATTGATCTGCGATCGCCCTGGTAATTGCCTGTCGAATCCACCAAGTAGCATAGGTTGAAAACTTATAGCCTTTTTCGTGATCGAACTTTTCTGCTGCCCGAATCAAACCGAGAGAACCTTCCTGAATCAAGTCTTGAAAAGACAATCCTCGATTCATATATTTTTTGGCAATAGAAACCACCAGACGCAGGTTGGACTGTACCATTTTATCTTTTGCCCGCCTGCATAAATAAAGGCGACGACGAAACTTGGGCAAGTCCATCTGAACAACTTCTGCCCATTCACGATCTTCTGGTTCTCGATCTAAATTGTCCGCAAGCTCTTCTCGGATTCGCTCCAATTGTAGCAAGTCAGCAATTAGCCTTGCCAGTTCAATTTCTTCTTCAGCTCGCAGCAGTCGAATGCGTCCTATTTCTTGCAAATAAATGCGAATTGAGTCCTCGGTATAAGGCTTTTTTTTCGTTTGAGCGCGACGACGAGTACTATTAGTCAACTTTCGCGTTTTTTTAGCCACTTCGGATACTGTTACAGTTGCCTCAACTTCCTTTTGAGTTGAGATTCCCGCTTGCTCCTCGATTAAAAATTCTAACTCAGTGGTAGGCTCTTGGATAGTTGCGAGGACATTATGGGGGTGGGTCATGCCTTTTCCTTTTGCTCCTTCATGCAAAACTAATAACCGAGGTAACTCGGCTCTGGTTTGGTTTTCCTGTCAATTGGGATCAAATAACCCGGCATCTTGAGCAGCATTCTGGCAAATCCCAAACTCTTTACCTAACAACAATAATCATTAATTAGGTGCTATTAAGGGTTTCTGAGCCAGAAGATTCAAGATTTTTGAAGCTATCAGCTATCAAATCTTAGGTATTGGCTCTCAGCTATTTGCTGAAAGCTGAAGACTGAATGCTTACGATTGTTTACCATGGTAGCAACCAGGGCTGAAAATGCCTGATGGTTGTCGATCTCAAATTTCTTCCTCTTTTTTTCTCTAAGTAGATTCACCTATTCTCTCTCCTTAATATGTTAATCCAAGCGTGTTCGATTAAACTCTTTTGAGTCATAAGGCATAAGGGTTTTTGGCAGCTCATAGCTGTTTCCCTCTACTGAAGAAAAAAAATGAACTAGTCAATTACTATTGTTAAGCTTTGGTCACTAGCGTGCAAAATTATTTTGTGGGCAACTCATTAGGGGTTAATGCTGACCTCGACCACATACGAAAACCACTATATTTTAATTCTCGGATTAAGTAGAGACTATTGAGAAAAGTCCCTACTGGGCAGATTTATCAGTAGTCCCTCTTTCAGGGGTGCTAAGCCTGGAACTGGCGACACACTCTAAGATAGGAGCTTTAAATCTTGCCCATAACGACGGTCTCTCTAAGACTTAGGATTCAGCTAGCCTTAGCTTTAGGGCACGAAGCCCAGGTGCTTCGTTAGCTCTCTGCTGACTTGGAGACTCCGAAGGTGAGGATTCGCCAAAAGAAATCCTCAGATATGAATGTTATTTTAATTAATTTTTCCGAAAATGACAGCCAGAAATGAGTAATAATCAACGAAATTATTGGTAAATTTTTTTTGATAGTACATGTGTTCTAGCTAGTTAGCGAGATGACAGACGACCCTATTCAAGTCTATCGGATAATTATAATCAATTACAATTAAATCAACCATATCTATGCCAGCAGCAAAAAAACTATACGAGGGAAAAGCCAAAATCATCTATCCGACGGAAGATCCTGAAATTATTCTGGCGCACTTTAAAGATGATGCCACTGCTTTTAATGCCCAGAAAAAGGGAAAGATTGAGGGGAAAGGAGAAATAAACTGCACTATATCTGCAGCCCTGTTTAAATGGTTGTCAGCCAAAGGAATTTCTACTCACTATATCGATTGCCCTCAGAAAAATCTAATGCTAATTCGAGCAGTCAAAATCATCCCACTAGAGGTAGTAGTCAGAAATATTGCGGCTGGAAGTCTAGTCCGTGAAACTGGTTTGGCCTCCGGAAAAGTATTACCATCGCCGATTCTAGAATTTTATTTGAAAAATGACTCCCTCTCAGACCCCTTATTAACCCGCGATCGCCTCTTGCTGTTAGAGTTGGCTAGTCCAGAACAGTTAGAATCAATTGAGAAAATGGCTCTAGACATCAATGGATATTTAACTGAGTTCTTCCAAGATTGTGACATTATTCTGGTAGACTTCAAACTGGAATTTGGCATAGATTCTCAAGGGAAATTACTGTTAGCAGATGAAATAAGCCCGGATACTTGCCGCCTTTGGGATGCTGGTGAAACAGATGAGTTCGCGCGGGTAATGGATAAAGATAGATTTCGTCGAGATATGGGTCAAGTAGAATCAGCTTATCAGCGAGTCAGGTCGAGAGTATTGGCGAAAATTGCTGCCGACTTGGTGTAGGGGCGCAAAGGCATGCGCCTCTGAGTCTTGGGCAATAGTTGGATCTGTTCTTTCAGTACCGCAAGAACAGATCCAACAATGGAACATTATCAACAATGGCCAAGTCAACCCTAATCGGTAATAATAAACAACTGACCAAAAACCAATCCCTCTTTGTGGTGCAAAATCATCTTAAAAAGATTACTCCATCTCTAAAATTAGCAGTAATCCTTGCTACTGCTACCGGTTTATCTTTATCTAACCCAGTATTGAGCGAAACTGCAGGAAATTTTGTGAGCAGTGAATCTCTTTTGAAAGATCCATCTCTGCTAGTTCAAGAACCAGAATCTGGCCAACCCTTCGACTACCCTTCGACGACCCTCTGGGCAAGCGCTCAGGGCGAGCCCTTCGACGACCCTCAAAACAAGCCGCAACAAGAACCGCGAGTGCTAGTGGCAGAAGTTTTGGTTAAAGGAGTTGAGGAGGAGTTACAAAATCTAGTTTACGAGAAGATAGCTACCAAGCCAGGACTACCCACGACTCGCTCTCGCTTGCAAGAAGATGTCAATGCTATCTACAGTACTGGGTTTTTTGCTAATGTGACAGTTACTCCGGAAGATACTCCTTTAGGAGTGCGCATTACTTTCACTGTGGAGTCTAATCCAGTGCTGAGTGGCGTAGTGGTTAAAACCCTCCCAGAAGGAGAAGGGGCAGGAGTTTTACCTCAATCTCAGATAGATAATATTTTTAGTGGCGGCTATGGGAAAATTCTCAACTTGCGGGACTTTCAAGCCAACGTCAAAGAATTAAATACTTGGTATAAAAACAATGGTTACGATCTAGCTCAAGTTGTGGGAGCCCCGAGCATAGAGGAAGATGGAACTGTCACCCTCTTAGTGGCAGAAGGGGTAATTGAAGATATTCAAGTTAGATTTTTTGATGAAGAAGGGGACAAATTGGAGAAAGGGAAAACTCGCCCTTTTATTATTACTCGTGAGGTACAGTTACAAGGGGGAGATGTATTCAATCGGAAGACAGCCCAACGGGACTTGAACAGAGTCTTCGGTCTCGGTATTTTTGAAGACATTAAGTTTTCTTTTTCACCTGGACAAGATCCAAGTAAAGTAGTGGTGAATATAGATATAACAGAGGGGAATACTGGTTCTGTTGCTGCTGGTGCTGGTGTTAGCTCTGCCAGCGGTCTGTTTGGTACGATTAGCTATCAACAGCAAAATCTCGGGGGCAACGACCAAACTTTGGGAGGAGAAGTTCAGCTGGGAACGAGGGAATTGCTATTCAATGCTCGTTTTAGCGACCCTTGGATCGCTGGCGATCCTCACCGCACTTCATATACAGTCAATGGTTTTCGCCGCCGTTCCATTTCCCTGATTTTCGATAATGGGGACGAAGAGGTGGAGTTGCCCAACGGCGATCGCCCTCGAGTAGTCAGAACCGGAGGTGGAGTTAGCTTTTCCCGTCCTTTAGCGGATGACCTTTTTAGCAAACCTGATTGGCGTTTATCCCTAGGATTTGAGTATCAGCGGGTGGCAATTGAGGATAGCGATGGAGAAGTGACTCCTAGAGATGAGTTAGGCAATCAGTTGGCTTTTAGCGATGATGGTACGGACGATTTGTTTCAGCTTGAATTTGGTGCTAGTCTCGATCGCCGCAATAATCCCCGACAACCCACTAGCGGTTATTTATTGCGTATGGGTGTAGATCAATCTTTACCTATCGGCGACGGCAGTATCTTGCTCAGTCGGTTGCGGGGCAGCTACAGTTATTACATTCCCGTCGGATTAATCAATTTCAACGACGGTCCTCAAACTCTTGCTTTTAACGTTCAAGGAGGTAATGTTTTTGGGGATTTGCCTCCTTATGAAGCCTTTTCTATGGGCGGTAGCAACTCGGTAAGAGGTTATGAGGAAGGTGAAGTGGGGGCAGGTCGCAGGTATTTGCAGGGAACGGCTGAGTATCGCTTCCCGATTTTTCGTTTTCTTGGCGCAGCGATATTTGCAGACTATTCTACGGATTTAGGTTCCGGCGATGCAGTTCCAGGAAATCCTGCAGGGGTGAGGGGCAAGCCGGGAAATGGTTTTGGTTACGGTATTGGAGTGCGCATCCAATCTCCTCTCGGTCCAATTCGGGTTGATTATGGTCTCAATGACCGGGGTGAAAACCGAATTCATTTTGGTATTGGAGAAAGATTTTAAGATTTAGTTGACAGTGGATAGTTGACAGTTGACAGTGGATAGTTGACAGTGGATAGTTGACAGTTACTAAATATGAGTTGCCAGATATGAATGACGAGGTATGAGTAAAAAGAGTACAAGTATTGAAAATTCTTTTGCAGTTTCTGGTATCGGACTGCATTCGGGGCTGACTTCTCAAGTTCAAGTAAAACCTGCGGTAGCGGGGGAAGGTCGTTACTTTGTACGGGTAGATTTACCAGGAAAACCAGCAATACTGGCCACGGTGGAAGCGGTTAATCAAACCACTCTCTCGACAGAGTTAGGACTGAAATTCGCCAGAGTGAGGACAGTGGAACACTTGCTGGCAGCATTAATTGGTAGTGGGGTAGATAACGCCAGAATTGAAATTGATAGTTCGGAAGTTCCTTTGCTGGATGGATCGGCAAAACCTTGGGTGGAAGCCATCGCCGCTGCTGGGATTTGTCAGTTAGAAGGAGAAGAGGAGAAAAAAGTAGTATCTTTACAAGAGCCGATCTGGATTAGGGAAGGAGATGCTTTTGTTGCTGCCGTACCGGCATCTGCAACTCGCTTCACTTACGGGATTGATTTTGACTATGAGGCGATCGGCAATCAATGGTACAGTTGGTCTCCTGATAGAGATAGTTTCCCAGAGGCGATCGCTCCTGCTCGCACTTTTGGTTTTGCGGAGGAAATCGAAAAACTGCGAAATCTTGGTTTAATTAAAGGTGGTACTTTAGCTAATGCTTTGGTTTGCAGCAGATCGGGCTGGGTTAATCCTCCTTTAAGATTTGCTAATGAGCCAGTGCGTCATAAACTCTTAGATTTACTGGGAGATTTGAGTTTGCTGGAAACTATTCCAATGGCTCATTTCCTCGCTTATAAAGCTAGTCACAAGCTGCACATCCAATTAGCAAAAGCCTTAAATGACCAAATTTACACAGCAAAGATAAAAATTTAGGCAGATAAAATCCATGTCTACCATCGCCGAACCAAAAACTAACAATAATAATAGCGTTTCTGCACAATACAATTGCTCTCACATAGTTTTTACGGCTGAAGAAGTTCACCAAATGCTACCCCACCGCTATCCTTTTGCCTTAGTGGATCGCATTATTGAATACGTTCCGGGGGAAAAGGCGGTAGGAATTAAAAATGTCACTTTTAACGAACCCCATTTTCAAGGACATATTCCCAATCGTCCCCTGATGCCTGGGGTTTTAATTGTGGAGGCGATGGCGCAAGTGGGAGGGATAATACTGATCAAATTGCCTGAAGTGGTAGAAAGTAGTTTTTTTGCTTTTGCTGGGATAGATAAAGTGCGCTTTCGTCGTCCAGTGGTACCAGGCGATCGCTTAATTATGACGGTAGAACTTTTATCTTTTAAGCGAAATCGGTTTGCTAAAATGGAGGGCAAAGCTTTGGTGGACGGTCAGTTAGCCGCTAGCGGGGAAATGCTGTTTTCTCTGATTGATTAATCGTCGGTTTTGTTAAGATTCTCCCGTGTAATTATCTGGAGATTTCCTTTGAAAACACTCATTCATCCCACTGCTGTTATTGATGCGGACGCACAACTACACGAAACGGTGCAAGTAGGGCCCTATGCGGTTATTGGCGCAGGAGTTAAAATTGATGCGGAAACTACTGTGGGCGCTCATGCGGTTATTGAAGGACCGACAGAAATTGGTGTGGGGAATCGCATTTTTCCAGGAGCAATTATCGGTACGGAACCTCAAGACCTAAAATATCAAGGAGCAGTTAGCTGGGTCAAAATTGGTGATCGCAATTTAATTCGGGAATACGTGACGATTAATCGGGCGACAGGGGACTCGGAAGTAACTCGGCTGGGTAATGATAATCTTCTCATGGGTTGCGTTCACATAGCTCATAATTGCGAGCTGGAAGATGGGGTTATTATTGCTAATAATGTGGCTTTAGCCGGTCACGTTCGCATTGAGTCCAAAGCTGTTATTGGCGGGGTTTTGGGCGTTCATCAATTTGTCCATATTGGACGGATGGCAATGTTGGGGGGTATGAGTAGAATTGACCGGGACGTTCCTCCTTATATGCTGGTGGAGGGTAATCCCGGAAGAGTGCGATCGCTTAATTTGGTGGGTTTGAAACGAACGGGTTTAACTACTACAGATATGGGTCTGCTGAAAAAGGCTTTTCGCATTCTCTATCGTTCTAGTTTGTCTCTGGAAGCTGCTTTGGAGCAATTGCAATTGCTTCCTGATTCTAGTTATTTGCAGCATTTGAGTGGCTTTTTGAAAGATAGTACTGCTGCTGGAAGGCGTGGATTAATTCCAGGAAAACGTTAAATTGCTTCACAATTTGTAACTATAGTTTTTTGTTACAATTCAAAGATGGAATTTGAATGGGATGAGTCAAAAAGGATTTCTAATCTCCGTAAACATGGTATCGATTTCTTAGATGTTGCGGCAGTTTTTGGCCGCTCGATTGTGACTATCTCAGACGATCGGTTTGATTACGGAGAAGAACGGTTTGTAACTTTCGGTTTGCTTCGCGTGTTGTTGCTGTTGTCCATACAGAAAGTCAAGACTGCATCCGAATTATTTCTGCAAGGAAGGCAAGCAAATATGAGCAAAAAATCTATTTCGAGCAAATCTGAAACAGACTGGAAAAAACTTGATGCCATGACTGATGAAGATATCGATTTCTCCGATTGTCCTGAAATTACACCACAACAGTTTGCTAAGTCGGTGGTTCGCCGTGGGCTACCAGTAGAAAACAACAAAGTTGAAGTAACTTTGCGTCTTGATAGTGATGTACTAGAGTGGTTTAGCTCTCAAGGGAAGAGCTATCAAACCAAGATTAATAGCTTGCTTCGAGCATATATGGAAACTCATAATTAATTGAAGAGCAAATCTGTAATCTGTCTCAATTGGAAAATCGTAAAGATGGTTTAGTAATAAGTCTACTAAACCAATCACTAACAATAAATAACCAATAACCAATAACGAACAAATCAAACAACCAATAACAACAAACAACAAACAACAAACAACAAACAACAAACAACAAACAACTAATGAAAATATTTATTAGTACGGGTGAAGTTTCTGGGGATTTGCAAGGAGCATTGTTAATTACAGCCTTGAAACGCCTCAATAATGATTTAGAAATAGTGGCTTTGGGGGGCGATCGCATGGCTGCCGCTGGGGCTACTCTTCTGGGTCAAACTGCGGCTATTGGTTCCGTGGGATTAGTAGAATCCCTCCCTTTTATTTGGCCTACTTTTCTCCACCAACGTCGTGCTAAGAAATATTTGCGTGAAAATCCACCGGATGCGGTGGTATTCATTGACTATCCAGCGCTTAATTTAAGTCTCGGTAGCTACCTCCGTAAATATTTACCTCAAGTACCGATAGTTTACTACATTGCGCCTCAAAATTGGGTTTGGTCTCCCAATACCAGTACAGCTAAATCGGTAGTTAAAATAAGCGATCGCCTGTTAGCTATTTTTCCAGAAGAGGCGCGTTATTTTCAAGCTCTGGGGGGTAATGTAAATTGGGTAGGTCATCCTTTAGTTGATAGGATGGCCACTGCACCGACGCGGGAGTTTGCCAGAACAGAATTGGGGATTGGAAAAGACCAGTTGGCCATCGCTCTTTTACCAGCCTCTCGCCAGCAGGAAATACAATATCTCCTTCCGGTTATTTGTAGTGCGGCGCAACAATTACAAGCAAAGTTGCCAAATGTTCGTTTTTTCATTCCTATTTCTTTACCTACTTATAGGGATAAAATTGCAGCAATGGTGGAGGAATATGGTTTGCAAGCAACCCTTTTAGAGGGGAAAACTAAGGAGATAATCGCTGCTGCGGATTTAGCAATTTCTAAGTCTGGTACGGTTAATTTGGAAATTGCTTTATTGAAGGTTCCTCAAGTAGTTTTATATCGGGTTAATCCCGCCACTATTTGGATTGCGCGGAAAGTATTAAAGTTTTCTATTTCTTTTATGTCGCCCCCGAATTTAGTGCTGATGAAATCTATTGTACCGGAATTGCTTCAAGAAGAAGCAACTCCGGACAGAATTGTGGCTGAGTCTTGGGAATTGTTATTTAATCGGGATAGACGGGAGCAAATGTTGAGGGATTATGAGGAAATGAAAGAGGGTTTGGGAGAAGTTGGGGTCTGCGATCGGGCAGCGAAAGCAATTATTGATTTGGTTTCTTAGGTTTGATATTAAATAATTCATTAATGATTTGCTCTAAACTCTAAACTCTATTCTCTTTTCTTCTCTGTGTCCTCTGCGTCTCTGTGGTTATATCAAATCTAAAAATGTGGATTAGTCAGCCAAGAAACCGGGTTTCTTCTATTATTTTAAGGATTAATGCTAAATTTTGGAAAGAAACCCGGTTTCTCAACCTACGGAATAACCTCAATCTATACTACGATGTAACGCCACTATTTGTAGCAAATATTTTTACATTTCATATTAATTAATACATTGCTAGTTCTTATCCAACCAAGCAATTAAATCTTCACTTGTAGTGAAATTAAATTGTGCCTCCGTTAACTCTTCTAATTGGGAAATGGATAAGGAACGAATTTTTTCCTCTACAGTAGGGGATATTGAGCCAAAACGTCGAGATATTAAACGAATTAAGACTTTTGCTTCTCCTTGTTGTAAACCTCTTTGTTTCCCTTGCTGTAAGCCTTGCTGCAAACCTCTTTGTTCTCCTTGAGTAATTCCCTTTTGCAGGATATCTTGATAAATAACCGAACCTTCCATTAGTTCCTCCCGAAATATTTAGCGATCACCTTCCAGATTTTGGCTACTATTTCTGATCTAGCCAAGCAATTAAATCTTCACTGGTGGTGAAATCAAATTGAGCCTCCGTTAACTCTTCTAATTGGGAAATGGATAAAGAACGAATTTTTTCCTCTACAGTAGGGGGGATAGTAGCAAAACGTCGAGATAATAAGCGAATTAATACTCCAGCTGTTCCAAGTTGTTCTCCTTGCTGCAAACCTTGCTGCAAACCTCTTTGTTCTCCTTGAGTAATTCCCTTTTGTAGGATATCTTGATAAATAACCGAACCTTCCATTAGTTCCTCCCGAAATAATTGACGAATTACATTAGCCAATGTTTTCTTTCTTCTTTGTTTATTTCTTATCTTAGCAAGTCTGGGCGATCTAAAAAGATCGCCTTCCAGATTTTGGCTACTATTTCTGATCTAGCCAAGCAATTAAATCTTCACTTGTAGTGAAATTAAATTGTGCCTCCGTTAACTCTTCTAATTGGGAAATGGATAAAGAACGAATTTTTTCCTCTACAGTAGGGGCGATAGTAGCAAAGCGTCGAGATATTAAACGAATTAATACATTTGCTTCTCCTTGCTGCAAACCTCTTTGTTCCCCTTGCTGCAAGCCTTGCTGCAAACCTTTTTGTTCTCCTTGAGTAATTCCCTTTTGCAGGATATCTTGATAAATAACCGAACCTTCCATTAGTTCCTCCCGAAATATTTGACGAATTACATTTTTTTCAAATCGCAAACCTGCTAGCACTTCTGCTGCAGCTGATATACTTCTTTTTTGCTGGGTATCTTCTAGTTTAGCTACTTCTTCTGCTACTTGCTCTAACAAAATTTTCGGTTCCTTACTGCGGGTTAAAGTAGCTAGAGGTAGCAAGGCTGGGTCAGCTAAGAAGGGAGCGGGGTCTTCTTCCCAGAGACGGATAACCCGATAAGAATGGCTGGTATTTTGCTCTGAAAATTTATTTTGGAACACTTGTTCGGAGTTAGTTTCTTGTAAGAAAATAACAATTTGTTCGATTTCACACCAATATTGTCCGTACAGTAGAGTCCAGTATTACTAGCTGTCGATAAGGAATAGGTGGCTTTGAATAGGGTAGGGTTTGGAATTCTATCTGGGTGATTTTTTTGTCCGTTCGTACCAGTATCAGGGCATCCGCTCGTATGGGTTCCGGAATTATTTCTGTCTTTAAGATAGAGACATTTTCTGCTTCTTCGTCCAGCAGCCAGCGGATAAAACTGGTTGCGTAGGTTTCCGCCAGGTATTTACAGGTGTTATCGTAAGCCAAGGTTTTCCTTTGTTAGTTGTTTCTTTCTTATCTTAGCAAGTCTGTGCGAGTTCGAGGCGATCGCTAAGAGCGGCGCGTAGCGCACCGCGGAGCGGATCGCTACGCGAGCAGACTGGGTGGGCTCTTCGCTCCTCGGAGCGAAGAGCCTTCCCAGAGACGGATAATCAGATAACAATGGCTGGTATAGGGTAGGATTTGGAATTCTATTAGGGAATTGACATATTCAGCAAAAAATGATATCTAGCGTTTCTCCTCCGAATGAGGTACAGTAAGCCATCGCTTTACTTGATCCGAAGGGCGATCCCGCAGAGATCTGCTTCGCAGCGATCGCAGAAATTCAGCAGCTTTTAGAACAGCTAATCGTAAGCCAAGGTTTTTCTTTTTATTTGTTGATCTCTTATTTTAGCAAACCTATGGGATATCAAGGTGATCAGGCGAATTTTTTTCAAAAGCTAGTAAACAAATGGATAGATTATTGGCAAATCTTGCGGACATTTGAGCTAATTGTTTTGAGTTGTAATCCTTGCTAGCTAAGGCTTGCGGACATAGTTGTCAGAGAGTCAGGTAATGAGTCACAATTCAACACTTCTGCTATATAATAGTATATATAAATAACTGGGAACTAAAAATCAATCCACACTATTGAAGTTACAGTGATCGGTATTCTCTATTCCTCTCATTAGTAAATTAGTAATTTTGAGGCGACTAAAAATGCAAAATAAGTACAATTGGTTTATTTCTATTCTGGCTTCTGTAGGTCTATCTTGCATTATAGCTAAACCAGGAGCTTCTCAAGCACTCCTTCCCTATACCTTGGACTGGGATGGAGACAAGCTGGAAGAACAAGGTTTTGAGTTGCTTCAGGATTCGATCCAACTAGCGCAATTCCAACAATATCAATTAGCAGTGCCCTACGCCAAGCTGGGAACTCGATTAGTTCCCCATTTTTATCGAGGTTGGTTGATTTTGGGAACTCTATCAGTTCAACAAGAAGATTTAGAAGCAGGAATTGCGGCGTTGCGACGGGCTAAACTCCTTGCTCCTAAAGAAGAAAAAGCAACTATTTTCTTTACTCTGGGTTCTGCCTATTTTCGTCAAGAAAATTATAACGCTGCTGTAGAAGAATTGGAAGCGGGATTGAAGTTAGAGCCTAACACCCCAGAAGCTTTGTTTGACTTGGGTAATTCCTATTTTAGGCTGGAAAAACATGGCAAAGCGCTCGGCAACTATGAAAAAGCATTTGACCAGGGTCAGGAGGAATTTTGGCCGGCAATTAATAATATTGGCTTGGTTAAATACGAACAAGGAGATATAGCAGGAGCGATCACCGATTGGCAAACAGCTCTGGACATTGAGAATGAAGCAGCAGAGCCAATGTTAGCAGTAGCAGTAGCTCTCTATACTCAAGGGGAAAAAGACAAAGGTTTGGCTTTAGGCCAAAAGGCTTTATCCACCGATATTCGCTATCAGGAATTAGAGTTTCTCAAAGAAAATCTTTGGGGCGATCGCCTGCTAAAAGATACAGAAAGATTTCTCAATACTCCAGAAATGCAAGCAGCCCTAGCTGGTATTAAACAACAAACACCGTTCTCAGTGGAGATTATCCCCAATTAAAAAATCAAAAAATACCTGTAGGGTGGGCATTGCCCACCAAAACCCATCTATACAGTTGGAGAAAATTATTCCTTTGATAATAGTTCGCGGATCTGATTGACAAACAGCTCGTGATCTACAACGGGTTTAGAAATATAGCCATCCGCACCACTGGCTTCAAGAAAATTTTCGCGATCGCCTTCCATTGCGTGAGCTGTCACCAGGATAATAGGCAAAGAAGCTGTAGCAGGTTCCTCTTTCAGCATCTTAGTAATGGCAATGCCGTCTATGGCTTTACCCTGGTAAACGCTATGGGAGAGAGATACATCCATTAAAATAATGTCCGCGGAACCTGCTTCGGCGATGCGTAGAACTTCTTCTACATCTTCGGTTCCCTGAACCTCAAAGCCTCCTCGTTTGGTGAGAATTTTGGAAAAAACGCGAAAGTTGATGGGATCGTCTTCTACAATCAGAATAGTTGTCATGGATGTCTTTGCCTATTAAGTACTATAACCTTGTTGAAACTAACCTACTCTGTTTTTAAACTATCCACACTATAGCTTTTTTTCCTTGTTGCTTTCTTCTAGTTAAAAAATGGAGGATGAAAGTGAAGCATGTTGTGGCGTAACCTAGGAAAAGAATAATCGCTACCTTCTTGTTTATTGGCACCGGAAATCAGGAAAGAGATACTCATGGCAAAACAGTTTAATTTTGTAGAGACTGGTCAGATAATCCCCACAGCATTGCATGCTGAAATGGAAAGGTCTTATTTAGAATATGCCATGAGCGTCATTGTGGGACGGGCTTTGCCAGATGTTCGGGACGGTCTCAAACCAGTTCATCGACGCATTCTCTACGCTATGCACGAACTGGGTTTGACTCCAGACCGACCTTTTCGCAAATGCGCTCGGGTAGTGGGAGACGTTCTGGGGAAATATCATCCCCACGGCGACCAGTCAGTTTACGATGCTCTGGTGCGCATGGTACAGTATTTTAACAGTCGCTATCCTCTTTTGGCAGGTCACGGGAATTTTGGCTCTATTGACAACGATCCGCCAGCAGCAATGCGCTATACGGAAACCCGACTTGCTTCTATTGCTAGTTCGGCAATGTTGCAGGAAATTGCCCTCTCAACTGTTGACTTTACGGCTAATTTTGATAGTTCCCAGCAGGAACCTGTGGTATTGCCAGCTCAACTACCCATTCTCTTGCTTAATGGCTGTACTGGTATTGCTGTGGGCATGGCAACTAATATACCGCCTCATAATTTGAGAGAATTAGTAGATGGCTTAATTGCTCTGATTGACAATCCAGAACTGCCGGATGAAAAATTGTGGCAGCTCGTTCCTGCTCCGGATTTCCCCACTGGCGGTGAAATCTTAGCTACTGATGGCATTCGGGATGCTTACCGCACGGGACGAGGTTTAATTCCCTTGCGAGGAGTAGCTCGAATAGGGCGTATTACGGTTAATGGCAAGCGACGGAAGGAAAAGACAGCCATTGTGGTGTCGGAATTGCCCTATCAAGTACATAAAGCAGCTTGGATTGAAAAAGTTGCCGAACTGGTCAATAAGGGTCGTTTGGAAGGAATCGGGGATATTCGGGACGAGAGTGATCGCGATGGTATGCGAGTAGTGATCGAACTGAAGCGAGATGCAGACCCGGAAACAGTTTTGGCTCAACTATATAACCAGACGAACCTTCAAGTAAATTTTGGCGTAATTATGCTGGCTCTGGTAGACAATAAACCCTGTCAGCTCGCATTGCGCCAGTTATTAGATGAGTTCTTAAAGTTTCGAGAACAAACTCTCCGGCGACAATACAGTCAAGAATTGGAACAATGTCAAAATCGCCGTCACTTGTTAGAAGGCTTGTTGGCTGCTCTTAAGGATTTAGATGGGGTAATTGAAATTCTCCGTCATGCTGCGGACGGCAGTACTGCCAAGAATATTTTACAAGAAAAATTAGCCCTTTCTGCTGCTCAAGCAGATTCCATTTTAGCCATGCCTCTGCGAAGGCTTACTGGTTTAGAACGGAAAAAGTTGGAGACCGAATATGAGGAAGTAGGTCAGCGCATTGCTGAATTAGAACAATTATTGGGCGATCGCGCTGAATTAATGAAGGCGTTGAAAAAAGAGTTGCGCTCTCTAAAACGTAAATTCGGCGATAGTCGGCGCACTAAAATCGTGGTTCCCAAGGAAAACCCTGCTGCCAAAACTACTGTACTCGGAAAATCCATCAATTCTAATACGAATTCTAATCGGACCCCTCCAAATGCGGTGGTGACTATTACTCGAAAAGGATCTATTTACTGGGAAACTAACCGAACGCAAAAGAAACAATCTGCTGCTGGTATCCAAAAAGGAGAAGATATTGTTGTTGCTGAAGAGAAAATTGGCAATAATCAGCAATTAGTAGCAATTACCGATAGTGGGAAAGCTTATCCCATCGAGATTGAGGACATTCCTCAGCAGGGTAAGAAGAAAAAGACCTTGCTCAATCTCTTACCAGCGAGCGTTCGGGAAAATGGAGCAAAGATCGTCGCTCATTTCTTTCCCCCAGAAGCAGAACAATTCTATTTGATTTTACTCACAGCTCAGGGGCGAATTAAACGCTTACCTCTGGAAGAATTAGCCAATCTAACCAATCGGGGCATGTCCTTAATTAAACTCAAAGAAGGCGATCGCTTGCGCTATGCTTGCTTAGGAGCTGTGGGAGAATTTGTCGCCATCGCTACGAAGGTGGGACGAGTGGTGCGCTTTGCCATTGATGACCAACAGTTGCCCCTTAAAGGGCGCAGAGCTCAAGGTTATGAAGCTTTGCCCTTGCGTGACAACGACACTATAGCTGGTTGCGTTATCTGTGAAGACTCTGCAGATTTATTGCTTCTAACCGAATTAGGCTATGGCAAGCGTTTATCTATCGCAGCAGTGCGGGTAGGAAATCGGGGCGATATTGGCTCTCAAGTACTCCAGTTTACCGATACCAGGGATAATTTAGCCGGAATGGTGTTAGCTAAATCCCCTACCTCAATTCTCTGGACCAGTCATGAAAGAGGGATGCGCTTATCTATCAATCGGTTATCTCAATTAGGCAAAGATGGGACAGGCGATCGGGTCATTCAACTTAGATCGGAAGAAAAGATCATTTTCGTTTTGTGAAGAGCAGATAATATCTATCTGACGAACCATTTTTTCATATTTTAAAATTTTGGTCACCAAATGTAATTTCCGAAACTGTTCAATCCCTTAGCTAGTAATAGTTAGAGCATGTTTTGGGCGATTTAAGATAATTGTCGAGTTAATATATCAACCCTCATGGCAGGCCCAAAACACTTGTGTTCATTTTATTCAACCAAATTGTCTATCTATCAAGATGATTACGGTGCGGAGTTTCCTCTTCGATTTGGAGCGGCAATTAGGAGGGGCTTATTAAGAAATTTAACAATATGTAACAAATAAAGCTTCGCCAGCATTGTATAAAGGTTATTTGGGGACTAGAAAAAATGCTCGAAAGTCAACCCAGATACCACAAAACCATCAAGGTTATAGACCTATAGCAGATTGTAGCGGTTTTTCATCAAGCAAGCAGTTGTTCTCATCGTGTCAATCATGAAGTTTTGTTAAATGGCAAGGGCTCAAAACTCTTGCCTATAACACAAAAAAGATAATGAAAGCTTAATCAATTTAAAAGTTAGGAGATTTATTTCATGTTCGATGCCTTCACTAGGGTAGTTTCTCAAGCTGATGCCAGAGGTGAGTTTCTTTCCACCGCTCAATTAGATGCTCTGAACGCAATGATTGGGGAAAGCAAAAACCGCATGGAAGCTGTTAACCAAATTACTAGCAACGCTTCTGTTATTGTTGCTAACGCAGCTCGCTCCTTATTCGCCGAGCAACCCCAGTTGATTTCTCCTGGTGGAAATGCTTATACCAGCCGTCGCATGGCCGCTTGCTTGCGGGATCTGGAAATTATTCTCCGCTATGTCACCTATGCCATTTATGCTGGAGATGCTAGCATTCTGGAAGATCGCTGCTTGAACGGTCTGCGGGAAACTTACTTAGCTTTGGGAACTCCCAACGCTTCCGTGGCTGTTGGCATTCTCAAAATGAAAGATGCTGCTATTAACATTCTTGACCATAGCAATGCCATGGCCTCTGGGGATTGCAGTTCTTTAATGGCTGAAATAGCTACCTACTTCGAGCACGCAGCTTCTGCAGTTGCCTAGTGCAGAGAATTTAGATTACCAATAGAGAAAAAATAATCTGTTTTAAGAACCTCGTAACAAAATAACAGGGAGAAAGTTTTCAATGAAAACCCCTCTAACTGAAGTACTTGCAGCTGCTGATTCTCAAGGACGCTTTTTGAGTAATACTGACATTCAAGCAGCTGTCGGTCGTTTCCAGAGCGCTTCAGCTTCCTTAGAAGCAGCTCAAGCTTTGACCGCAAGGGCTCAAACTTTAATTGAAGGTGCTGTTACAGCAGTTTATACCAAATTTGAACCCACCTATGCTTGTACCCCAGAAGGGAAAGCTCGGTGCAAGCGAAACATTGATTGCTACTTGCGCATGGTAACCTACTGCCTGGTGGCTGGTGGTACCGGTCCTATGGATGAGTACTTAAATGGTGGTTTGGATGAAATTAATCGCAGTTTCGAGCTGCCTCCTAACTGGTACGTTGA
Organism: Prochloron didemni P4-Papua_New_Guinea; assembly: GCA_000252485.1. GTDB lineage: Bacteria > Cyanobacteriota > Cyanobacteriia > Cyanobacteriales > Prochloraceae > Prochloron > Prochloron didemni. Next base: position 5,748 of record JH610637.1, on the reverse strand, counting down.
AGCTCTTAAGTATATTAAAGCTAATCATGGTTTGGTAGGTCTTGCTGCTACAGAAGCTAATAATTATATTGACTATGCCATCGAAACTCTAAACTGAAGTTGGTTGTTGGTTGTTAGTTGTTGGTTGTTGGTTATTGGTTATTTTAATCCAGATGAACCAACAGGCGGTCAGCCTATGCCACAATGAATACAGATATAGCATTTTTTGGACTCATGAGGTACATCTATGTATCCGGTTTATGAACTTGTTTAGTATTAAGTGAGAGCAACCAACTGGTTATTGTATAACTATCAACTATCAACTATCAACTCGACCGAATCTGAAAATTGACAACAAGCTAAAAAGCAAGAGGGATAAGGCTCGTATAGTTTCTGCCATTTTTTGCGGAGACATTCGTCAATTCAACATGTTTGAATTTTGAATTTTGAATTTTGAATTCGACGGAAGGAGCTATCAACTGTCAACTATCAACTGTCAACTGCTATGGCTAACTATTTGTTAGAAGTAGGTACGGAAGAATTACCGGTAGACTTCATTGCAGGGGCGATCGCCCAATGGAAATCGCTCATTCCCCAAACCCTAGCAGAACAATACCTGACCCCAGAAGCGGTGGAAGTATATGGCAGTCCCCGCCGTCTGGCGGTTTTAATCCGAGGACTCCCAGACAAACAACCGGATCGGGAAGAGGAAATCAAAGGCCCTCCAGCTAAAGCAGCTTTTAAAGACGGGGAACCCACAAAGGCAGCCCAAGGTTTTGCTCGCAAGCAGGGTGTTGCGGTAGAGACGCTGGAGGTGCGTCCTACTCCCAAGGGAGATTTTGTCTTTATTCAGAAACAAATTCCCGGACGGCAAGGTAAGGATATTGTAGAAAAATTGAGTCGGCAATGGATCGATCGCCTGGAAGGAAAGCGGTTCATGCGTTGGGGAGATGGAGACTTCCGCTTTCCCCGACCGATTCGCTCTCTCATAGCATTGTGGGATGGGGAAGTACTGCCCTTAGAATTAGTGAACGGTTCTATTGCGGTAAAGAGCGATCGCCTTTCTTCCGGACACCGAGTTTTACATCCAGAAGCAATAACTATTGCGCAAGCGGGAGATTATTTATCATCTCTCCAGTCCGCTTATATTAATGTTGACCCCGAAAAAAGACGACAAGTAATTGAGCAACAAATAGAAGCAGTAGGGGAGTCCTTGGGAGGAAAAGCAGAAGTATACCCCGACTTATTAGCGGAAGTAACTAATTTAGTAGAATGGCCCACCGCAGTAGCGGGTAAGTTCGACCCAGAATTCTTGAGTTTGCCAGAAGAAGTAATTACCACTGTCATGGTAACTCACCAGCGCTATTTTCCGGTTAAAAAGAACCAACAGTTATTGCCGTATTTTATCACCATTGCTAACGGCGATCCAGCCAAAGCAGATATTATTGCTGCCGGTAACGAAAGAGTAATTCGAGCCAGATTGGCAGATGGTCGCTTTTTCTACCAAGCAGACTGCAAGCAGCATTTAGAAAGCTATTTACCTCAGTTGGAAAAGGTTACTTTTCAAGAAGATTTGGGTTCCATGAAGGATAAGGTAAATCGCTTAATAACTATTGCCGCCCAAATTGTCAAACAATTAAATTTGGCAGAAGAAGAAAAATCTCTAGTAGAGAGAGTAGGTTTATTGTGCAAGGCTGACTTGGTCACTCAAATGGTTGACGAGTTCCCAGAATTACAAGGAGTAATGGGAGAAAAATACGCTTTAGTAAGTGGGGAATCTGAAGCAGTAGCCAAGGGTATTTTCGAGCATTATTTGCCTCGGGGAGCTGGGGATATAATGCCGGAAACTCTAGGGGGACAAGTAGTAGGTTTGGCCGATAGGTTGGACACGCTCACCAGTATTTTCGGTTTGGGAATGATTCCCACCGGTTCTTCCGATCCCTTTGCTTTGCGACGGGCAGCAAATGCCGTAATTAATATTACTTGGCAAGCTAACTTGGGAATTAATTTAGGAGAGATTATCCAACAGATTAGCCAAGATTTTGTTACTGCCAACAACAAACAACAAACAACAAACAACGAACAACAAACAACCAACAACAAACAACAAAACAAACAACCTCTCGTTTCATCTTTGTCCCTATTCTTTATCCAAAGAATTCGCACTTTACTTCAAGATGAATTAGGCATAGATTACGATTTAGTCAATGCAGTTTTAGCGGAAGATGACCCGGAGTATGGGGAAAGAGCTATAAAGGATTTGTTGGACGTGCGCGATCGCGCTCTTTTCCTCCAAGAGATTCGTCAGAATGGGATTTTGGCTCAAATATACGAGACAGTAAATCGTTCCACTCGTTTAGGGAAACAGGGTGATTTGGGAACGGAAGAATTAAACCCAGACATTGTAGTGAATAAGGAGTTATTTGAGAAGTCTTCGGAAGCAGCTTTTTACCAAGCATTGCTGCAGTTATTGCCTCAAACTAAAAAAGCGCAACAACAGCGAAATTATCAATTATTAGTAGATGGTTTGAAAACTGCAGCTCCTATGGTGACGGAGTTTTTTGATGGGGAAAATAGCGTTTTAGTGATGGCGGAAAATGAAGATGTTCGTCGCAATCGTCTCAATCTTTTGGCTTTGCTGCGAAATCATGCTCGGGTTTTAGCGGATTTCGGTGGGATTGTTAAACCACAGATAAACGCAGATGAACGCAGATGAAAGAGGATAGGGATAGGATAATGAAGAAAAATGATAGATAGCTATCCCTCTCATGCTTATTTTCTCTCCTCTCTCTTCCCTCTGCGTCCTCTGCGTCTCTGCGGTTATTATTTGATATATGAACCAATTCTTACCATGTCTAGTGAGAGGTACAGTCAACAATTTTTTTTGTCAACTTGCAGATAGGGTGGTCGAACTGGCCCTTTTTCGGATTTTTTGGAAAAATTTCTGATAGCTACTCTATCGATAGATTAGAGAGTGGGTATTATTGCTTGGAGAAAATTGGATTTTCCCAAAAAATTCTTGATAGTTACTCTATCGATAGATTTCTGAAACACTTCTTTGGGCTATAATCGGACCTAATCGCTCAGTGCGACAAGTCACTCTGTTATTTGGGGGCGGGTCGCGCACCTCAGCAGCTATCAACTGTCCACTATCAACTATCCACTATCCACTATCAACTGCTATAGCCATAAACCGAAATAGGAAGATCGACAATGAAAACTGATAGCATCTGGTACAACATGTTTCTCAAGTTTCCAGATATTTTCTTTGAACTAATCGGCGAATCAACAACCCGCAGCCAAAATTATCGATTTGATTCGGTAGAAGTCAAAGAACTGTCTTTTCGTATAGACGGGGTGTTCTTACCTCAATCTAAAAACCCAGAACTACCCATTCACTTTGTGGAAGTACAATTTCAAAAAGATGAGGACTTATACTCTCGTTTGTTTACCGAGATTTTCATTTACTTGCGCCAACACAAGCCGGATAATGATTGGCTGGTTACTGTAGTGTATCCAAGTCGCAGTAAAGAAGCTGTTTCCCCAGGATGGTATCGGGAGTTTTTCAACAGCGGTAGGCTACAGCGCATTTATCTAGACGAACTAGAGTCCGATACAAGTCCAACCGTAGGTCAAGGAATGGTGAAATTAATTGTCACGCCTCCCAATGAGGCAGTTTCCTTAGCAAAGGGATTGTTCCGACAGACAAGACAAGATATTGCCAGTCCGAAGCTACAAAAGGATTTGATAGAATTATTAGAGACCATTATGGTTTATAAATTGCCCAACAAAGGAAGGGAGGAAATTGAAGCGATGTTTGGATTGAGCGAACTTAAGCAAACTAAGGTTTATCAAGAAGCTAAAATGGAAGCAAAAATGGAAGCAGTTCCTGGATTGCTGAAGTTGGGATTAACTATGGAGCAAATCGCAACTGCTCTTAAGCTTAGTGTAGAGGAAATCCAACAAGTTATTTCCTCAAATAATTAGAGACCATCCATGTCTAGTTCCAACAACCACTGCTGTGCTGTATAACTATCAACTATCCACTATCAACTATCAACTGCCCAATGAGGCGGTTTCCTTAGCAAAGGGATTGTTCCAACAGACAAGACAAGATATTGCCAGTCCGAAGCTACAAAAGGATTTGATAGAATTATTAGAGACCATCATGGTTTATAAATTGCCCAACAAAGGAAGGGAGGAAATTGAAGCGATGTTTGGACTGAGCGAACTTAAGCAAACTAAGGTTTATACTGATAGCCAAAATGGAAGGACAAATTGAAGGACAAATTAACGCAAAAATGGAAGCAGTTCCTGGATTGCTGAAGCTGGGATTAACTGTGGAGCAAATCGCAACTGCTCTTAAGCTTAGTGTGGAGGAAATCCAACAAGTTATTTCCTCAAATAATTAGAGACCATCCATGTCTAGTGAGAACAACCACTGCTGTGCTGTATAACTATCAACTATCCACTATCAACTATCAACTGCCCAATATTTTTGTTTAAATCATTCTTGATTTTGCTTGACCCACTGCTGAAACAACTTTGCACCAATTTCATATTCTTGAACGGTATTTAATTGGTAGATAACTCCAGTCCCTTTTAACACTTCCACAGCATCAATAATAGCATTTTCACTGAGGTTGAGCTGTTCCTGTAAGAGTGAAATACTGGTTTTTTCTTCTTCGCTAAGAATCTTATAAACCTGTTGCTCGGTTTCGCTAAAGCTGTTCCACCAACTACTTAATATATCTTGTTGTTGGCGAATAACTCTTTTGATAAGAATTTCAATTTCTTCATCGCTATTTTCTATTTCAGCATCTCTGAGAGCGTTGAGGACTTGCTGTAATAGATATGGATGATTTCCTGCCCATTTTTGGATAGCTGTCCCCTCCCGATAGCTCAGTTGAATCTTTTCCTCAGTTTTCCGATAGTCGATGAGTTCTTTAGCTGAGTCAGAGTCCAGAACTTCTAACCATTGAATATCGGCAATGTTTCTCAGGGGAGAGCTAACTTCTTCTTGGTAGTTCTTCAAATTTTTGAAGCCGGAGAGTACTAATCCCATGGCCGCAGTAAAGCGTTCGTCACTTTTTAGTCCCCGCAAGTACCAAAAAGTTTTGTTGGCCCATTCTTCTTTAACTATAACCTCTAATCCATCCAGCAAAAAGCAAATTCCTGCAAATCCAAATTGTCGGAGGTCAGCAAGGCGATCGCTTACCAGTTGTTCAAAATTTTTTTCATCTAGTTGTTTTTCTTGATTCGGTCCGTAGGTCACTTTTATTGGTAATAAATTAGAAGTAGATACAGTAACATTGCCAGGAATAAATCTCCTTCCCAAGTTGCGGATGTTACGACTCAAAGTTTCCCACAGTGGGTTTGACTGGGGAAAAGAGAGAGCTGTGTCATTATTGTGATTTTGTCTCCACTGGGAAATAGCTTTTTCAAGACCATTAGCCATAATATAGCGAAAGTTTTCGGGACTTGTTGGTTGACTTAGTTGGAGGTCAACCAACACGGGAAAAGCTTGTTTGTCCTCAAAAAATTTCCATTTTAAAGCTTGGAGAACGCTGCTTTTGCCTATAAATCGGTTTCCTAATAATATCCACACATTAAAAGGAGATTTGACCAGGTCTTGAAGCAGTTTCTTCCGCCCGAAAAAGTCATTAGGGTTGGTGATAGGAGTTTTGTAGTTTGTATACGGACGATTCATTATTAAAAGTAATGTTTGCTACAATCCCCCTAAATCCCCCTTGAAAAGGGGGACTTTCC
>JH610636.1 GCA_000252485.1 Prochloron didemni P4-Papua_New_Guinea | reverse complement strand
GTATTTGTAGCAAATATTTTCAGATTTGATATTACAATAAATCCCAACGTACAATTTTTATAACTCCGGTGCGTTGCGAACGCACCCTACAAAATTATTTTAACTCAATCGGAGTAGCTGTTCGGCAGTAAATTGCATTTTCAGCCAGCAAGTCAGGAGAGGTAGTCCCAGACTGATAATACTGTTGTCGGCAGTGCGCTTAATCAGACCCACAGCTTCCAGCCAGAGAATAGGGTCCAGAATCTGGTTTTCTCTCAGTTGGAGCTGCTGGAGAAGAGTCTCATAAGCTAATTGTTGCTCTCTCGCAAGAGCTACGGAGCGGAGAATAACTATTGCGTTATGAAAATGTCTTCGTTCCAAATCTTCCCAGAGGTGGTTTTGAAAGTAGTCTTTCAGGAAACCGGAGTAGCGGAAGGGATTGTTGAGGTAGGGTTCCGCAGCGGTGAGGGAAATGGAATTTGACCCTAGTTTCTGATGTAACAGACTGGCTAGTTGACGAGCGATGAGGGGGTAGCCGCCACTTTGCTGGTGAATTCGTTCCAGAACTTCTTGCTCGAACTCACGACCCATTAGTTGGGAGATATCAGAAATCATCATGCGAGTATCTTCATCGGGGAAAGTGGGGAGAAAGACTTCTTGGAAGAAACTGAACAGTGGGTTGGTGCGCACTCCCTCTTGACACCAATGGTTGATGCGGTTGCAGTCCGGGTGAGCGTCCGCTACCAGGAGGGAGAGGCGGTTGTGTTGTTGATTTAAGGCCCGGAGAGTACCGAAAACGGCGTTAAATTCTGCTGCAGCAGCTGGGGAACTGCTAGGTCGGGGGAGGATACATTCCATTTCGTCCAAGAAGCAGAAAATTGGCATTTGGTAGTTTTTCTAGCAGCTTCCCAAGACGGAGGAACTGATGAGTGAAAGAGTCCGTTAGAGTAGAGAGGTCTTGAGCTGAGAGTTGGGGAATTTTCGGTTTGGAGAACCGAGAAAAGATGGTTTTGTTGCCATTTTGTTTGGTTAGTTTTGCCAGTTCTTCCAATATACTGTTGAAGAGTTTGGCACTGTAGTTTTCAACCCCGTGTTTTTGCAGGTCGATGTAAACAATGGGGTGATGATGACAATTATAAATTAACTTTCTAATAACGGAGGTTTTGCCAATTTTGCGCAAGCCAAAGATGCCAATATTTTTACAGTTTTGGAGGTTTTCTTCCAGTTGTCGCAGCAGGAGTTCCCGACCGAAGAAGCTGAAGGTTTCTCCTACGGGGGTTTTGGTGTCGAAAAGGTCCGCACCGGGAAGGTAGCGATCGCCATATTGACTCAGAAGGGTTTGATTTTCCTGACGTAGAGCTTGTTCTATTTCAGCCAGGGGAATAGGAATAATAATTAGTTTGTCCGAACGTACTTGAACTAATTCTAGGCGGAAATTGAGGCTGGGGGGTTCTTTGTGGATGAGAATACTGAGGTGGGTTTCTGTCTGAGAGTTCAGTTGTTTGGCTTCTTTAATGAGCCGTTCTAGATCAAGTTTGTCGGGAGCGTTAACTACGTTGAGTAGGATGGGAAAGGGACAATAGGAATTGAGTTTTCCTGGAGCTGAAGTGATGGTGATACAGCGTTTTCCTTTGGGTTTAAATTGAGTTCCGGCACGGTTTAAGAATGACTGGACATCTATTAAAGGTTGCTTGAGAAGGCGATTTTCTTCTTGTAAGTAGGCAATCCACTGACTCGATCGCCTTATAAAGATTACTTTTACCATCTTATATCAAATCTGAAAATGTTGGCTACAGATACAATAGTGTTATAGCAATTTTAGGTTGGGTTGAGCGATAGTGAAACCCAACACAAGTTTTCTGGGTTTGTTGGGCGTTGCCCTGCCCTTCGGCTACGCTCAGGGACCGCGTAGTCGAAGGGTTTCGTGACCTCAACCCAACCTACGATGGAATAAACTATTTGTAGCAAATATTTTAAATAATGCTATAATTGTAATAGTCATATGAAATATGAAATTTCTACAAATACAATCGGATTTATAAGTTGTTTGTACATGCTTTAACGGTGGATCCCCCCCAGCCCCCCTTAATAAGGGGGGAGCAAGAAAAGTCCCCTGCCCCCCAAATGAGAGCTATGCGTTATAAGAAACTTTCTTAACAAAAGCTGTAATCCTTGTTGTAAAAGCAACACAGCCTGTTCTTAAACCATGACGACTTGACAAAAAGATAAAACCATGTATTTGGAAAAACCTCACAATATTGTTAGCGATCTCGCAGAGATCCGCTTCGCGGTGCGCAACAAAAAATGGTCATTTCAGCCTTATATACACAAAATGCGCTTTTGTCAAGTTTTTTGTAAAGAAAGATGTTTATAAAGGATAGCTTAATAAGGGGGGAGCAAGAAAAGTACCCAGCCCCCGACAAAACACCATCGAGTTATAAACAGTCAAAGTCCCCTGCCCCCCTTTTGAAGGGGGGATCAAGGGGGGATCAAGGGGGATTTAGGGGGATTTTATCGCCTTCAAAAAAGACAAAGGATAGCTCATATTCTCTGCAAAACCGAGAATAGCCTTATCGCGCCATTCATATAACAATTCCCCTTGAGAATCAAATAAAAAAGTCCCTCCCCGCTGAGTCAAATAAGCCTGATTTGGCACGTAAGTCTTCCACTTACTCAACACTTCTACCATATTCCGCAGCCGCAGGGTAGCTAGCTCGAAAGGTCGCTGAAACCCTTTACCCCCCGCCATGTTAAAAAAGGAGCCTTTCAGAGGAGGTAGAGGTGCAGCTTTCACTTCTTCCTCATCCCCAATCAACTGAGGAGCAAGGCGATCGCCCTTATACCCTCGAAACACCTCAGCCAAAGTCCCCGGACTGCCAATACCGGCGCACATCAGCATCAGGTTCAGCCAAGCATTTTGACTAGAAGACAACCCCGGTACGGCTAAAGAAAGTCCCGGTTTCAGCTCTAACTGCTGATGTAGTTCCGCATCAGGGTCCACAAACAACCACTCCTTGGGAAATCCGGTATAATCGCAAAACTGATTCCCAGAAGCGCCATCGCCTATGCCAACTGCTCGTATAGCCAATCCTTTTTGTTCCAGCAGTTCTGCTTCCCGTTGGATCCACCAAGCGTATTCTAAACTGTCGAAATCCCCCAATTGAGACCAAATTAATACCAGCAAGCGAGGAGCGGATTTAGTGTTTGTTAGGAGGGGGGCGATCGCTCCATCACTAACTCTCTCTCGCTCGGTTTGATTCAAAATTGAATAGATATTCATTATTGATATAAGATATTGTTTGAACCGCACACTTCGGCTTCGCTCAGTGGAACGATGAACACAGATGAACGCAGATAATTTTTTAATTTTCTCCAAAGGATTAATAAATTATTCTACTTCTTCTCCCCCCTTTTGAAGGGGGGCTGGGGGGGATCTCACAGGGGTAGGTTTTTTTCAAAAGAAACTCATTAGACAAGGTGGACAAGGTGGACAATCAGTCGCTGGTGAATTTCCTCGGGAATATCAAGGGTAATGGTCGCAGTCATGAGAATTTTATATTTGACTCAAACTAACCATGACTATTATAAACTAACTTCTCAAGTAGCCCTCATAGGGCAAACAAACAACAAATAACCAATGACAGCATATGTTATCGGACTGGGAAGATCGGGAATAGCCGCAGCGAGAGTGCTGAAAAGAGATGGTTGGGAAGTAATATTGAGCGATCGCTCTTCTTCTCCCAATCTCCAAGAAACTCAACAGCAACTAGAAGCAGAAGGAATCACCGTCAAACTGAACCACAGTCCCACATTAGAATCCACCCACCGCCCCCAACTCATAGTAGTCAGTCCTGGAGTCCCCTGGGACATCCCCTTCTTAGTAGCAGCCAGAAAACAAAACATCGATACAATCGGGGAACTAGAACTAGCATGGCGCTACCTCAAATCCACCCCTTGGATGGCCATTACCGGAACCAACGGCAAAACTACTACCACCGCCTTACTAGCTGCCATTTGCCAAACTGCGGGATTAAACGCTCCTGCTTGCGGTAATATCGGTTATGCTGCCTGCGAACTAGCCCTAGAAAACAATAACCTCCACTGGATTGTAGGAGAAATCAGTAGCTATCAAATCGAATCCTCCCGAGAACTAGCCCCAAAAATTGGCATCTGGACCACTCTCACCCCAGACCACCTCAAACGCCACAAAGCTCTCGCCAACTACAGCGAAATAAAAGCTTCCTTGTTGCGTCGCTGTGGCCAACAGGTATTAAATGGAGATGACCCTTATTTAGTTAGCCAACAACAAGATTGGCCTGATGCTTGCTGGACCAGCGTTAAAGGGAAACAATCTTTAATCTGTCCCCCAGAAAAAGGAGTATATCTAGAAGATGATTGGGTCACAGCCTTTGGGGAATTAATACTACCGGTATCCTTATTTAAAATGGTAGGGCAACACAACCGCCAAAACCTCTTAATGGCAGTAGCCGCAGCTAAACTAGCAGGAATCGAAAAAGAGGCGATCGCCCAAGCGATCGCTGCTTTCCCCGGAGTCCCCCATCGGTTAGAACATATCCGTATCCTCAACAACACCCACTACATCAATGACAGCAAAGCTACCAACTACGACGCAGCTCAAGTAGGATTAGCTTCAGTCCAAGCCCCCACTATTTTAATTGCTGGAGGAGAAGCTAAAGAAGGAGACGATACCGCTTGGCTAGCTACAATCCAAGAAAAAGCTGCGGCTGTCTTACTTATAGGTTCAGCCGCTCCTAGTTTTGCCCGTCGCCTGGAAGAGTCCGGCTACAATTCTTATGAGATAGTAGAAACAATGACTAAAGCGGTGGTTAGAAGTAGGGAACTAGCTAAAGAAAAAGATGCTGCTGTGGTCTTATTATCCCCTGCCTGCGCCAGCTTCGACCAATATAAAAGTTTCGAGCATCGAGGAGACCATTTCCGTCAACTGTGTTTAGAACTATAACAATGAGCAATGAACAATTAACAATGAACAATTAAGAGGTTGATAAGAAAAATGCTCCTTTCGCTTTGTACAAAGGTGATGCAGCAGATGCAGCACTTTTGTATAAAAAATTTAGCATGTAACGACACTTTAGGAGCGAAGCGCTATATAACAATTAACTATAAACTATTATTTCCATGTAGGGGCCCACAGCCGTGCGCCCTCCCCAAACTAAAACACTCATCAATATTAATCAGAAAACTGTTAATTGCTTATTGTTCATTGATTATTGTTCATTGATAATTTAAATGGAGCCGAGCAGAGTTGAACTGCTGTCCAGACTGGGTATTGACTGTCCGCTCGTTCACAGGTTTAGCCCTTCTAACCCTCAGGGCAGGAACCATCCATTATCCCGGATGACAGGATACTCTGGTGAAGTCTTAACTGTTTAGCCTACCAGAGGAAACACAACAGCGCATCCGTTGAGGTTTTGCCCCCAGCCCTTAACGGAGTCAAACTGGAAGCGCTCGAACCTAATAGAGGTGTTTAAGCTACAGCAGCAGCCTTACGAGCAAAAGGAACAATGTTGTTCGCAGTTACATTTTTTTGAGCCTTTGATTTCCGAGAGGAGACTCACTCTCGACCTGAATCACAGTAAAGCTTTCGCCAACCTGTCGAAACCGTTACGGCCCCGTGATTTTTTCTTGTCTAGCTCACATTATAGAACAGTTAAAAGAGATTTGGCAACCCCTTGGTGTTAAATAATGTAAATGTTACAATTTAGACTCATGGTCAGAAAAAATTGCCAAGATTAATCTGGCAGTCCCCAGGGCGATTGCTGTATTAACTGTCAACTGTCAACTGTCAACTACTATATATGGATTGTAGTCAGATTCAATTTTCCTATGACAAAGATCTAATAGACCTAGAGCAACTGCAAAAATTATTCAACCGCACTGCATTTTGGGCGCAAGATAGGAACCTGGAAGATTTAGCCATCGCCATAGCCAACAGCGATCCGGTGGTAACCGTTTGGGACAAAGAAAGACTCCTGGGTTTTGCTCGAGCCACCTCAGACTGCGTCTACCGCGCTACGATTTGGGATGTAGTCATTGAGCCAGAATATCGAGGAGCGAAGTTAGGGCGAAAATTAGTAGAAACAGTATTGAGCCATCCCCGAGTCAACGGTGTAGAAAGAGTCTATCTCATGACTACTCATCAACAAAGCTTTTACGAACGTATTGGCTTTCAATTCAATCAAAGCACCACCATGGTACTGTATAACAGCGACCCTCCCACTCCAATGCTCATTCCCCAACAGATGCGAGAGGGAGAGAACACTCTAAACGTGTAAGAGGTTGGTTGCCATTTTCCGGGGACAAATCAAAAACTTTCAAATGTCCCCCCATTATTTCTAATAAGTTCTGAGAAAGCAACAATTTCATTCCTGGAGAAAATTCTAATTTATTATTCCAGGTCTTAACAGCAGCGGAAATTTGTGGGGGACTCTGTTGCAGCAAATCTACCGGTTCGCTCCAAATACTAGCAGCACAGGAAACATCGATCTGAATGCGAACTAAACCTTCTAGAGGATAACCACTGGCTGTAACTTTAATGGAACCATCTTGTCCAACAGAAATAGCTGTATCAATCAGAGAAAGAAGAACTTGTCGGCAGCGCGATCGCTCCCCCAAAAGATAAAGTTTCGGATCGGGGGGCAAGAACTCCAGCTTTAAATTACAATTAGCAGCCTGCAGAACAGTCAAACATTCAACATCAATAAAGATAAGCTCTACTTGTAAAGGTTGAATTTGAAGCGGTTCTGTGCCGTAGTCCGTTTTTGCTACAGCGAGAATAGCATCCAGCAATTTCATGAATTTAAAAGCAGCTTCCTGGGCTTGGGCAATAAAATCCCTTTCTTCTTCAGGACTGTCACAGAGTTCCGATAAAATGAGTTGATGCAAGCTAATCAAACTACCGAGAGGCGATCGCAATTCGTGAGAAGTCCGCGCCAGAAACCCAGCTTTATATTGACCCATTTGGGCCGCCATTTGATAAGCTAACTGAGTTTCCTTTAGTTGTTTTTGAAGTCTTTCAATCTCGTTTATACCCATATCAAAGTTAGAATAATTTGACACTTCCCTGACGCAGAATCTGCCAATCCTCACCCGTCCATTTTGCCACCGTAGAAGGAATGCCGCTACCTGTTTTTTCCTCTGTTTCTAACCCAGGCAGATCCAGAACTAAAACTTGGGGAAATGCAGTGGCGATCGCCTTCATAATTCTAATAGGAGGTTCTCCAGAGAGATTAGCACTTGTAGTAGCTAAAGGACCTGTCTGTGCCAAAACTGTCCGAGCAATTTTACTAGCTGGAACTCGAAGTCCGATAGTATTGGATTTTGTAGGATTGAGAGCAGGAGGTACTAACTGAGAAGAAGGTAACACGAGAGTCAAAGATCCAGGCCATAATTTAGCAGCTACTTCCTGCCAAACCTGCAATTCAGCCATATTTCCTCTAACATAAGGCCAAAGCTCTTTAGGGTCAGCAGCCATCAAAATCAAGGGTTTAGTTTGAGGGCGACCTTTGAGAGCAAAAATCAACTCCGAGCGAGACGGTAGCACTGCCAAAGCCGGTACAGTATCGGTAGGAAAGCTTACGATTCTTCCAGCTTCCGCCCCAGCAATTAATTTTGCTGTAGTAACTTGAGGCATTTAAATGAATAATAAAATATATTATTTATTATCTTTGAGCATTGTAGGTACTGGATTACTCAATAACGATAAGCAAGGGCAAAACGGTCAATTCCAGCTAAATCGGCAAAAATCTTAATATTTCTATAACTGCCTTGTTTCTGAAGCATTGCCTCAACCTGCTCTGCTTGACCTGTCATCATTTCAATTAACCAGATCCCACCAGACATGAGATAATCTGGAGCAGTCTCAATCAGATAGCGAATATGTTCCAAACCATCTATACCTCCGTCGAGAGCCAAATGGGGTTCGTGTTTGACTACTTCTGGTTGTAACTGAGAAAATAAGCTAGTAGGAATATAAGGAGGGTTAGAGACCATACCGCTAACTTTCCCTTTCAGGTGACCCAGAGGAGACCACCAAGAACCTTGAGAAAAAGCAATTCTCGAACTGAAACCCAGACGAGCGGCGTTTTCCCGAGCAATTGCCAAAGCCCCCTCACTACAGTCTACTGCATAAATTTCAGCATTTGTCAACACTTCTGCCAAACCGAAGGCGATCGCCCCACTACCAGTCCCCAAATCCACCCAATATCCCGAACTAATTTCCTCATTAGAGCTTTCCCCCACTGCCTTAGTTACTAAGTCGATTAATAATTCAGTTTCTGATCGGGGAATGAGGACATCGGTAGAAACCTTGAGTTGAAAATTGCGCCAGCAAGTTACTCCAGCTATATATTGAACAGGTAAACTATCTTGAATACGGCGCTGCCAAAGCTGACTTAATACTGATAAAGGTAGAGAGAGAGAAATTTGGGATTTTTTTTGAAAAGATCCCAATCTCAATGAAAGCTTATCAACATCAGCCACAACTTCTAAAAGCCAGTCTACTTCTGCCGGGGATATTTGGGCGGATCGCGCCGCAGAAATAGCATCTTCGCGCCACAAATATAGTTCTTTGCCCGATACAATCATCTAAGGAGAACTAACAGGTTGAGATTGATTCCGATTTTGTTGAAGAGACTGGATATATTGCCCTGATTGCTTGGATGGCACAAGAACCATATTACTCAGTAATTCACTTTCGTTATTTTGGAACTGATTAATAACAATCTCCAAAGCAACGACATTAATACTGATTTCCAAGTTAGAAGCTATTTCCGGCTTTTCCTGTTTAAATTCTAAGAGCAAATTGTCTAGATGTTCCTTTTCAAAAAACAAAGGAATACTCCCTTCATCACTCGTGAGATATGCTTCTTTATCATCTTTTTTGACCGTTGCAAAAAATAGAGGAACCCCTTTAAATTTGTCTACATCTTCATTTTGCCCTCCCAGTAATGCCACTGCAGAGCGCACCTGTTCTTGCATCGGCACAAATTCAAAAATCACCTCATTTAGATTCTCTTGATTTTGGCTAACAATACGATAAAGATTTCCCAACAAACCAGGTAAAACATTCACTTTGGCCGCGATATTCGGTTGACTTTCCTCCAACTTATTAAAGAAATTCTTAGCATCACCTTGGCTCATAAATATACCTGCTATATTAATTTCTTGTCCTTCTACATTGATTGAACGAGTAATTAAATTACCTTGTTCATCTGCAATAAAAAAAACAGGCACTTGGTTCAACTTTTGGACTATTTCTTGTTCTGGTAAAGCGAAGGCTCTGAGATTTGGTTCAAACCAACTTCCCAATACCGTACTCCCGATTAAACCTAAAGTTGCACCCCAACGAACTAATGATTTCATGGCTAATTACCTCAAAAATAAAAGACTTATACAATTAATTGTTGCTATTGACCTGCTCCAAGTTCCCGCAAAACTGCTTGCGACTCTTCGGATACAATAAGAATAATTCCCTCCAAACCTTTATCATCACTAGTTTGCCATTGCTCCATCAGCCATTCTAAAGAGACTACTTTAGTATTAACCGAAGATGCCAAATCGGGATGTTTCTCCATGAAACGCTCCACCATCTCTAGGAGTTGTTGTCGTTGAAAGAATAAAGGATATACATTCCTTCCATTATGTTCCATCGGGATTATGTTGCCAGATTCTCCCAGGGTAGCAAAAAATAAAGGAACCCCCCTTTCGTATACCCATCCTCGTTCCCGCACCATATTAATAGCAGTTCTTACTTCTTGCTGATCGGGGTTCAAAACAAAAGATAGGGAATCTTGCCGAGTTTTATTTTCCCCAAGTAGTTTGTATATACTACCTAGAGTTACTGGTACCACTTGCCATTCTCTAGCTCGCGCAGGATCTTTAATTTGCAAAGATTCTAGCGCTCTCAAAGCATCCTCACTCCTAAAGAATAAATCGATTTTACCCCCTTGAGAATTGTTGCTCCCAGTCTGAATAAATTTGAAACGCCTATCAAGAATGGTGTAAACAGGTACATATTGTAATTTCTCGATGATCGCCTCATCAGGTATTGAGACTGCCGGGCTCCGCCAGCCAAACAAAGAAACAAAAACACTACTTCCCAGCAGACTCAGGGTAGCACTCCAAGAGAGTAAAGATTTCACGCGGACTCACTCCTCAAAAACTAAATATTAACTTTTCCTGAGTGTAGTTTGAGTCCAACATTTCCTAGAGATCAAATAAAACAATCGGGATGACAGGATTTGAACCTGCGACATCCTGCTCCCAAAGCAGGCGCGCTACCAAGCTGCGCTACATCCCGTAATACCATTGCAACTAGTATAATTGAATTTTGTCTTTTTGTCAACCGCTGAGAAGAAAAAAAGTTAATCGGGATACCAAAACATTCCTTTAATCCCTTCCGGGTCCAGCATAAATCCCAATCGGCGATAAAAATTTATCACTTGAGGATCGGCAAAGAGAGTGATATTGCTAATATCCTGACCCCTAAGTTTTTTGATCATATACTTCATCAAAGACTTACCCAATCCTTGATTTTGAAACTCTGGGTCAATGGCCACATCCCAAATTGTAGCATTAAAAGCCCGATCAGAAGTAGCGCGGGCGAAACCGATTAAACGGCGTCTTTTACCGCGCACTTCCCACATCGTCACTACCAAGAAACTATACTGGAGAGCTTTTCTCACCTTACGCAGGGGACGACGAGCCCAACCGACGCGATCGCAGAGTTCTTCTAAATCGTAAAGATCAATATCTGTTTCCGTACTGAGAACAATACGACGTTCCGAGGTCGAGCGATCTGTTGTTTGAGGGAGACTTTCCCCCTCATAGTTAGCGTCATGGTTGGTTGTTAATACGTTAGAATTGCTAAATAATCTTTTCCAAAAACCCATGCAATGCGGCTCTTTTAATAGACTTTTTATTATGTAAAGAGTATGCTAACTTTATTTAATTACGATTTTTGACTCCTTGGCTGCCTATCAATCAGAATCATAGCACCAAAGGCGAGGATGGTCAAATCCAGCAACCGATGCTAGTGTTCATGAAACTAGTTGGTTCCCGAAGCAACAAGCCAATAACGGACAAAACGGCTGAAAATATCTGTCGTGCTATTCGAGATGCCTTGGCGGGACGCAAGTCAGCTCAAGAAATGCTGGCAGTAGAATTTAATCTTGACACTGGTTTAAAGCAAGTGGAAACAGAATTTTATATCGATCCTGTTTTTCACCTTCCAGCTCTGTTAATTGAGGCAGATAATCAACCTAGTTTATTTTACAAGGTGATGTATGCCACTTGGCAAGAAGATTTACTTGTAGTTAATGCCAATCTACTGGTATGGAGGGGCAGGACTCGTTTGATCTTATATCTCTTGGGTCCCAATGAAAGCTTAATACCAGAATATCTCGGTCAGAGAATTGCTGAAAGCGTGCGACAGCGATTACTCGGACAAAGTTTTTAAGCTTGTTGCCATAGAGAATAAATGATACTGCTGGCAACACATTTAGTTGTCAGATTGTGTCACAATAGAAATAAGAGTACCCAAACAAGCTTTGAGTAGCAATATTGTTGAATTTAACTATTTAGTTGAACCAAGAATCAAGATCTTGTTAATAATCCTAGCTCCATACAAAAAATGCAGCCTAGAAGCTATGTCAATTGCTCGAGGAGAAACTTATGCTACACCGCAAGATTTATCAATTTTGTGCAGATAATCGTGAAGTTTGCATTTTCTTGCGGGATCAGCAACGCTGGATCGAAGCAGCTCGCATTATCGATCTGGAAGGAGATCTAGTAACGATCCGCTATGAAATAGAAGATGATGATGAAATTAGTTCCTGGGAAGAAATGGTTCGCTTGGAAAGCATAGGTTCGGTGAGTCAAAAGCTAGCCTCTGTCTCCCGAGTAAATTTCGAGCTAACCATTGCCGATGACTGCCCCGAAGCTGAACAAATTTACCCTCCAGCGCCAGATTCCAACCAAGATTAACAATAAAATTCCTGGAAAAGGGCGATCGCTTAATGAGTGTTATAGCGATCACTATTGGATGTATTTTATTATTTAATCCTCAACCTATAGCAATGAGCAATGAACAATTAACAATCTCTCAATTAAGAGGTTGATAAGAAACATGCTCATGCACGCTTTGTACAAAGGTGATACAGTAGATGCAGTACTTTTGTAGAAAAATGTAGCATGTAACGACACTTTACTCGCTAAGCGCTATAGGTTAAAAGTTTAGATACATTGCCTTAGTGAGCCGAGCCATTGCCATGATAATTATCTGAGTCATAAAATCCATTCTTAGTGGCAAAGAATAAAGAAGATAGGATAAACAGACCAGTTAAAATTGGCAATACTAATTTGATTTCCATTAGTTTAATTTACTTCGTCCATGGGTTTATGTTTCCTAGACTATCACGCTTCGCAAAAATTTGGCAACCTTTGCTTGAAAATTAATAGCGGTTTTAGCCAAACAAAACAGTAAAAATATTTAAGACAATATAAAATATTTTTAGGTTTCTTAGCTCAAAACTAGATTGATTTGGACTGGCCTTGAACAGGTTCAGCAATTGGTACTTCCTCAACCTCAGGCAACTTTTCTAAAGCCAAACGAGAAGACATAGTATTCCCAGAAAGACGTTTGAGCAATTTGGGTCTGGGATCGTGCAATATATAAATAATCTCATCCCCAGCAAGCCATTCTTCACCTGCTTTAACCACTTGTAGGTATTGCCTCTTTACCAGCAAAGGCAAGAGTTCTCCAGAACGAATCAAAGCTTGTAAATGGGCTTGTTGAAAAGACAATCCCGCTTGCTTAAGGATTGTTTTTCCCAATTTTACTTGTCCATCGCTAATGTACTGGTTCCAAGTTTTGATTGGTACTTTCCCAATAAAAGCTTGACCGATTTTACCTTTATTGCTGCCAGCGGAAGATAAGTCGGGAAATGCAGCTAGCACGCGAGGGGGCTGGAATTCCTCAACTGCACGCTGTGCCAAAACAGAATTAACTTCTCCATTGCTGGTAAGTGCCAAGAAAGTTCCCATGGATTCAATGCCCGCTTCTTCAAGAACATCCTGGTCAAGACCGCTACTTTGGAAAACAGGTAAGTTTTCTGCTTTTGCTTTTTCACAAGCAATGAAGTCAGTATCAATTAAAACTACTGATTCTTTTTGTTCTTGAAAAATGTGAGCAATTAAGCGACTCAAGGGATTGCAACCAATAATTACAGCCCCAGTTGCAGATCTCGCCGTAATTTTCAACCAGCTTGCTACCCAACGAGCTGAAAGTCCCTGGATAAAAACCGTCATAATAATGGTCAGAAAAACCAATGCTTTAATAGAGTCGCCCCCGTTGATTCCTCGCTGTGTCAGCAGAATAGCAAATAAGGAAGATACGGAAACAGAAACAATTCCTTTTGGAGCTACCCAGGCCAAAAATAACTTTTGGCGCCAATTCATGTCGCTTTTTAAAGTACATAAGCCAATGCTTAGGGGGCGAATCAAGAACATTAGAGTTAAAACAGCACAAAGACCGCCCCAACCCAAGGCAAAAATACTAGCAATAGATAGGTCAGCGGCAAGAAGTATAAATAATACTGAAGCACAGAGAACGGTTAATTGACCCTTAAATCTTCTGAGCAGTCTTTCTTCAGGAATCGAAGAAGCTCTCAGTACGATCCCGGCCACTACTACTGCCATTAGTCCGGACTCGCTGCGGCTCATTTGTGACAAACCATAGATACCCCATACTCCAGCTAAAACCACCAGATTTTTCAGATCTTCGGACATATAGTTAGCTCGCTTGAGAATTAAGCTAAGTAACCAACTGCCAGCAGCACCAATCAAAGCACCAATTCCCAAGCGTAATAGCAGATCGCTGACTATTTCTAAGAAAGCTGCATTGCTATTCAAAATAGTATTGAGTACAACTACTGCTAAGATTGCTCCTACAGGATCGATCAGAACTCCTTCTCCCTCTAGTAAGGTGGCCACCTTGCGGTCTACTGGCACTTGTTTGAGCAAGGGACCGATAACGGTAGGACCAGTCACAACCACAAGAGACGCATAGAGAAAGGCAATGGGCCAGGGGAATTCAGCGAGCCAATGGGCAGCCATGCCACCGCAAATAAGAGTAATTAGAGTTCCTATGGTTACCAGATTTCGCAGGCTGCCAGAAACTTTACCTAAATCACGTAATTGTAGATTGAGTCCACCATCAAAGAGAATTATAGCAACAGAGAGAGCAATAATCGTTTCTAAACCCACACCTAGGTGTTGAGGATGTAGTACGTTGAAACAGTCGTGACCCAGTAAAATCCCAAACAGCAGTAAAAAGACGATACTCGGTACTTTGAGATATTCGGCGATAACCTGAGCACTGATGCCCGCCAGGACTGTAATGACTATAAGTCTACTGAATTCAAATGATTCTTCCATAGAAAAGATCGTAGCAGGGGATGAATTCTGGAAGTCGATGTTCCGGATGTGATTATCCTTGAGCAGAGAATAAAATCTTCCCCCAACGGGGAAATGATGACATTATGCCTTTGGATATGAATCGCAAAACTTACTTCAAGATCTCAATTGAGAGTTTATACTTTGTCGGTTTGCTCTTAGGGGCATTACTCTTATTTGGAATTAATCTGGGCGGTTTACCACTGAGGGATTGGGATGAAGGTACTGTGGGGCAAGTTGCCAGAGAAATTTGGATCTTCGGAGATTTTCAAGGCTTACTGTTTCCAACTTTGGAAGGAAAACCATATCTGAATAAGCCTCCCTTGGTTCACGGATTGATTGCCCTTGCTTATAGTTGTGCTGGGGTCAATGAATGGACGACCCGCTTACCTTCGGCTATACTGACTGCTCTTTCAGTGCCATCGCTTTATGCTCTTGCTAGAGAAATTTTTCCTAGACCCAAAAGCGCATTCTTCTCAGCCTTAGTCTATTTAACTTCATTGCCAGTAGTACGCCACGGACGTTTGGCTATGCTGGATGGAGCGGTGCTTTGTTTTGCCATCTTGATGTTTTTGTGTATCTTGCGATCGCGCCGAGATTTGCGTTGGTCTTTAGGGGTAGGGCTGAGTTTTAGCGCTTTGTGCTTGACCAAAGGAATAATGGGATTACTTTTGGGGGCGATCGCTTTGTTGTTTTTAGCATGGGATACTCCGAGATTACTTACTTCTGTCTATCTTTGGATTGGTTTTATTTTTGTTAGCATACCAGTACTTTTTTGGTACACTGCCCAATGGCTGCATTATGGTGAGGTTTTTATCGCTACTGGCATTTTCAATCAATCTTTGTTACGAATTTGGACTCCCGTAGAAGATAATTCAGGGCCACCTTGGTATTATTTGTGGGAATTGTTGAAAAATTTTTGGTATTGGTTAATTTTTTGTCTTTACGGACTCAAACTTGCTTGGTTCCATCGTAACTGGAGTTGGGCTAAGTTAATTTTTGTTTGGAGTGGAGTTTATCTTCTGGCTATTTCTCTCATGACTACAAAACTTCCTTGGTATATTATGCCTATTTACCCTCCCTTAGCATTGGCAGTTGGTGCGACCTTTACTGAAGTTCTGCATTGGCCGGATCGCCGTTCTTATCCTCGTATTTGGTCTATCTGGTTAATGTTTTTAGCTTTATCAGCCATGGTTGGTTCTATTTACTTTAGTTTTAACCAAATTACTGACCTTTCTATAGTGGTAATTCTCGGCTCAATTTCCTTAACTCTCGCGGTAGTAGCAGTACTGATTGAGCAGCAAGATACCCAATTTATTGCCGTAATGTTTTGGGGAATGTATGTAGCATTGCTACTATTTTTCCTTTCTCCTCACTGGATTTGGGAGTTAAATGAAGCCTATCCAGTTAAACCAGTTGCTGCCATGATTAGATTGGGAACACCCACCGATCAAGTTATCTACACTAATTTTGATTTTGGTCGTCCTTCCCTCAATTTTTACAGTCAGCGTCAAGTTATCCCAGCTTCTTTAGAAGAAATCAAAGACCACTGGAAGTCTCCTCCAGTTTACTTATTACTAGAACGTGAGTTTTTGGATCAACTGAGATTGGAATCAGTTAAAATCCTAGGCACTGCTCCACCCAATTGGGTGCTGATCGCCAAAGATAGAGACTGATTAACAAACCTTCCTAGTAACGCTGTAGTTAGTCTCAAAAGTCAAAAGTCTTTTGTTTGATAGATTTTGACTAATTTGATTAGGGTGGTTGTTGATCAGTAAGTATTTCACTAGAGAAGGTCGAGGAAAAATGCCCAAAGGCTAGAAATGGTTAAATTTGTGGCTGATCTAAGCTCGCAAGGGTAGTTGCAAATTTTTTACTTTTCCTTGAATAAATTTGCTGACTGGCAGGCTAGCTATTCGCCCAAATTTTTGGCCATTTCAATACCCTTTTCCTTCATCCCTCATCCCTACTCTAATTATTGCCAACTGAAGTTTTTAGGAGATCTCCGCCGTTGCTTTTTCTTCTTCTGCTTTATCGATTTGCTTGAGATGAATGTGTTTTCGTCCGAGAGTTATTTCAAATTCATCACCTGGTTTTAATCCCATTTTTTTGGTATATGCCGAGCCTATCAGGAGATTTCGGTTAGACTGTACGCTAATGCGATAACTGGCCGAACGCCCACCCCGTCCGGTTCCATTCGCACTACTATCTAACTCAATTCCCTCTGCATCAATGAGAGCATTCAGGAATTTCATCATATTTACTCGTTCTATGCCGTTTTTGGTAACGGTATAGTAGCCGCAGGCTCTCGCTTTGTCTTCTTTGCTGAGGTCTCCCAGCTCTTTTACTTTGTTGATTAAATCTTCTCCCGTTAAGGGTTCGGGTTTCTTTTTAGCCATATACTTTGGGTTGAAACTAATGACTTATCTAGGTTACGGGTTTATTGCCGAAAGCAACCAATAGTCAACTCATGAAAATTTGAGGTTGCTATCTATCTATCAGACTATATTATAGCCATTAAGTCAAATAAATTTACTTTTTGCTCTTATTCAATATTAATTTCAGATCTCTCTTTCTCTATACTATGAGTAAAGCGAACTGGATTGAGTAGTTCTGCCTGCCTGTTGTATTGCAGATGCAAACTGTTTAAGAGAAAAATGAAGCTAACAACGCGAACTCACTATAGCGTCAAAGCCTTACTGGATATTAGCTTACAGTCAGGTAATACGCCCACATCCGTAAAAGCGATCGCCGCTAGACAAAATTTACCAGCTCCTTATCTCGAAAAATTGCTGATTGAAATGCGTCGTGCTGGCTTGGTTCGTTCTCTTAGAGGAGCGAGAGGGGGCTATCAATTAGCTACTCTACCCTCAAAAATTTCCTTGGGTCAAATCTTGGCAGCAGTAGGAGAAACTATTAACCCTCTATCTGACTACTCCCCAGACGTAACTAGTGCCGAAGATTGGGTAACTTGGAGTTTGTGGCAGCGGCTGGAACAAAAATTGAAAGAAGCACTCTACACTATTACTTTGGCAGACTTGTACTATGATGCTCGTAGCTGGCAAGCTGTTCGAGGAGAAGAGACTAGCTTTGTCATCTAAATTCTTTGTTTTACACCCCAAAAGGGTTCCATACACGCTTATTGTTGCAGAGGAAAAATTTACTATTATCCTTGGATACAAGGATAATAGCAGTTATATCTTTAATCCTAGCGTTGTCAAACACAGAAAAACACGTTTTGGCAATATTGGAGTACGCCTGTGGTGAAGCCAATAAAATCTATTGCGGATCAGTCAAAAAGTAAAAAACATCGACCAAATATAAATTATTGTTAATAAATATGTAATTTATTATACTTTAGCCATTGAAAATCCCCATTTTCCCAATCTCTGCTACAATTTTGACTAAAAATTGTAGCAGAGATGATTTTTTGTGCTATACTATATAGCTTAATGACTTGAGTTGTTGAAAGATTAAGTCAAGTCATCCCCACCGGGTAGTGGGTAAGGTTAAGCGCTAGTAAAGGAGAATTACTGAGTTCGTTAGCACTTTATTGGACGATACTAGCAACATGAGACAAATGTTAGCCTGTTCAGTAGATTTGCATAGATTTAGTTTACCCAAAATCCCAAGGGATGCCTTAGTCATGTTATATTGTCTCAATCCTGATTGCCCCAATTCCAAAAACCCCGATTGGACAGAAGTTTGCCTCAGTTGCGGAACCAAAATTGTCTCGATTCTGCGAGGTCACTACCGCGTCATTAAACCCATTGCTCAAGGGGGATTTGGGAAAACTTATCTCGCAGAAGATTTAGATAAGCTTAACTCATGTGCGTTGTGAAACAGTTAGCTCCCAATGTTGAAGGAACTTGGGATCTTTATAAGGCAGTGGAACTGTTTAAACAAGAGGCACGCCAACTGCAAGAATTAGGAGGGCATTCCCAGATTCCTTCTCTTCATGCCTATTTTGAAGATAAGGGTTACTTATATCTCGTACAGCAATATATTGATGGCGAGAATCTAGGGTCTCTTCGGCGACGACAGCAAAGAAATTGGACTGAAAAGGAGATTGGGCAACTTTTACTGGAGTTGTTGCCAGTGCTTCAGTTTATCCACAAAAAAAACGTAATTCACCGAGATATTAAACCGGAGAATATTATCTGTCGTAGTCAGGCAACTTCTAATTCTACCGCTCGCGATTCTAATAAGGAAATAAAATCTACTACTTCTAATTCCCACAGTAGCCACAAAAAATCTAGTCACTCTAATTCTCAAACCAATTCAAGCAAAACTTCCCAAGAGCAGAATAAGACAGCAGCAAGCAAGTTTGTCTTAATTGATTTTGGTGTTGCCAAGCAATTGTCTGGAACGGTGATGGGTAGAACAGGAACAAATATTGGTTCCGGTGGTTATGCATCTTTAGAACAAATGCAGGGAGGCAAGGCACATCCCGCTAGTGACTTGTTTAGCTTGGGGGCAACTTGTTTTTATCTCCTAACTGGCGTGAGTCCTTTACGGTTGTGGACTGAAGAAGGCTATAGCTGGACTAAAAATTGGAAAGAGTATTTGCAAAGTCCAATTAGTTATGAAATGGAGCAAATTCTCCATAAGCTGTTGCAAAAAGATATGGAACAGCGTTATCAATCGGCAGAGGAAGTTCTTAAAGAGTTCTATTCTAAACCATCAAGACGAGGACGGCCTTTAAGACAATTTACAAGACTTGGCCAGAAGAAATTTGTCGCAAACATCATCATAGCGATTGTGGGTATCAGTGGAACTATGCTACTTTTGGGAATTGGAACCCAATTGTTGATCAACCAAAATCCTGAAAATTCTCAGCTCACGGCTACTGATCCAAGTTCTAACAAAAGTTGGAGGAACCCAATCGTAAGCCAGACTCTAACAGCGCATAACGATTCTGTAAAATCTATTGCTTTTAGTCGGGACGGCAAGATGTTAGCTAGTGGTAGTGCTGATGATACTATTAAACTCTGGAATCTGGCAACAAATCAGGATGTAGCTACTCTGACAGGACACTCGAGTACAGATTATACAATAGCTTTTAGTCCAGATGTGAAAATGCTAGCTAGTGGCAGTACTGATACTATTCAACTTTGGAATATAGAAAGTGACAAAAATATAAGTACATTAAGTAGTAGTTTTGACAGTATAAGGTTTATAGCCTTTAGTAAGAATGGGAAAACTTTAGTAAGCGCTAGTAGAGACGGTACTATTAAACTTTGGAACTTAGAAACTAATGAAGAAATAGCTACTTTAAATGAACATTCAGACGATGTTCTTGTTGTTGCTTTTAGTCCTGATGGCAAGACTTTAGCTAGTGGTAGTAGTGACAATACAATTAAACTATGGGATTTACAGACTAATGAGATGATAGCTACCCTGGAAGGACATTCTGACGGTGTCACTTCTTTAGCGTTTAACCCTGATAGTAGTATTTTAGTTAGTAGTAGTTACGATAATACGATTAAATTTTGGGATCTGTTTAACAATGAAGAGGTAGATTCCTTGGAAGGACATTCATCTGGCATCTTGTCTATCGCGATCGCTCCCAATGGTAGAATTTTAGCTAGTGGTAGTGAGGATAGCACTATCAAACTTTGGGATTTGACCACCAAAGAAGAAATTGCCATTTTAACGGGTCATTCGGACCCAGTTAATTATGTAGTCTTTAGTCCTGATGGGAAGAAGTTGGCTAGTGGTAGCGAGGATAATACAATTAAGATTTGGGTGCAGAATTAAGAAGAATAATTATTGGTTGAATCTTGATATCTAATAGAGATAAAGTTAGTTTACAAAAGTGACACCAAAGCGGTTTAAAAGAATACAAGCAGTATTGCAGCGGCGACAACCCGACCTAACTGTTTTGCTTGAGGATGTCCATAAACCTCACAATCTATCTGCTATTATTCGCACCTGCGATGCGGTAGGAGTTTTTGAGTTACATGCGGTTAATTTAGCATCTGAATTACCTCTTGTTAGTCAGATTGCCCAAGGTAGTGAAAAGTGGGTGTATTTGCGGACTCAATCCAATATCAAAATAGCTATTACCAGTCTTCAAGAACGGGGATTTAAAGTTTGTGCTGCTCATTTGAGTCAAAAAGCTGTGGACTATAGGAATCTAGACTATACCAAACCCACTGCTATTTTGCTGGGGGCAGAAAAATGGGGTGTCAGTCAGGAAGCTGCTGGTTTGGTGGATGAGCATATCATTATTCCTCTGGTGGGGATGGTACAATCTCTCAATGTTTCAGTTGCAGCAGCAGTAATTCTTTTTGAAGCCCAAAGACAAAGGTTAGAAGCTGGTTATTATGACCGAGTGCGCCTCGACCCAGCGACCTATAGTGGGGTTCTTTTTGAGTGGAGCTATCCAGATCTAGCTGCTAGATATCGGGAAAAAGGGCAATTATATCCTAATTTGGGGCTAGAAGGTGAAATCATTGAATAATTTTTGACCGATCCTCACCATTTTTAATGGCGAATTAATTCGCCGCGTCGCCAATCCGCCCCGCTCTAAAGAGACGGGGCTATCAAGCTCCCGTTTTTTCCCGTGTGGACTGCTCAGAGATACTTTTCTAAGGTATTGGCCAAAGTAGTTTTAGGAACTGCCCCCACTACCATATCCACCCTTTGACCGTCTTTAAAAATCATGAGGGTGGGAATGCTGCGAATTGCGTATTGATTTGCAATCTTAGGATTTTCGTCTGTATTCAGTTTGAAAACTTTAACCTGACCCTCATATTGATCTGCAATTTCATCTACTACAGGGGAAACCATTCGACACGGACCACACCAGGGAGCCCAAAAATCTACGAGAACGGGAACGTTGCTATCTAAAACTTCTTCCTGAAAAGTTGAATCTGTAACTGGGGCAGTTGCTGACATGCCAGTAAATCCCTTATTGAACTTGTTTCTATGGAATACTATCAGATTCTATCACAGTCACAATAAAGAACCGCCCGGACCGAGTTCGGGCGGAGTGTGGTGTGAGGAGTGAACGGAAACATTTGTCTCCGCTGAATCTATTGTAAGCTATCTTTGCTCTTGTTTGGGGTGAAAGATTAATTTTCTGCCCATTTGACCACACCCGTTAGCTCCGAAGATATAGTTAGAGATGCTAAAACTGCATTCCAAATCATTAATTGAAAAAAATCAAAAAAAGACTTGACAAAGGAGTTTTTTTGCTTTAAAAAAATATAACTATAGCGATAATGTAATAGTCATGAGCCAGAACCAAGGGAACCAAACGGAAGAACTAATTGGAACCACAGAAGCAGCCTTCCTCTTAAATATCAGTGCCGTGAGACTGCGCCAACTCTTACAGCAGGGAAGAGTTGTGGGAGCCTACAAACAAGGGCGACGGTGGGTCATCCCCCTCACAAAAGGAATGCCCAAAATTAAACCTGGCTCTCGTGGTCCTAAAGGCACTTGGGGCAAAAGACGGCGCACCGCTGAAACCAGAATTCATATCCACAGAAAGGTTTTCGCCTCTAACAGAGCCAATGGCGCTAACGAGCCCCCAATTTCCGTCATAATTGGGTCCAAGACTCGCCTCTGCCATGAAGTGGATATTCCGGCCAAAGCTAGAGTTGTTTACAGCCCTAAACACCCCTTACCTTGTGGAGCTGTGCTTTGGATTGAAGTAGACCCCAATCAACCAATTACGATGAAAAAGTACAAAAAACTAGAATCCGTCGAAAAGCCTAATTTCATATCAACCTCTTAATTGTTTATTGTTTATTGTTCATTGTTCATTGCTATGGTTGGATATTTACTCTATCGATATAGTTTTAGGGCAAAGGAAAAAAGGATTATTTATCTATATTTTTAAGAAATTTTTACATTTAGCTCTGTCAATGGAAAGACCAAGTATCTTCAAATATTAATTTATCTACCTTCCCCATTAGATGTCATTCACTCTTAACCACAAGCCAGGACTGAGACTAGTTCAATTCGCGGCGATCGCCTTTTTTTCCTTGACTCTAGTCTTAATCCTCCATCGCCACTTTACTTTTTATTCTTCTTACGACCAGGGAATTTTCAATCAAGTTTTCTGGAATGGAATTCACGGTCGTTTCTTTCAAAGTTCTCTTTCTTCTCAGCTCTCTACCAACGTGGTTCATCATGGAGAAGTTACAGAAGTATACTACCATCGCTTGGGACAGCATTTCACCCCAGCTCTCTTGCTGTGGTTGCCTTTATACGCTCTTTTTCCCCACCCAGCTACTCTTAGCGTTCTTCAAGTAGTTTTAGTAACTGCTGCTGGTTTAGTTTTGTATGCTTTAGCCAGAGAGTATCTGGAACCTAAGTTAGCGGGAATGATCGCCATTAGTTTCTACTGCGCTAATGCGGTTTTGGGTCCTACTTTAGCTAACTTCCACGATCTCTGTCAAATTCCTCTTTATATCTTCACTATCCTCTTAGCAATGGAGAAAAGGTGGTGGTGGCTATTTGGGATTCTCTGTATTTTGATTGTAGCAGTAAGGGAAGATTCGGCCATTGCCCTGTTTGGTGTGGGTTTATATATGATAACCAGCAGGCGCTTTCCGCCCATCGGTTTGGCAGTTTGTATTTTTAGCCTTGCTTATACTATTGCTTTGACTAATCTGATTATGCCTCTCTTTTCTGAGGATATATCCCAGCGTTTCATGTTGGAGCGATTCGGTCAATACGTGGAAGGGCAAGAGTCTGCTTCTACTTTAGATGTAATTTGGGCAATGGTTAGCCAACCTTGGCTGTTGGTGAGAGAATTAGTGTCTCCCCCTGATCGCACTATTCGCTATTTATTGGGTCATTGGTTGCCTTTAGCTTTTATCCCCGTTATTTCTCCTGCTGCTTGGATTGTAGCTGGTCCGCCCCTGCTCAAATTGTTGTTGGGTAAGGGCATGTCGGTGTTAGCAATTACGATTCGCTATGCTATGAGTGTGGTTCCCGGACTGTTTTACGGCACTATTCTGTGGTGGGGGGGACAGGGTTTTCCTCAATGGAATCATTTGCCCAACCAACTTAAGCCTCGGGCTCTAAAAAGTTCCTTTCAGCGTTTTTGGTTATTTTGTATCGGTCTGACTCTTGTCTTTACTATTACTTCCAATCCCAATCGAACGTTATATTTCTTAATTCCCGATTCGGTTCAGCCTTTGGTTTACGTTTCTCTACCGGAACAATGGCAGCGAGCGGGAGAAATTCGTTCTTTAATGGCTAAGATACCTGCTCAGGCTAGTGTTGCTGCTACAACTCATATTATCCCTCATTTATCTGGTAGGCGGGAGATTATTCGCTTGCCAGCTTTAGAGTTGCTTAACGATCGCCGGGAGGTGATAAAAGTAGATTACGCTATTGCCGATCTCTGGCGCTTGGAAAGGTATCAAGCTGCTTTTGGGAGTGATCGGGGTGCTTTAAGAGCGATCACTGCTTTAATTGAGAAAGTTAATGGAAATGGGGAATATGGGATTACTGGGTTTAAGAACGGAGTAATTTTGCTACAACGAGGGGCGGCGAACGATTCAGAAGCGATGGCAGCCTGGAGGTTATTTCGTCAGGAAATTGATTCCATTTTGCAAGAATCTCATTGATTGAGCAAATATGATGGCAAATAAGAGCAAAAAAATGAAGATTCTCGTGCTGACTTGGGAGTTTCCCCCTCGTATTGTGGGGGGAATTGCCCGTCATGTAGCCGAGTTGTATCCTGAAGTCGTCAAGTTAGGGCATGAAGTACACTTGGTTACCATGGAATTTGGGATTGCACCAGCTTTTGAAGTAGTAGAAGGAGTGCAAGTGTATCGAGTAACCGTGGCTCCAGGGGAAAGCTTTTTCCACTGGATCGGCCATATGAATGAGAGCATGGGGGATTATGGAGGAAAGTTGCTGCTGGAACAAGGCCCTTTTGATGTTATTCACGCTCACGATTGGTTAGTGGGAGATGGGGCGATCGCCCTCCAACAGCATTTCCAAGTTCCCCTAGTGGCCACCATTCACGCTACGGAATATGGTCGTAACAATGGCATTCATACAGATACTAACATCTATATTCATAATAAGGAGCAATTACTGGCTCAGAAAGCAGATCGAGTTATTGTTTGCAGTAACTATATGATTGCGGAAGTAGTAACAGCTCTGGAAATTGAATCAAATAAAACTAATGTGATTTTCAATGGTATTAGACCTGGCAAAAAAAAGCTGGATGCCGATTTAGACCGAGTGGAGTTTCGTCGTCGTTTTGCTAGAGATGAGGAAAAGATAGTTTATTATGTAGGTCGCATGAGCCATGAAAAGGGAGTACAAGTGCTTTTAGATGCTGCTCCTCAAGTACTGCAGAAAATGGGGGATAAGATTAAATTCACCATTATTGGTGGTGGTAATACGGATAATCTCAAGGAACAAGCTTGGAATTTAGGTATTTGGGAAAAATGTTATTTTACTGGTTTCATGTCTGATGAAGATTTAGATAAGTTCCAGACCATTGCTGATTGTGCTGTTTTTCCCAGTCTTTACGAACCTTTTGGCATTGTAGCATTAGAAAATTTTGCGGCTAAAGTACCGGTAGTTGTGGCTAATGTGGGGGGTTTACCAGAAGTAGTGCAACATGGTAAGACAGGAATTGTTACTGTTGCGGGTAATGCTGATTCTCTAGCTTTGGGCATTGTTCAAGTACTGCAAAATCCTGACTATGCTCGGTTTTTAGTTGATAATGCTTTTGGAGATTTGGCAAGTCGTTTTAGTTGGGAGAAGTTGGCGGAACAAACGGAGGCTGTTTATCGTTTAATTATTTAGATTTAATTGTATTGTAGCGATGTTTGAGGGGGAGTATCCCCCTAAATCCCCCTTTTTAAGGGGGACTTTGACTTTAATAGTAGGTTTGGTAAAGGGTCTCAAGTAATATGAATTAATAAAATATTTGCTACAAATATTTTATTTTATTGTAGGTTGGGTTGAGGTAACGAAACCCTTCGGCTACGCGGTCCCTGAGCGAAGTCGAAGGGCAGGGCAACGCCCAACAAGCGCAGAAAACTTGTGTTGGGCGGTCCCTGCACTTCGGCTACCCTTCGACTACGCTCAGGGCGAGCGCTCAGTGACCGCGACAGTCGAAGGGTTTCGCTATCGCTCAACCCAACCTACAAATTCTTATAACATTATTTTATCTGTAGCATTCTTTTTCAGATTTCATATAATAAGGAGTAAATAACAAATGAGTTTAGTTGTTGATGGAAGTGTAGAAGTTACCCTGAAATTGCCCAAAGAAATATACGATCGCCTGATAGAATTTGCTCACAGGGAACAACAGGAACTAGAAAAGATTGCGATTGCTTCAATAGCAAGAGGATTGGAAACTAACACCAATCCTAGGGAAATTTTAGAGAGAGTTTCCTTAAAATATCGCCAGAGACTGGAGCGATTGGGAAAATTACATCAATCGTCCGATGAAGTGCTAGAAGAACTCCAACAACAAAGGGAAAAAATCGTTGAGCAACTCTATTCTTGAAGAAACCATTGCTATCGATACTAATATCTTTATTTTGGCTCTACGTTAAAATCCGTTATCTTGTTTCAGAAAATCGACATTTCCTGCGCGAAATTCCTCAATTACCATTCCAGGTTCTTATTAGCCAAGAAATCGTGCAATTGTTCGATTCAATTGATGATTGAGATTTTCTAGATTGCGATCGCTTTATGATATAGCATCTGGATCGATACCTAAATCTCGGAGTTTTGCTTCCAATTTTAAGCTTTACAAAGCTTGACAATCAGCAGGTTTTGTGTTAACTCAGAAAAAAAAGTCAAGTGTTGTTGATGCGATCGCGATCGCCTTTTCTAAAAAAAAATTCTAATAGCCAAATAATACTTAAAAAAGAAGCTGGTTTCAGGTTGCAGTTTTCAGTGCGCCGCAAAGCAGAAGTATTCCAGAGAACGACAGCAGAAGATGGGTAAATGTGATATTTAATTCTTTTTCTTCCATGAATAGTTGTCCTTGATTTCGTTGCTATTTTACGGATAATTAAGCCTACCTACTTAATCGGAAGAGGCGGAATTACCATCTAGATTCCCCACAGTTTTGTAAACCATCTAAAATTTTAATCTCTTCCGTGATTATCTTACCGTCTTCATCGATAAATTCCTCATTGAACTTAAAACGAATTATTGAGCCAGAATCGTGGCCTGTAATTCTATCGATAAAGTTAGGAGGGCCCATATCATATGGGCCACCAGGATTAATCTCACAACAGTCTGGGTGCTTGACTAAAAATTCGTCGAAGCTGGCATATCTGTTTTTTCGCTCCAAGACTTTATATTCACCATCGATGAGGATATTTTCTCTCAAAGATGATCTATTCCAAATATTAAAATAAGATTCAA
>JH610635.1 GCA_000252485.1 Prochloron didemni P4-Papua_New_Guinea | reverse complement strand
GAGTATACCGCCAAGCAGAAGTATTCCAGAGAACGACAGCAGAAGATGGGTAAATGTGATATCTAATTCTTTTTCTTCCATGAATAGTTGTCCTTGATTTCGTTGCTATTTTACGGATAATTAGGCGTTGCACAATTGCGGGATGATAGTCCAATTTCAATTCGCTGAAACTATGGATAAATAAGGAAAAAATTTTGGGTATATATCCAAATCATCCCACAGAGATGCAACGCCGATAATTAAGCTATAAGACTACCACATCGATTCGCCGCAGTTTTGTAGTCTATCTACAATTTCAATTTGTTTATTGTAGATATTACCATCTTGATCGATAAATTCCTCGTTGAACTTAAGAAGAATTCTTGAACCAGAATCGTAGCCTGTGATTCTATCGATGAAGTGAGGAGGGCCTGTGTCATATCCTCCATCAGGATTAAACTGACAGCAATTTGGGTGCTTAACTAAAAACTCCTCAAAGCTAGCATATCTGTTTTTTCGCTCCAAGACTTTATATTCTCCGTCGATCAAGATCCTTTCACTCAAAGATGATCTATTCCAAATATTAAAGAGAGATTCCATTTGCTCTTCAGAACTTAGATATCTCAACTCCCTGAAACAAAAGCCTGAATAATTCAGTGCGCCGCAAAGCAGAAGTATTCCAGAGAACGACAGCAGAAGATGGGTAAATTTGATATCTAATTCTTTTTCTTCCATGAATAGTTGTCCTTGATTTCGTTGCTATTTTACCGATAACTAAGCCATCTACTTAATCGGAAGAGGCGGAATTACCATCTAGATTCCCCACAGTTTTGTAAACCATCTAAAATTTTAATCTCTTCCGTGATTATCTTACCATCTTCATCGATAAATTCCTCATTGAACTTAAAACGAATTATTGAGCCAGAATCGTGGCCTGTAATTCTATCGATAAAGTTAGGAGGGCCCATATCATATGGGCCACCAGGATTAATCTCACAACAGTCTGGGTGCTTGACTAAAAATTCGTCGAAGCTGGCATATCTGTTTTTTCGCTCCAAGATTTTATATTCTCCGTCGATGAGGATAGATTCACCAAAAGAG
>JH610634.1 GCA_000252485.1 Prochloron didemni P4-Papua_New_Guinea | reverse complement strand
GTGATGTTTAATTCTTTTTCTTCCATGAATAGTTGTCCTTGATTTCGTTGCTATTTTACGGATAATTCGGAGGGACTAGTGTCTTGACCGTCAAGATATCAATTTGTAATTAGCCAAAAATTGGTGTTGGGTTTCGCTCACTCAACCCAACCTACAATTGCTGATAACAATATTTTTGCTGTGGTGGGCAGTGCCGCACCCTACGAAGAGCGCGATCGCTGCGAAGCAGATCCCTGCGCGAGCTCTTCGCAGATCCCTGCGCGATCGCTCGCTGGACAATCATCTTAAATCGGGAAAAACATGCTCAAACTATTACTAGCCAAGGGATTTAACAGCCAGCTTTACCCATGAATTTTGCTACTAATGCAAGAAATGTTAGAGTAGGGTGCGGCACTGCCCACCAATATACTGTTGGGGAGACCAAGGTTTAATTTTAATTTTAATACAGCCAATTTTCGTTCCTAGATTCCATCAATAACGCTTTCGGTGGGCAGTGCCGCACCCTACAATTATATAATAAACTAGAATCCTAAATAGCTAGGGATAATTGAGTATAATTTTCTTGATTATCTCTAACTATTTTAGCAACAGGTATTTCTCCAGATACAAGTACATCTTTGACAACAGAAGCTACTACTTCAGCTAGTTTACAAGGGACAGCATTCCCAATTTGAGAATATATGGAACTTTGACTTCCTCTAAATTCATATTCATGGGGAAATGTTTGTAACCGAAGAACTTCATCTACAGTGAGTCTTCGGAGTTGTTTTGGGGCTGAGTTGGGTGGTAAAGGGTCTTCACCATCCATTAAACGACCGTGATACCATTCAACCCAACTTTCACCATTGTAATAGCAATGTTCTTCGTCAATAATTGGGGTTCTATTACCTCCCATTGAAGCCGGAAGGGTGCTAGAATAACCATTGGGTTTCAGGGGACGACCTTGTCCGTTAAACAACATTCCCGCATAAGGAGAACGTCTTAAGACCGGTTTAGATGCTAAGGTGATTTTGGCACGACAAATCCTCTGATTATGAGGAGAACCTGCTACACCAAGATTTAGTAATATCTTTTTTACTGTGGGAGCGGGACATTTATATTGCTCGAATAACTGTTCTAATTTATCTAAGTTTTTTACGTCCCGAAAGCCAATCAAAAACATTCTTTGACGAGCTTGAGGAACGCCAAAATCTGAAGCAGTCAGAATAAGTAACTTACAGTTATAGCCAAGGTCGTAGCTGGTTTGTATTAGTTTTTCCCTGACATCACACCAGCGATTGATAGTTGCCAAGGCTTTAACATTTTCCAAGATAAATGCTCGCGGTTGAACAATTTTTACCGCGTCCATAAAGCTCCAGATTAAGCTATTCCTTGGATCGTTAGCTTTCATTTTACCCGCAACGGAAAAACCTTGACAAGGCGGACCTCCGAAAACTACATCTACCCCTTGGAATTTCTGAAGACTGTGGATTAAAGAGCAAATATCTCCACAAATAATTTTAGTAGAATGATTAGCTGCATAGGAAGCGCAAGCAGATTCATCTTTATCGTTGGCCCACAAAATGTTGAATCCTGCATTGGCAAAACCAACGTCCATTCCTCCCGCACCTGAAAACAATGATATTCCTGTTAATTTCACGTTAAGATTATAATTGACAATTGATTCTCGTTTTCTGCTATTGTAGCAGACGAAAGTATTGTTGGTCAACTCTAATTATAGATTGACTCGGTTAACCTAACCATTCAGACTTGTTGTTATAATTAGGAGGAAAAGTGACAAATTCTTCTAAACAGACTGTAGATTTAGAAAAAGCGAAGAAAATTTTCCAAGATGCCATTCGTATTGGT
Source organism: Prochloron didemni P4-Papua_New_Guinea (assembly GCA_000252485.1). Taxonomy (GTDB): domain Bacteria; phylum Cyanobacteriota; class Cyanobacteriia; order Cyanobacteriales; family Prochloraceae; genus Prochloron; species Prochloron didemni. The sequence continues at coordinate 6,140 of JH610634.1, read as the reverse complement.
ACATTCTCAGGTTTTACTGCTCGAAGTTCCTGGGATAATGAGATTGGCGCTATTATCACGGGAACTCATTTAACATATAGGTATATTCTAGTTACTGCCCTTCTCGCGAAAGCAACAAATGCCAAAATAAATCCCTTGGCATTACAAGCAGGTTCATCATTACAAGGAGCTTACGATGCTCGAAGTCTTTGTCATGGAGTTATAGTTCCTTTGGAGCGAGAATTTCTTGCAAAAGGATTAGGAGGTTCTAACGAACCTTTTTTAAATAAGCCAGCAAGATTTCCAGAGGTTTCTTTAGACAACGCTGTTCGTAGTGGAAAGGATAAACTAACTCTAGAAACTCTTTATCGTGTTCTTTCCAACATTAAATCAAAACAAGAAGCATTTAAGGCTTTGTGTTCTGCAATGTACTATGTGAAAGAAAGACAATCTAATCTTTTTGGTAAATTGGAAAAGGTATCCTCTAGTAAGAATATCAAATACAAAAATGGTTGTATCAAATGGAGACTATCCCCCTAAATCCCCCTTATCAAAGGGGGACTTTGAGAATATAGTATCTGAAGATCTAGCAGTTTAAAAATCATATTACTCAGCGAAGAAACCGGGTTTCTCCCATTATTTTAGGGTGAATTGCCGAAATTTTCCGAAGAAACCCGGTTTCTAACCCCAACCGTTAGTCTAAATCTAGACTACCATTTTAGCTGTGCAAGCCTACATGATTATATCTTACGCAAACATTTTTGAATTTCATATTAAAAGTCCCCCTTAATAAGGGGGATTTAGGGGGATAAACCGGTATTAAAATTAATCAATTAAATTTAATCTTGAGTTTCCACTTTCTTTTGCCGAGACTTCCACCAAATAGGAATTACAATCCAGGCTATAATTAAAATAAGGGCAAAAATAGCGAATTGGGCAACCCAATCTACCAATTGGGACAAAGGAACTAATTTGCCTACAGAAAATGATAGACTGACCATTATGGATGCCCATAAAGCAGCACCGCCAAAATTACAGAGCAAAAATTGACCGTATGGCATGCGAGCAACTCCCGCCATGGGACCGGCAAAAATTCTTAAAAGGGCGATCAATCGGCCAAAAAAACTGCCTTAGCTGCGTTATTTTTAAATTGTTCTCTTACTCTTTCTAATTGTTGTTCTTCAATACGAAAAAGACTGCTTATTTTCAGGAGAAATAGCCAGCCACCGGTTCTACCAATCCAGTAGCCAAAATTATCTCCCACCACTGCACCGCTGATGGCACTTCCCAACACTAACCAGTATTTTAAATCGCCGTTACCTGCTAGAAAACCGCCTACAATAGTTATTGTTTCCCCGGGTAGAGGGATTCCAGTATTTTCTAGAGCAATTCCCAGAAATACAGCCCAATATCCGTATTGACGCGCTATTTCCTGGATGCTATCTAAGGAGAAAAGCTCTAATGACATTCAGCTCAATTTTTACCAAGTTTACATATATTTACATTTTATGATAATCCAGAGAAAATTGCCAATTAGCTCTCAGGTTAGGTGGGAACTGCTTCTCCAGGACGGAGTTTGGACCATTTACCATCTTCTCTAAGAAAACTCTCGCACCCCACTACGTCCCATTCCATTTCAATACAATCGGATTGGGAACGGATGTTGACGTTGATGGTAGGTTCCTTGGGAGCGAAATCTGGATAGTTGGTTAGGTGGGGTTGTTCGTGTTGGGTTTCTACTGCGTGGTAGGTTTCGCAACGGTCTACATAGTGGCAGTTTACACAGATACACATTTGTTGGTTGTTGGTTGTTGGTTGTTGGTTGTTGGTTGTTAGTTATTTGTTGTTGGTTATTTGTTATTTGTTATTTGTTGTTTGTTGCCTGCACTGAGCGATTGCCCTGCACTTCGACGACCCGGTCCCTGATAGCTCGCCCTGCCCTTCGACGACCCTCAGGGACCGCGAAGTCGAAGGGTAGCCGAAGTGTTGGTTGGATTAACTCACAGGCAAGATGAAATGAACTCACAGGCAAGATGCCTGTGGTACAATGAAAACAGATAGCTAACCTCAGTCTAGCAGTTGTTGTTTATTTGCGGACTAACTATAATTATTGTTAATATATAGGGTTTATTGGTCATGAGGGACATTTATAAGGGTGTGGTCAAAACCAGTTGGCTCTAAAACTGCAGTCCGTCGGGAGACTATTGATACTGCTTTTGACTACAGCGATAGATGTTGTGGTGGGCAGTGCCGCACCCTACGAAAAAACCCTATCAACTACTGAAAGAACACACCCCATCTATAATAACGGCCTATGAACGTGTTTAGTATTGAGTTCCAGCAACCGGCAGGTTGCTGTATAACTCGACAATCATCTGAAAATTGAGAACAAGCTAAGAACCAGGAGGAACAAGGCTCCTCTAGTTTCTGCCATTTTTGGCGGAGACATTCATCAATTCTCAATTTTGAATTTTGAATTTTGAATTTTGAATTCGACCGAAGGAGCTATCAACTGTCAACTGCTATAACTCTTTTTCTTATTTTTAGCTTTTAGATGAATGTCTAAACTTACTCTCTTATCGCCTGAAAATTGGCCTTTTAGCTTGGACTGGCTGCCAGAATCAGCACAACTGGTGGGAGGAGCGGTTCGGGATGCTTTACTCCAGCGAGAAGGGGAGTATTTAGATTTGGATTTTGTTTTACCTACTGCAGCGGTGAGGACGGCGCAGAAAATTGCTGGTCACTATCAGGCTGGGTTTGTCTTATTAGATAAGGAACGACAAATTGCTAGAGTAGTTTTTCCCCAGGCAACTGTTGATTTTGCCCAGCAAGAAGGAGAAAGTTTGGCGGCTGACTTGCAGCGGCGGGATTTTACGGTGAATGCCATGGCCTATAATCCTCACAGAGAAGAATTATTTGACCCCCTTAAAGGAATAGAAGATTTAAAATTAGGGGTCATGAGAATGGTGGCTAAAGGCAATCTAGAAGATGACCCGTTACGGCTTTTGCGAGCTTATCGTCAAGCTGCTCAGTTGAATTTTACTATGGATTCCCTGACTCGGTCAACTATTGCTAGTTTAGCAGGAAAGTTGAGTACTGTCGCAGCAGAAAGAGTAAGGACGGAAATAGGTTATTTATTGGCAAGTAGCGGGGGAAGCCAATGGTTAGAAGTAGCCCATGGAGATGGTTTGTTTCAATATTGGTTGGGGAATGTGACAGCAGAAAAGTTAGAAGAAATAAAAAAAATTGAGGAATCTATAAGAATAATAACCAATGGTTGGCCTGAATTGAGCAAAGATTATAGCTCGGGTTTGAGTATAGCTAAACTTACTGCTTTGGTTTCAGCTTCAGTCCGAGAAGCAGAATTAGAATTATTGAAATTGAAATACTCTCGAGCGGAAATTCGCGCTGTTACTACTGCATTGAAAATCTTGCCTAAACTTCAAAATCGGTTGCTTCCTCTGAGTCTGAGAGAACAGTATTTCTTGTTTAAAGATGCAGGAGCTGTTTTCCCGATGATAGCGTTACTGGCAGTGGCTTACGGGGTAAACATAGAGGCGATCGCTCCTTTAATCAATCGCTACTTGGAACCCAATGATGCCATCGCTCACCCTCAGCCTTTGGTGACGGGAAAAGATATCATGAGCAATCTCAATTTGCCCCCCAGTCGAACAATTGGTAAACTATTAACGGAAATTCAACTAGCGGCGATCGAAGGTAAAATTGCTACTAGGGAAGAAGCTTTTGTATTTGCTGCTTCGTTGCTTTGAGATCTATTTGATTTGCTGGTTGGGAAGGAGATTTCTTTGGGATTGCCTGAAATTTTATGTCACTATAGAAATGAAAAGCAGATTGGGAGTGTAATGTGGAAATAACGTTTTTGGGAACCAGTTCTGGAGTACCGACGCGATCGCGCAATGTTTCCAGTATTGTCTTGCGCCTACCTCAAAGGGCAGAATGTTGGCTGTTAGATTGCGGCGAAGGAACCCAGCATCAGTTACTGCGCAGCGAGATTAAAATTTCCCAACTCAAGCGGATTTTCGTCACCCACATGCACGGAGACCATATTTTTGGTTTGATGGGACTTTTGGCCAGTTCCGGTTTAGCTGGTTCCGCTCAATCCATCGACATTTACGGACCGGGGGGTTTGGCAGAATATCTTCGGGCTTGTTGTAAATACTCTTACACCAATCTGACTGCTCGCCTTAGAGTTCATCAAGTGCAACCGGGAGTTATTTTTGAAGATCAAGAATTTACAGTTAGTTGTCTTCCCCTCAAACATCGGGTTCCTGCTTTTGGCTACCGTATCAGCGAGAAAGATAAACCGGGGCAGTTTTTGGTAGAAAAAGCCAAAGCTTTAGGCATTCCTCCCGGTCCTATTTACGGTCGGTTGAAGCAAGGAGAAAATATTGTTTTACCAGATGGTAGAGAAATTAAAGGTGCTGACCTCTGTCAAGAGCCGGAAGTAGGCCGGAAAATTGCCTATTGTACCGATACTGTTTTCTGCGAAGGCGCGATCGAGCTGGCACAAGATGCAGATGTTTTAATCCACGAGGCCACTTTTGCTCATCAAGATGCTGAGTTAGCTTTCGATCGCCTTCATTCTACTTCTACTATGGCAGCACAAGTAGCTTTGGCAGCGGGAGTGAAACAGTTGATTATGACTCATTTTAGTCCTCGCTATACACCAGGCAATTCTTTAACTTTGGATAATTTGAAGCAGGAAGCGAGGGCGATTTTTCCTCGGACGAAACTGGCTTACGATTTCTTTACTTATGAAGTAGCGAGAAGAAGGGAGAAAAAATTAGCAGCAGTTTAACTTTTTTCTCTCTCCCCTCTTCTCTCCGTGTCCTCTGTGTCTCTGCGGTTTATTCTTATTAAGCATCATGAACAGCGCAACTCTAACAAAACCAATAGTTCTTCCAGTTCCTCCTCTGGAAAATGGCGATAGACTCACTCGAATACAATTTGAGTATCGCTATAGTGCCATGCCCCATCTAAAAAAAGCTGAATTAATTGACGGAATAGTATATATGGCTTCACCTCTCAGAATTACCCAACATGGAGAACCTCATGCAAACATTATGGCTTGGCTCGGATATTATCGGTCTGGAACCCCTGGAGTTCAACAAGGAGATAATTCAACTGTTAGACTGGATGATGATAACGAACCTCAACCAGATGCTTTATTGAGAATTGAAACAGAAGGAAACTCTACAATAAGCGAAGATGGCTACGTAGAAGGAGCGCCAGAATTAATTGTGGAAATAGCTGCCAGTACTGTTTCTTTGGACTTGCATAAAAAGTTAGCTGTTTACCAGCGTTTGGGAGTACAAGAATATTTGGTTTGGCGAGTAGAGGATAAAGCTTTGGATTGGTTTAAATTAGAATCGGGGAATTATATCCCACTTGAGCCTAATGATAAGACAGGTTTACTTTGTAGTGAAGTTTTTCCAGGTTTATGGTTAGATAAAACTGCTTTATTGGCAGGAAATTTAGCTAGAGTTATTGAAGTGGTACAACAGGGTTTTGCAACAGTAGAACATGGAGATTTTGTTCAGCGGTTAGTAGGTAGGAATAAGCAAGACTAGTCAACCTCTTAATTGTTAATTGTTAATTGTTAGCGGAAGGGGTTTACTTTACCGACGAAGGATTCAAGACTCGTTTGGTAGCAATCAATGGGTTACCGAACAATCGAGAAACTCTTTGGTTGAGAATTTTGGGTAAAGGAAAAACTCAACAACAAGCGATCGAGCAATTACTAAAACTACCCCGAACCGATCCTTTCCGCAATGACGTTCTCCAAGAGATTGCTCGTTTGCAAATCTTGCTAGAGAAAAACAAAAAAAATGCAACTAATGATGATTTGGGAGCTGGGGGACTTTTTTACTATGCTCTTCCCATCTTGGGATGCAAGAAAATATTTTAATTTATCTAGGAAAATTTGAATTTATTTCCGTTCAGAAGCGGGTAAAAATTATATAATAAATAAAGCAGCAAATATCAATTCAATTGAAATGACTCGACAACCGTATGACCAATTTTCCAAGCAGTATTTATCCGTTTTGTTCAAAGCATTTGGTAAAATAGAAATAAGTCAGGAAGTTAGTAGCGAAATACGCTTTGTAGACTTTTCTTTTTCCCCAGCACCAGAACAGCAT
>JH610633.1 GCA_000252485.1 Prochloron didemni P4-Papua_New_Guinea | reverse complement strand
CGAGCAATTACTGGAACTACCCCGAACCGCTCCTTTCCGCAATGACGTTCTCGAAGAGATTGCTCGTTTGCAAATCTTGCTAGAGAAAAACAAAAAAAATGCAACTAATGATGATTTGGAGTTGATTATGACTTTTTCGGAAGCTTATACCCAATGGCGAGAAGATACTTTACAACAAGGACGGGAAGAAGGACTCCAAGAAGGACGCGAACAAGAACGACAGCTTTTAATAGAAAATTTGCTCAAAGTCAGATTTGGCAACATTGATTCTGCACTAGCTGAGATAATCTCCCCTTTGCTAGAATTACCTTCAGAAGAATCAGCACGGTTGCTGATTGAATTATCTCGTGACGAACTATTAACTCGCTTTGAGAATAATAGGAATTAAGGATAGATTCCATACCCCCAAATCTACCAAGAATTTGGGAGCTGGGGGGCTTTTTTGCTATGCTCGTCCCATCTTGGGATGGAATAAAATATTTTAATTTATCTGCGTTTATCTGTGTTCATCTGCGGTTAAAAATTATATTATTTGTAGGAAACATTAATTTTGCTTGCTTCATAAAGTGACGGAGCTGCATTACGAGTAGTGCGATCCGCGTCATGGTCATCTGATAATATCAAATCTAAAAATGGTTGCTACAGATACAATTAACACCTCCGTGCCATGAGCTGACCCTCTGCCAGTCTCTACGTGAAACCCCTCCTGGCAGGTTCGGAAAACTACACTAGCTGTGGAATCGAGAAACCGAGCAAGATAGATTCTAGCAAATACTGATAAAGAAACAAGACTGTAGCCCCGAGCTACCAGCTCTTATCAAAATAGTTACATCGGAGATGCACCAAATATGGGAAAAGTAGTTGGCATAGATTTAGGAACCACAAACTCCTGTGTGGCAGTAATGGAAGGGGGTAAACCTACCGTTATTGCCAACGCCGAAGGTTTTAGAACCACCCCTTCTGTAGTGGCTTATGCAAAAAATGGCGATCGCCTGGTAGGTCAAATCGCCAAACGCCAAGGGGTGATGAACCCAGAAAATACCTTCTATTCCGTCAAGCGCTTCATCGGACGGAAACACGAAGAAGTTACTAATGAAACTACAGAAGTTTCCTACAAAGTTTTGCGGGACGGCAACGGTAACGTCAAAATAGACTCTCCCTCCCAAGACAAGAAATTTGCCCCCGAGGAAATTTCCGCCCAAGTGCTGCGCAAACTAGTGGAAGATGCCAGCAAGTACCTGGGAGAAACTATCACCGAAGCAGTAATTACCGTTCCTGCTTATTTTAATGACTCCCAGCGTCAAGCCACCAAAGACGCAGGGAAAATTGCTGGGATTGAAGTGAAGCGGATTATCAACGAACCTACCGCTGCTTCTCTCGCCTATGGCTTAGATAAAAAAAGCAACGAAACCATCCTGGTCTTTGACTTAGGCGGCGGTACTTTCGATGTATCCATCTTAGAAGTAGGGGACGGAGTCTTTGAAGTGCTGGCTACTTCCGGAGACACCCACTTGGGAGGAGACGACTTCGACAAGAAAATCGTGGATTACCTGGCCGAGGAGTTCAAGAAAGTTGAAGGTATTGACCTGCGCAAGGACAAGCAGGCATTGCAGCGCCTGACGGAAGCGGCAGAGAAAGCTAAAATCGAACTCTCCAGCGTCACCCAAGCAGAAATCAACCTTCCCTTCATCACCGCGACTCAAGACGGTCCCAAGCACCTGGACACCACTCTCACCAGAGTGCAATTTCAAGAACTGGCTGCGGACCTGATCGATCGCTGTGCCATTCCGGTAGAAAATGCTTTAAAGGATGCCAAGCTGGACAAAAGCGCCATTGATGAAGTAGTAATGGTAGGGGGTTCCACCCGCATTCCCGCTATAGTAGAAGTGGTGAAGCGAGTTCTGGGTAAAGACCCCAACCAAACCGTTAACCCTGACGAAGTAGTAGCTGTGGGTGCGGCCATTCAAGGGGGCGTTCTCGCCGGGGAAGTGAAGGATATTCTGCTGTTAGACGTTACTCCCCTGTCTTTGGGTGTAGAAACCCTGGGTGGAGTGATGACCAAGATTATCCCCCGGAACACCACCATTCCTACCAAGAAATCGGAAACCTTCTCCACTGCGGTAGACGGTCAAACCAATGTAGAAATCCAAGTGCTGCAAGGGGAAAGAGAATTTGCCAAAGACAACAAAAGTTTGGGTAACTTCCGTTTAGATGGCATTCCCCCCGCTCCCCGAGGCGTACCTCAAATTGAAGTTACCTTCGATATTGACGCTAACGGCATTCTCAATGTTACTGCGAAGGATAAGGGAACAGGCAAAGAACAGTCCATCAGCATTACCGGCGCTTCCACCCTGCCCTCGGAAGAAGTAGATCGCATGGTTAACGAAGCAGAAGCTAACGCTGCTGCTGATAAAGAGCGTCGGGAAGCAATAGACCGCAGGAACCAAGCCGACTCCCTCGCTTACCAAGCGGAGAAGCAATTGAATGAATTGGGAGATAAGGTTCCTGAAGCAGACAAAACCAAGACAGAAGCCTTAATTAAAGGCTTGAAGGATGCGGTGGCTCAGGAAGATGACACCCGGATTCAACTCCTAACGGCAGAACTGCAGCAAACACTGTACAATATCGGCAGCAACGTCTATCAGCAAGCGGGCGGTCCTGGACCTGATATGGGTGTGGGTACTGAACCTGATGCTGGTTCTTCTGAAGGCGCTTCTAGCGACGGTGGCGATGATGTCATTGATGCAGAATTCTCGGAAACTAAGTAATAAAATAGAGTATCCCCCTAAATCCCCCCTTCGGCTACGCGGTCCCTGAGCGAAGTCGAAGGGCAGGGCAAGCCTTATCAAAGGGGGACTTTTTTTTGAATCAATAGCTTTAATTTAACAAAAAGGTAAAGATTCCCAAAACTGAAGTAGTAATAATTAAGCGAAACCAATAAACTTTGACTTTACCCTTGCTTGTTTTGGTTCTTTTTTCCAGTTTTTCAACTTTATAACGAATTTCATCTATTTTCTGGTCTAGTTCCTCTAGTTGCAATTCAACTCTAGCGACGGAAATTCTAACATTACCGACTTTATCATCTAATTTATCTACGTTTTCCTCTAGTTCCTGCAAAAGTTCCCTAAGATTTGGTTCTGTTTTTGTTGACATGATTTGGTTGTTGGTTGTTGGTTGTTGGTTGTTGGTTGTTGGTTGTTGGTTATTGGTTGTTGGTTATTTGTTGTTAAATGAATAGTTGTCAGAGAGTCAGGGATTGCCATGGTGCTTTCTCTCTTTTCAAGGGTTAATGTTTTAACTATCTACAGTCCTGCCATGGGGATGTATCCAGGGAGTTGTTTTACCCTGTCTATCCATGCCAATACTTGGGGATAGGGATCTAAATCAATTTTACCATCGGGAGCAGGAAACCCACCCCTAACCCCTCCCAGGAGGGGAATAATTACCCCTCCCAGGAGGGGAATAACCCACCCCTAACCCCTCCCAGGAGGGGAATAATTGGGCGATAGTGGGACGTTCAAATTATAGTCAGGTACGTTGGCTTAAATGTTGGTCTAATTGAATTAGAATCAGTTTTGCTTTCTCATAGGCGCTACTGTGTAAATTTTTGTTAAGAGTATTGTTGTTTTGGGAGCGATGGTTTTATAGTATTAGAGGTGTTGATGTTGTTCTCTAACAGCCCGCTCCAGCCGACGCTCGGCGATCGCTTACTTGCTGTTTTATCTTTGGCGACGGTGAGGGCGAGCGTTAGCAGGTTATCCAGACTATCCTTAAATGCAAGATATGTATCATGGTTTCTAGTAATTATTCTCCAAGCACTTTATCTCAATTACCTGCAATCCAAACTTTTCAGATGGATGGGGGAGGGATCGGAAATATCCCTAATGCAGTCAATCTCTTCCGAGGCGATGTTAACCTTCCTTTAGAGTTAATATCACTTCCTGGTAGAGGCGATCTAGATGTGAAAGTCGTCATCATCTACGAGAGTAATATTCAAAATCTCGTGGATACTTGGAATTTGGAAGCACCGACGGGTATTCTCGGATTGGGATGGAGTATGCCTTATGAAATGATTGCTATTGATAACAGAAATACAGGTTCCATCTATGATAACCGATATTATCTTGTTTCTGGTGGTTCGGCTAATCGACTATATCAAAATGGAATAACTCAAGACGATGCATGGAATTTTGAAACGGAAGATTATAAACCTTGGGATATTCGCTATTACCCAAACGAAGAAAAATGGGTGATTATTAAGGAAAATGGAATCAAGCAAATTTATGGTGGAAAGACAGATAATTTGCCAGAAAATAACCCATATATTCAATGGGGTATCAAATGGGGTGGCAGGAATGGTAACTGGATTGATAGCACTACGAATACATTAAGACAAGAACCTTTTGCCCTAGGCTGGAATTTAGCAGAAATTGAAAATACTTGGGGTGAAAAAGTTACTTTTAGTTATGAAGTTGATTTAAAACAAATTGGCAGTGGCGGTTATAAACATACCCAAGCTCCTTACTTAACAAAAATTACTGCTTTAGATGGACGTACTATTACTTTTAACTATGAAGATAAACAGCATGATAACCAAATAAGAGAATATCAAATCCCCCATGAACCTAGTGGAAATCTTCATGCTTATCAGGACAGATATGAAACGAAGTTTCTTAGCTCTATTGAAGTGAAAGAAGAATCAAATTCACTATTATTTTCTCTTCAGTTTGATTATGAATTTAATAATGTTTCTTTGAATGATTTTAATGATCCAGATTTCTATAAACGTTATCTCACGGGAATAACTCAGAAAAATCCAGAGGGAGAGTCTTTACCTGGTTATAAGTTTGAGTATTACACCAAGGATATAAATAATAATATCCATCGTGGTGTTTTAAAGCACATTACCTATCCTGCTGGTGGTATAGCTACTTTTAATTATGAAAAAAAGAATCTAATAGGGACTTCTCACAAAACGACTATTTATGGGGAAGGTATTCCTCGTGTTTGGTTTGGGAATGATTATGTTGTAGTTGCTTATTACGATGATAGTGGCAGTGGAAAGTTACAACTTTCTATATATAGCTGGAATGGTAACTGGATAGTCTATCGACCAAGCGCAGGAGGGTTTAATTTCAAGCTAGATATTGATAGTTTGCAGGTAGTGACTCAAGCAGATTTCTTTGCCCTGAGTTTTAAGCAAACAGATCGAGATTCGATGAATGTTTATCTATTTCATCAAGAAATGGGGCGTTTTGGACGATGGAGTTATGAAAATTACTATTTGGATTTAGCTGCAAGTGATGTTCAAACACATCTTGCTGTTGGCAGTAATTTTGTGGTTTTCTGTGCTTCTGGCACTAGAAAATTAGGTTTGTATGTTTGGAATCAGCAGTCAAAAAATTGGGACGATCGAGGTACAAATATCATCATAAGTCAAGGTAATTACGTTTTAGCTGCTTTTGATAATTATTTCACTATTGGTATCTATGATGCTGCTTCTAAAGATTGTGAACTGGTATTATATTACCAAGATGAAATTTACAAGCAATGGACTAGAAAAGAAATTGCTACTGTCAGTCCAGTTGAACAAGATGACAAAGATAATCCCTATTTTAATTGGAGTTTAGGTAATAATTCTGCCACAGCAACTTTTATCAAATCGTTTGGTACTAATATTGATTATGAAGTACGAATTTATAGATGGGATGCTGAGTTTAATATCGGTTCTCCTGTAACTAACTACTACAGTGTACCTCAAGAGACAGAAGAACCTTTTTTCTCTTCTATTACTACAGGTAGTTTAGTGGCAAATATCGATCATCTCTGGCGATACAATGGTAGTGAGTGGATAGATAGTAATCTGAATGTTTCTAGTGGGGATGAAGTAACTAAATTTGGCTATGGTTCGGATTTAGTGATCGCCTCAAACTCTAATTCCACCGATCTAAAAGCTTATAATCCTTACAATAATCGGTGGGAATACCCTAGTATAAATGGTTCTTGGTCAAAAGATGAGTATCAACCAACTGTCAATGGTAATTTTGTAACAATTGGAAACCGTATATTTTACAGAGATAATCAAGGAACACTAAATCAGGATCGACAATCAATTCCATCGGGAATTAAAGCTGAAAGTATCATTAACCGCGCACCTTCTTATATTGCCTATGAGATGGATGATGGAGAAAGTCAGATATTGTTGTTAAAAAATGGCAAAGTTTTTAATACTGAATATCTCTCGGAAAGGATTTATGTTGATGACGAAAACAGTAAGGGTAGAGCGGGAACAATATTAGCTGGATTTAATGCTTTTGTTACTTACAGAGGCGATGATTTTGAGCAAGCTTCTAGCTTAAATTTATATTATGTTGCTAATCAATCAATTCAAGGCAAAGTTACTGATTTTCCTGTTGTTCAAGTAACTATTAATGATGGATATCAAGAAATTCAGACTAACTATGATTACGATACAACAAAGATAGTTATTAGCGCTCAAGGAATTGTTACTGAATATTCTCAGGTTACGGTAATTCAAGGTAGTGAAAATTCACAATTAACTCCTTTTGGAAAGACTGAATATAATTTCTTTAATGGACTTTCAAGAGCAGTTTTAGGATTCAAGGAAGAGGATTTTCAAGGAAATTCTGCCTATTACTATAGCTTATTGCATGGTTCTCTGTATCAACAAAAAGCCTATAATTCCACAGGTGATGAGCTAAGTTCTCAAACTATTGAATATGAAGTAATAACCCAAAGACAGCTATTAGGAGAGTCAAGGTACATTAATTTATACGGTTTTTATGCTCAACAAAAACACGAGGAAAGTATTTTCTATGGTAAAGAAATTAGCAGTACAGACTCTAAGGTCAATGCCTCCTATGTGGGAGTTAAACAAGAGGTTGAATATGAATATGACTCAGCAACGGGATTCTTAAAAACACAGAAAACTAAGAATTACAACAGTTTAGGCGAAGAGGAAATACTGACACAAACTTCTGTCTATGGTTGGGAAAAATATGATGGATTGAGACAACAAAATATCTTGAGTCCTGTTGTGCAAACCATTAACAAAACCAATGATAAAACAACAGCGATCACCGTTTCAACTTGGAAAGATTGGGGAGAGGGAAAATGGGGTTTATACAGAAGTTATCAAGGACTTAATGAAAATGCTGTTTTTGACCAATGGAATAATCAAAATGAACCAAATAAAACAGATTGGTTGAAAGTTTCAGAAGTTATTTCCAGAGCTTCAAATGGAGCAGAACAAGATGTAATCGATGTTAATGGAATTCACAGTTCTATTATATTAGATAAGCACCAATTTTATCCTATTGCTCAGTTTGCTAATGCCACTATTCAAGAAGCAACCTATACAGGTTTTGAAGCTTACGAAAATCTCAGTGATTGGAGTATAAATCAGGGTCAGATAACTGATTTGATTGTTACAGGAGATGCTCACACAGGAGTTTCTAGTTTAGGACTTAATCCTAATGTTACTCTCACTAAAAAAACACCTCTGACAATAACAAATACTCAGCAAAGTTATATTATTTCTGCTTGGTTTAAAACAGAAACAGGTTTTGAGACAGATGGAGGAAAAGCTGAAGTTAAACTACAATTTTATAACAACAATGACCCTGTAGGAAATCCTGTTGTTGTAGACATTGAAGCAACTGACAGCGAGTGGAAATATTGGCAGTATGTAATTAGTCCTAATCAAATTAAAGGCACAAGTTTAGGATTAGAAATATCCAATCAAAAAACATCAAAATCTCTTTTAATTGATGATATTTGCTTTATTCCTTTAATCAGTAGTTTCCAAGGAAATGTCTATGAACCTAAGTACAAAATTGTCAGCGCACAACTTGGAAATAGTGGCGATACCATCCGTAATTTCTATGACTCTTTCCAACGAAAAGTAGCAGAAATTGGACTTGCTGAAACAGTCAATGCAGTTACGACATCCTATTTAACTCGACAAGGAAATGATGAGGAAAGTTATGTCTTTTCTCAAGATAAACCTAATAGTGTTCTGACTATTGGTGCAGCAGCAGGAGGAGTCTATGCTAACTTTATCAATGGCGAACAATGGCGACAAGATTGGCAACCCACCCCTAACCCAACCCACCCCCGCCCCTCCCAGGAGGGGAGCAGGAAACCCACCCCTAACCCCTCCCAGGAGGGGAGCAGGAAACCCACCCCTAACCCCTCCCAGGAGGGGAGTAGCAAACCCACCCCTAACCCCTCCCAGGAGGGGAGTAGCAAACCCACCCCTAACCCCTCCCAGGAGGGGAGCAGGAAACCCACCCCTAACCCCTCCCAGGAGGGGAATAGTTGGCAGGTAGAAAATAATGCTTTGGTTCATACTGGAAACACCTCAGACAGCATTACTTATCAATCTACGGCATCCTTTAGTAACTATGGGGTCAGGTTATCAGTTCATCCTCAAAAGACACCAGAACAACCGTTAGGTATTCGCATTAGTAGTCAATTAACTGTAACTTGGACACAAAATCAGGGTTGGACTTTAACCCTCAATGGTACACCTTCCCAAGTTGCTAATACAGGTTCAATTCCCCATGAATGGTTATTAGTCGCTGCCAATAATACCGTTTTATTCTACGCTGACGGTCAACAAATATTTGCTGAGACAACAACAGATAATATTACCGGAGCGGTGGAAATATTCACTGCTGATGAAGTAGCTTTTGCCAATATCGTCACCTTTATAAATCCTCAAATTGGGATTACCTATAGTGATGGTGCAGGGAAAGAAAGGCAAACCCAAGCATTAGAAGGAAGCAACTGTCTGGTGACAGAAACCGTTTATGACGTTCTAAGTCGTCAGGCGATCGCTACTAAAGCAGCAAGATTTGATAATACTTTCTTCGGTTATCGACAAACATTTGTTGAAAGTATCAATTGGGAGTCCGGGGAATTAACAGGAGAAATTGCCAATTATTACCCCGAAGACGAAGGTTATCCTTACAGCAGGACAGTATATGAAGCATCACCATTGAATCGTCCGATACAGCAAGGAATACCAGGGAAAGCATTTGCTATCGGCAATGGTAACACCCATATTGTCAGCAGGGAATATGGCACAAACTCACAAGGATTTTTTGCCGAAGATTCTTATCCATCGGGGCAATATTTAGTGGAAAAGCTAACAGATGCTGATGGAACAACTGTTTATACTCTCACAGATAAATTAGGACGTACTTTAGCCAAAAAAGCAGGCCCTATTGAAGCAGGAAGCGATGTTTATCAAACCACTCGCAGTATTTACGATGATGCAGGAAACGTAGTTAAAGTCTTACTTCCTAATCAGTTTGCACCTCCGGAAGATTCACAACCTGACGCTTGGGAAATCACAATGCAGTACGATTTCCTCGGACAAATGATTAGTCAAACTAACCCAGATTCTGGTACAAGCAAATATATCTACGATCGCGCAGGCAATCCTCGGTTTATGGTAGATGCAGTAGGATTAACATCTCAGCTCATCTTCTATAAAAAGTATGATATCGTAGGACGTTTAACTGAGGAAGGTTGGTTTACCGGAGACTGGGATGATGGAACCGAACTACAGGAAAAAGCTAATACCGATCCCAACTATCCCCAACAAACATCTTGGCGTAAACGGTATATTTTTGATGGAGATGGTTCAAACCCTGATTTAATAGGTCGTTTGTGGAAAATATTGAGTAGTAATCAAGGAGACGGTAACACCGACGTCGAAGAAATCTATGATTACGATCAATTTGGTAATGTAAAGAGTAAAACTCTCACAGTTACTGGATATGCAGCGCAAACAGTTAGTTACGAATACGATAATCTCGGAAACGTCATCAAGATTCACTATCCCGATAATACTAACAATATTCCTGAAGTGGTTTACAGCTATAACAGCCTAGGAGAAAACATCGCCATCGGAACACCGGAAAATCCCCAACGGTTTGCCAGTTATAGTTACAATGCTGATAGCAGTCTAAAAACCGCAAACCTAAATAATCAGGGAATACAAAACAGTCTCAACTATAACTCTCCCGGTTGGCCTACCCGCATTGGTAATCAGAAAGCAGATAACTCCTTAATAATGGAACAATCTCTTGCTTATACCGAGAACGGTTATCAAGGTTCGGGATATTACAACGGGAATATTGCCAAAAATAGCATTAATTACGGGACTTGGGATAATTCACCCCCAAGTTATGACTATCAATATCAGTACGATAAATTAGGACGGTTAGAAGTTGCCCAAAATTCCCAAAATGAGCAAGCAAGTTTAGGAGTAGGCAAACCCACGACTTATGATGTCAACGGCAACATTGAAACCTTAAAACGGGGTGACACAACCAATGAGTATGAATATATCCAGAATACGGATAAAGTAAACACAGTTAGCAATAACAGCGAACCGCAAAGCTATAGTTATGATGCCAATGGGAACGTTAAAAGTGCTTCTCATCGTCAAGTTTCTAACATTGATTACGATCCCTTCACTCAGCTAACCACTCAGGTACAGCTTGAAGAAGCAACATCAGTTTCCTTTAAATATGACGGAGAAAATCAGCGAGTCTTGAAAACGTCTGCAGATAGTTCGGGAAAGCAAACAGCCACTAAATTATATGTACATGGTTTGAATGATTATCCTCTGTTAGAAGTGAGTGACAAACCCGTACAATATATTCACGGTATTGGTGGATTAGTCGCACTGATTAAAGATGGCAAGGTTTACACCGTACTGAAAGACCATCTGGGTTCAACTCGTGTAGTAGTAGATGAAGCAGGAACAGTAATTGCTACCTTCGATTATCTACCTTTTGGGGACTTGATAGGAACTGCTTCCGGCAATCCAGAGATTATTAGTTATCGCTATACGGGACAGGAATTTGATGCCGAATTAGGACTGTATAACTATCGAGCGCGATTTTACGATCCGCGTTTAGGACGGTTTTATGCAACAGATCCCAAGGCGCAATTTGCCAGTCCTTATTTGTATGCTGGTAACAATCCGATAATGCTCGTAGATCCAAATGGAAAGTTTGCGTTTTTAACTGCATTAGCCATTGCAGCTGCAGCCGGTGCAGTAGTTGGTGGTGGCGTTGCTGCTTATACAGGTGTCAAAGCAGGACTAAAAGGATGGGACCTAGCAGGCTATATATTTGCGGGAATAGCAGTTGGAGCCGCCGCTGGAGCAATATCAGCCGCTGGAGGTATAGCGTCTTTTGCCGCTGGAGCAGCAGTTGTAAGCGCTGGAGGCTCAACGGCAGCTGGCGTTTTAGCTGGTGTAGCAGTTGGTGGTGCAGTCGGTGCTGCCGTTGGTGCTGGCCAGGGTGCCGCACAGTTTGGAATTAATGAAGCTTTCGGAGTTGAAAACCCAGGAAGTTTATCTGATGCAATCTGGAAAGGAGCATTGGTTGGCGGAATAGGCGGTGCCATAACAGGTGGGATTGCTGGGTTTGGTGGTGCAAGGTCAGCAGCTCAAAGTGCGATCGCTAGTAAGTCTGGATTTAATATAGGGAGTCCCCTTGATAGTCCAACAATGCTAGACGAGGCTTACGATACTTTTACGACTTTAGGAAGTCGGGCAGAAAGTTTATCGGCAGCAGTTAAGGGTAAATCCCCTTCACTTCTTGGTAGATGGCTAACAGCGCTTCCCACTAAAGTCAGAACTATTTCTACTCAGGGATCGATAATATCGTCAGGTGTAACGAAGGGAGTTGAACAAGTATTACCAGACTCAACTGAGACAAGTGCAGTTGGAAGCAGTGCTGTTTCCTACCAACGGCCTAGTGTTTCATCTCTTTATGGGAAGTTGGCATTTAACCCTTCTATGTTGAACAGTGTGGGGCTACCGTTTGCTTTGATTACCCAGCCGACTTATTGGGGTGGCTCCCCCATTGTAAGTCCCTGGCCACGCTAATGAGTGGGATATTCGCTGTTGTAGGGTGCGTTAGCGACAGCGTAACGCACCAAAACAAAGGATAACGGTGCGTTACGGCGAAAAAGACAAATGTTTCCTTATATCGATCAAACAAACGCCTAACGCACCCTACTCACTAAACAAAGGAGAATCTGAAATTATGAAAATTCGCAATCGAAAGCGATCGATCCGACCCCCGTAACAGGAAATATCAAACCCTTATTTCTTGTCCAAGGAAATTGGATCGAACAATCAAGTAAACACTGAAACTAAAGAACATCCTTATGAACAGGAAACGTATTTTTGGCGCAGCGATCACCATACTGCTCGCTGTTACTCTCATCTTCGGTACACAAGTTAATGCTGCTAGTGCTGGTGAAGTCCCGATTGGAACAATAACAGCATACGCTGGGGATACGAGCGGAAGTGCTACAGGAGCATTAGAACGTCAAGGATGGCTTGTCTGTAACGGTGAAGAATATCCGATAGACAACTATTCAGAGCTAAACAACATAATTGGGACTTATTATGGAACGGCTTCAAGGGCTGGGTATTTTAAGACACCCGATTTGCGTGGTCGGTTTCTCCGAGGTGTAGATTATGGACAAGGACGAGATCCTGATGCTGGGGATCGTACCGCATCTGCAACAGGTGGAAATACTGGTGATAAGGTTGGTTCGTACCAGGAGGATCAATTCAAATCGCATTCACATTCATATACTGTATTCCCTTCAGGGAGAGGAGATATTGCCGACGGGAGATATTGGCAGCAGGGATCGGGTACCACAGGCAGTACAGGTGGAAGTGAAACCCGCCCCAAAAACATCTACGTCAATTGGATTATCAAAGCTAAGAATGTAGACTAATTCTGAAGTGAAGAAATAGGGCGATCGCTCTGTCTAACGGTCAGGCGATCGCTCTTAGATTATGAAAGCTAAAGATGTGTAGCTGATTCGGAAGTGGGGAAATAGGGCCTTCGCTCTCTCTAACGGTCAGGCGATCACTATAGTGGGCGAATACCAGAAAGCCCCTACTTCTGACACCTAATTCTGAAACAAGGAAATCAGGCGATCGCTCTGTCTAACGGTCAGGCGATCGCTCTTAGATTATGAAAGCTAAAGATGTGTAGCTGATTCGGAAGTGGGGAAATAGGGCGATCGCTCTCTCTAACGGTCAGGCGATCGCTATAGTGGGCGAATACCAGAAAGCCCCTACCTATGACACCTAACTCTGAAACAAGGAAATCAGGCGATCGCTCTGTCTAACGTTCAGGCGATCGCTCTTAGATTATGAAAGCTAAAGATGTGTAGCTGATTCGGAAGTGGGGAAATAGGGCCTTCGCTCTCTCTAACGGTCAGGCGATCGCTATAGTGGGCGAATACCAGAAAGCCCCTACTTCTGACACCTAATTCTGAAGCCAGGAAATCAGGCGATCGCCCTGTCTAACGGTCAGGCGATCGCTCTTAGATTATGAAAGCTAAAGATGTGTAGCTGATTCGGAAGTGGGGAAATAGGGCCTTCGCTCTCTCTAACGGTCAGGCGATCGCACCCCCCTCTTATTCCCCTCCTAGCTCCGGTTCCCCTCCAGTTCCCCTCTTATTCCCCTCCTGGGAGGGGTTAGGGGTGGGTTAGGCTAGGGTTGGGTTAGACTAGGGTTGGGTTGGGTTAGAGGTAGGTTAAGTCTGTTAGACTAGCACTCAAAAAAGCGTTACCATTATCATCCCCATGGCAATTAAAATTATTCCCTACAATCCAATATTAAAAGAAAGAGCTAGGGAACTTCGCAAAAACATGACCCCTGGAGAAGCGACTCTTTGGAAACACCTTAAAGGAAAGCAAATGTGTGGCCATGACTTCGATCGCCAACGTCCCATCGATCAATTTATTGTGGACTTTTATTGCAAAAAGCTGATGCTGGCCATTGAGATTGACGGTTTTTCCCATGATAGTCCCGAAGCACAAGAACAAGATGCAGAAAGACAAAAGCGTTTGGAGTCTTTGGGAGTAAGATTTTTACGGTTTCAGGAAGAAGAAGTTTGTGGTGAGGTGGAGGGAGTTTTGAGGGTGATTTCCGACTGGATTAAGACCCACCCCTAACCCCTCCCAGGAGGGGAATAACCCACCCCTAACCCCTCCCAGGAGGGGAATAACCCACCCCTAACCCCTCCCAGGAGGGGAATAACCCACCCCTAACCCCTCCCAGGAGGGGAATAACCCACCCCTAACCCCTCCTGAGAGGGAAATAACCCACCCCTAACCCCTCCCAAGAGGGGAACCAGTGCGTCGGTGCAGCATTAAGGGGTTGTCAGCGCATTGGATACAATCGCCTAGATTATTCGCAGATTGTCTTTAGTAGACGAAGGAGATAAAGAAGATGGGTGCAGGATTCAACATTCAAATCGTTAATGCTACTCCGTACAATATGAGACGGACACACTCGCACAGCTATCAAATGGAGTGGAATCCAGTTGACCAGATTGCCGCAAATTCCATCGCTCAGTTCTACGGCGAATTTAAAGAGACAATCTTCTCCTATAGCATAGATGATTCAGCTGATGCTACCTATACCTTAGACGGTATCAACGGATTCACTGTCAAGGTTCACGCCAAGAAGAAAGGAGTCGATAATCTACCCAGCCCCAATCCACCCTCTGAATCTGGCTACGGTATTTTGTTGGAATGGGAGAACGTACCCAACGGGATGTTCGTTTATCCACCGCCCGACATTAACAACCAGTCTCCCGTCGGATGGATACATGACGGTGTAGTTACTTTCGCGATCGGCTTTTTCCCTGGGCAAACTCAACAGAAAGTCTCACCCTACCCGACGCCCAATTATGGGTCGGGCAGCATCGACGACGACTGGTCGGCGCTTAAGCCCTCCGTGAAGCACTGGGCCAAGACATGGATGGCTCTGTTTGAGCCCTGTCTTCAGAATCTTAAACTGACCGAATTAACGCTTCCGGGCACTCACGATTCGGGTACTTATAAGGCTGCCAACATCACTCAGCCCTGGGTACAGACTCAATATTTGAATCTCCAACAACAGTTGGAACAGGGAATCCGCTCCCTTGATATTCGTCTCAAAATCGACGGTAGTGGTGATGGACGATTTCAATTCACACACGACAAATATCTGACTAATCTGTCGTTCCTCGAAGGTGTCGAACAAATCAACAGTTTCCTCAACGAAACCAGCAGAGAGATCGTCATCTTGGACTTCCACCGATTCATTGGCACATGGAGCGACACTGACTTTCAGGATCTGGCCAGACTGATTGAGCAGAAGTTCAATAATGGTAGGATCATCCCGGCATCCCAGCAAAACAACGAACTCGGCAAAATTTTGAATACGCCTGGTCGGGTGGTTGTCGGTATGGGAGAGTATTCGGGCGGACTACCCAGCAATATGTTAGCTTGGCTACGACAAAATACTGGCTTCTGGACTAATGCAGTAGAGCAATATTGGTGTGGTAAAAGTATTACTACCTGGAGCTATGTCTCAGACTATATGAACAAGGTGCTAGAGAATGTCACGGTTCCGAAAACCCACTTGTGGGCTTTGATGGCGCAGTACAATTATAAATCCTCAGCCCTGCCAGCCAATGTTCCGGTTGAAATATCGCAATACTTCGCTGGAGATCACGGTTTGCGCTCAAATATCGTTGACACCGACTGGTGGAACCGCGTCAATGAATCGTTAGTCCA
The DNA here is from genome assembly GCA_000252485.1 of Prochloron didemni P4-Papua_New_Guinea. Taxonomy (GTDB): domain Bacteria; phylum Cyanobacteriota; class Cyanobacteriia; order Cyanobacteriales; family Prochloraceae; genus Prochloron; species Prochloron didemni. The sequence continues at coordinate 9,813 of JH610633.1, read as the reverse complement.
GGAAGAGACACACATCCCCAACTTTTCGACCTTGATTAACGCCGTACCTCTGAACATAATCAAGGGGTATCGTAAAGTGCAAAACCAACCGTTGTTCTAATCCGACAACCAAAATAACCGAATACTTTCAATTATTATCGAATCTCTGATTGGTAGTGGCACGACACAGCTAAAATAGTGAGTTAGGCGATCGCTCTCTCTAACTGGAAGCTGATCGCTATTTAAAGATGTGAGCTAATTCTGAAGTGAGGAAACAAGGCGATCGCTTTCTCTCGTAGGGTGGGCAAAATCCATATCTTTATTACAGAGCAGTAAATACCTGATTAACTGTTAAGTTAAACTCTGGAAAAGCTTCTGAAATAATGCACTCATCCCCTCTGAACCGACTAATTTGATATTCACCATCAATAAGCTGACAAACTGAGAAAGTAGGTTGTTTGGGACTGCCAATGTAGCGCCTACCGCCTAACCCTAGATAGTCTGCTATCCAGTATTCAGAAATACCCATTGCCTCGTATTCGTTGAGTTTGAGTGCGTAATCGTCTTGCCAATTGGTGCTGACTATTTCAACAACTAGTCGCACTGACTCTCCCATGGTGATAATCGATTCTTTTGCCCAGCGAGGCTCGGAATTAATAGCTAGTCTGTCCAATACGATCAGATCTGGTTCGTACCCAGATTCATTAGCATAGGGTTTAATAAGGCATTCTTTGGGAATGAAGTAAGGTAGTTGTCTTTGCCTAATTAATAAGAAAAGTTCACCTCCGAGAAAGCCAGCAATTTCTGAATGTTTGCCAGTTGGTTTTGGCATCTTAACAATTACCCCATTGTGTAGTTCATAGCAGTGTTCTGAGTTTTCTGGATACCAATCAATAAATTCATCGAAGGTTACTTTTTGGGAAATGGCTTGAATCATCGCGATCGCTCCTTAGCCTTTTAGCATAGTAAGTACCTGTGCAAAATAGATTGTATAGCGCTACGCGCAATTCAAAATTCAAAATTCAAAATTCAAAAACAGGCTATGACTAGGTTTCAGGCTTTATTAATGTCCTAACCTAAATGCGTAGTGCTATATATAGCGAAATTGAAAAAAGCTTGAATTACAAGGGCTTTAACCAATTAAAATGCACAATTAAAGATGTGAGCTAATTCTGAAGTAAGCAAATAGGGCGATCGCTCTCTCTAACGGTCGGGGGATCTTTTTTTTACTGAGTGCGACGTTTGTGGTGAATGGAAGATGGGATATCCAAGCCTCTAAGTGCAGGTTGAGAAACAGCAACAACCTCAATGTTTCTTATTCACAATCTTGACTACTGTTGCTACTGAGGGCGATCGCCAGCTAACCTTTGCGTACACCGGACGGACTGGCAACCTTTGCTTCTTTTTTATAAAAAAATAGTTATTTTCTGACTCAAAAATGGTGCGTTACGCCGCAACATATAAATCAAGGTATAGCGCTACGCGCAATTCAAAATTCAAAATTAAAAATTCAAAAACATGCTATGACTAGGTTTCAGGCTTTATTAATGTCCTAACCTAAATGCGTAGTGCTATATTGACGATCTAAATATTGGCAGCTGATATTTTCCAAACCATTAGCAAATTTTTTTTCGCCAAGGGCTTGCCAATGGAACCGGAATGTAATATAATTATTCACAGCCCGCCGCTTTTGCTAATAATTCTCTAATTTTTCCCACCCTAGGAAATCTAAAGAAAATATAAGTTTTTATTATCTTTTCCATTAGGAAATTTAATTTCCAGGCTCTTGTTTTTTGTCTAAAGCTTTGTAAGCTAAAAATATAGATAAGAAATTCAAACAAAAAAAATCAACAGTTTCTCATCTACATAGGCTTCGGTTCCCTAGACCTTAGTTTAGTGTTGAGAAAAATTCATTTAAAAACAATGGGTGTAACCAATAAGATTCATTTCAGAAATGTCAGAGGGGATATCTTTGGCGGTATTACTGCTGCAGTTATTGCCTTACCAATGGCTTTAACTTTTGGAGTTGCTTCCGGTGCGGGGGCTTCTGCGGGATTGTGGGGAGCAATTTTAGTGGGTTTTTTTGCTGCTTTGTTTGGCGGTACTCCCACCCTCATTTCCGAACCCACCGGTCCCATGACGGTAATCGTAACTGCAGTAATTGCCAGTTTAACTGCTGCCAATCCGGAAAATGGTCTAGCCATGGCCTTTACTGTAGTGATGTTAGCTGGGGTTTTTCAAATTGCTTTTGGCGTGTTGAAGTTGGGTAAATACGTCACCCTCATGCCTTATACAGTTATATCCGGCTTCATGTCCGGTATTGGGGTGATTCTGATTATCCTCCAGACGGCACCTTTTTTGGGACAAGCTAGTCCTAAAGGAGGAGTAATCGGTACGGTACAAAATCTGCCTCAATTGATGGTCAATATTAATCCTCTGGAAACTATTCTAGCTGGTTTGACTGTTGCGATTCTCCTTTTCTATCCCAGCAAGTTAAAGAAGTTTTTGCCTCCTCAACTACTAGCTTTAATTGTGGGAACTTTAATTTCCCTGTTCCTATTTGGTAATGCGGAAATTCGGACTATTGGGGAAATTTCTGTTGGTTTACCTAGCTTGCAAGTCCCCACTTTTACTGGAGATCAACTGCAAACCATGTTGGTGGACGGTTTGGTACTAGCAATGTTGGGTTGTATCGATGCTTTGCTCACTTCTGTAGTAGCTGATAGTTTAACTCGTACCGAACACAACTCCAATAAGGAATTAATCGGTCAAGGTATTGGCAATTTAGTTTCCGGTTTGTTCGGAGGTATTGCTGGTGCTGGAGCAACTATGGGAACTGTGGTTAATATCCAGTCTGGTGGCAGAACTGCTGTTTCTGGTTTAACTCGGGCTTTGGTTTTGCTGGTAGTTGTATTGGGTTTGAGTCAGTATTTAACAGTTATTCCTAGCGCTGTGTTAGCTGGGATTGCTCTCAAAGTTGGAATCGATATTGTGGACTGGGGTTTCCTCAAGCGGGCTCACAAAATTTCTCCCAAAGCAGCATTTATTATGTACGGGGTTATTTTCCTCACTGTGTTTGTGGACTTAATTGTTGCTGTGGGCATAGGAGTATTTGTGGCCAATATTTTAACGATCGAACGTCTTTCTGACCTTCGCTCTGAGAAAGTTAGAGCTATTACCTATAACGACGAACAAATAGATCTGAACCCAGAAGAACAACAGTTGTTGGAAACAGCTAATGGTAGGGTACTGCTCTTTTATCTCAGCGGTCCCATGATTTTTGGGGTAGCTAAAGCCATTTCCCGCCAACACAATTTAATTAATGATTATGAAGCGTTGGTGTTGGATTTAACTGAAGTGCCGATTTTGGGAGTAACTTCGTCTTTGGCTTTGGAAAATGCTATTAAGGAAGCGATCGAAAAAGACCGTCAGGTATTTTTAGTTGGAATTACCGGACAAGCGGAAAAACGCCTGAGAAAATTGGGAGTAATGGACATGTTACCTGCTGAAAATATTATTCCCCATCGCACTACTGCTCTCAGAGAAGCAGTAAATTGCATTGAAAACAAAATGACTGATTTGGGTCAAGAAACAATTACTACCCAATCTTTTGCTTAAAGGCTTTATCCCCCCAACCCCCCTTATGAAAGGGGGGAGTATACTAAGAAAAACTACTTCTTATAACGGCATTGGCGTTTAATATATTAACTATAAACTGTCAACTATCAACTATCAACTATTGAAATGTTAGAAGCTTGTATCTTTGCCACTACCTTATGTGGGTTTTTCGGCATCATCTTTAAGAAAAATCTAGTGATGAAAATCATCTCTACGGATATCATGAGTACGGGAGTTGTGGGCTATTACGTATTAGTGGCATCTCGAGATGGTTTATTTACCCCCATTGTTTCTAGTAGTAAAAATGTAGCTTATGCAGACCCAGTTCCCCAAGCAGTAATTCTCACAGCAATTGTAATTGGTTTTTCCATTCAAGCTTTGATGTTAGTGGGGGTGATGAAGTTAGCTAAGGATAATCCCACTTTAGAAACTAGCGCTATTGAAGAGAATGATACCCCATGAATAATCTAACCATTGTCTGGATGGCATTACCGTTTTTTCTGGGATTTGTAATTTATTTACTTCCCAACCTGGCTCGATTTGCGGCCCTGGGAATAGGGTTAGTTTCTGCTGGCTATAGCTGGTTAATATTTTTAAATTCAACTACTTTCAAGATCCAGCTACTAGATAATTTTGGCGTAACTCTAGCTATAGACCAATTAAGTGGCTTTTTTATCCTCACTAACGCTTTGGTGACAGTAGCAGTTATTATTTACTGTTGGCACAAGGATAAAACTGCTTTTTTCTACATGCAAATTGTGATTTTGCATGGCAGCGTGAATGCTACTTTTATCTGTACCGATTTAATCAGTTTGTACGTGGCCTTAGAGGTAATTAGTATTGGTTCCTTTCTCTTGATTACTTATCCGCGAACTAATCGCTCTATGTGGGTGGGATTGCGCTATCTTTTTGTTAGCAATACGGCAATGTTATTTTATTTAATAGGAGCGGTGCTGGTATATCAAGCCCATCATTCTTTTAACTTTGCTGGTTTGCGCGGTTCTCCTCCAGAAGCGATCGCCCTCATTTTTCTCGGATTGTTAGTCAAAGGAGGCATATTTGTTTCCGGTTTGTGGCTACCTTTAACCCACTCGGAATCCCAAAGTCCTGTATCCGCCATGCTTTCCGGTGTGGTAGTGAAAGCCGGGGTATTTCCCCTAGTACGTTGCGCTTTGATGTTGGAGGAGCTAGATCCCATTGTGAGGTTTTTTGGCGTTGCTACGGCCCTGTTAGGGGTGAGTTACGCGGTGTTTGAAAAAGATACCAAGCGCATGTTGGCATTTCACACGGTTTCCCAGTTGGGTTTTATTCTCGCAGCGCCAGTGGTAGGAGGTTTTTACGCTCTCACTCACGGTTTAGTTAAATCTGCCTTGTTTTTACTTGCTGGTATTTTACCCAGTCGTAGTTTTAAAGAATTGCAATCTAAGCCTATGGATACTGGGATTTGGATTGCTTTAGTTATAGCTAGTTTTTCTATTTCTGGTTTTCCCCTTTTGTCCGGTTTTGGAGCTAAAGTATTAACTAATAAGAATCTTTTACCTTGGCAAGTTATTGGCATGAATATTGCTGCACTGGGAACGGCTATTTCTTTTGCTAAATTCATCTTTTTACCTCATAGGAGAAGTGAAAAAGAAAAACTAGAATCAGAGAAACAAAGATTAGAATCACAATCCAGTGGGAGTGGGAGTGGGATAGGCTTCCAGCCTGTCTCACAGTCTCAGACAAATAACTCCCAGCCTCTTAATTTTTGGTTAGCAATGATTATTTTACTGGGAGGATTAATTGCAGCCAACGGGGTTTATTACGACGCTTATAGCCTCAAAAATATCATCAAACCCCTAGCAACTATTTTCATCGGTTGGACAGCATATTGGTTTATTTTTAAGCAAGCTGTAGTTAAATTACCTCGGGAGATGGAAAAATTTGACCATTTAATTGGGGTGATGAGCTTGATGTTAATTTTACTCTTTTGGATAGCATGGACGCGATCGCATTTTTTAATCTAATTTTCAGACTAGTAATTTGGCTTTTACTCACTGCCGATCTCAGTCCCGCAAATATTATGATCGGTATTGCTATTGCCTTCATACTACCTCGTAGTTCTACATCCCTAGGACCGTTAAAAGATTGGCTAAAAGTATTGTGGCAGATTGTTATAGCCATTCCCCAAGCATATGTAGAAGCCATTGAAATGATGTTTCGTCCCCACGATCGCGAAGATTTTGTTTGCGAGAAAGTCCAACCGAGACGGACACCAGGACTGGTATTTTTAGATATCTTTTTAATTACCTTTACCCCGAAAACTATTGTGGTCAAATACCACCAACAAGGTTGGTACGAAGTACACCGAGTCCGACGGAGGAGAACCAAGAAATGAACTGGATTATAATCGCCATGATTCTGGCGTTACTCATACCCATTTATGAAGCTTGGCAAGATGAGAATATTTGGCAAAAAATGCTGGCCTTCGCCAGTATTTCCACCAAAACCTCCATTATAATGTTGGTTATTTCCGTTACGCGGGATGACTGGTATATTGGAGTAGTTGCAGCCATCATTCTCAGTGTGGGGAATGGGGGATTAATGCTGCTGGCCAATTTACTTAAAAGGATAGAAAAATATGATTAATCTTCTCAGTTATAGCTGTTTGATTTTAGGGGTGATTTTTTGGTTTTGGGGAACTTTCCCTTTAATGGGCAATAGATCCCTATTGTTCAAACTCCACAGTCTTTCCGTAGCCGATACTCTGGGTTCTATGGCTATTGTAGTGGGTTTATTACTAAAAATACCGATCGAATGGCCTTTGTTGCTGTTAGCAATTATTTCCTTAGCAATTTGGAATACAGTATTGGGTTACGTGTTAGCATATTGTTCTAGTAGTGGAGATAGCAACAATGATAGATAGCTATGTATATGTAATAATCGCTTTATTACCCTTATCAGCATTTATATTACTCTTTCAGGTTAATCCCTATCATGCTTTAGTAATTAGAGGTATTTTAGGAGCAGTGGCAGCATTAGTATATGGGGTATTGGGGGCTTCCGATGTAGCTTTAACAGAAGCCTTAGTAGGGACCATATTAGCCATGATTCTTTATATAGTGGCGGTGCGTTCTTCTTTAGTAATGCGTTTGGGAATATTGGCGGAAAGAGAAAGGGACAAAGAAAGTTATTTGGCAGAATTAATAGCTAGTGTGAGAAAAATAATCAATAGATATCATTTACGTTTGGAGTTAGTAGAATATCCCAATGTAGAAGCTTTAGAACAAGCCTTAATCGCACAAGAAATTCACGCTACTTGTACTAAATCAGAATTATTAGAACCAGAGAAAGATAGCAAACCTTATGAAACCACCTTTAGAGTTCGTCGTCTGTTTGAGATTATGGAAACGGAGTTAAACTTAGGGACTACAACTATTAATTATCGTTCTATCCCCCCCAGCCCCCCTTAATAAGGGGGGAGAAGAAAATTGTAGAGTTGAGTAGTAAAATTATACGGTTTGTAGGGTGGGCATCGCCCACCGAAAGCGTAATTTATCTCCTCAGATAAATTGACTGATATCTAATTAAAATCTTTCTCTTGATCGCTGATAAAATATATATATTGGTGGGCAATGCCCACCCTACTGACTCAACTGTCAACTATCAACTATCAACTATCAACTGTCAACTATCAACTGTCAACCATCAACCATCAACTATCAACTGTCAACTATCAACTATCAACTATCAACTATCAACTATGAAGTGGGTTTATCTTGCAGCAGGAATAGCATTGTTTTTTAAAATGCTTATAATGCCCAATCCAGCAGCAGAATGGGAGGAATTTTCCATTGTGGAATCTATCGTCGCCGATAGTGGAGTTCCTAATGCTGTTTCCGGGATTATTTTTCGTAATCGCCTCTACGACACTATTTTTGAAGTGGTAGTATTTACTATTGCGGTGTTGGGAGTAAAGTTTCTCTTAGCCAATGAAAAACCGACGGAAACAATTTATCCAGTCAACACATCGGAAAGCAGATCCCTGCGGGATCGCCCTTCCATCGTACTGGCTCGTTTGGGAGCAACTATTGCAGCCTTAGTGAGTATAGAATTAGCAATTAGAGGACATTTGAGTCCCGGTGGTGGTTTTGCTGCGGGAGTAGCTGGAGGAACTGCCATTGGCTTAATTGCTATTACTTCATCATCTAAATGGATGGAAAAAATCTATAAAAAATGGAGTGCTGCTACTTGGGAAAAGATTTCCGTTTTGATTTTCATTGTTTTGGCAGTTTTTACTTTAATTGGTTGGGAATTCCCGCCAGGAGAATTAAGTACGTTGGTGAGTGGTGGAGTTATTCCTATACTCAATGTTTTGGTAGCAGTGAAAGTAGCTTTGGGTTCTTGGGCTGCCATTTTACTGTTTATTCGCTATGGAGGATTACTTTGATTTTCAGTTTTTCTATACCAGACTATAGCAATGAGCAATGAACAATTAACAATGAACAATTAAGAGTTCGTGCAAGAAAAATGCCCCTTTCGCTTTGTACAAAGGTGATGCAGCGGATGCAGCACCTTTGTAAAAAAAATGTAGCATCTAACGACACCAGCGCGAAGCGCTATACAATTATTTATAACCAACAACCAACAACCAACAACCAACAACCAACAACCAACAACTAACAACTAACAACTAACAACTAATAACCAAAGCCTGTTCGAGAACAAGTTCTGTGGCCAGGGCTTGCATATCAGGGGGATAACCATATTTACGTAAGAGGCGTTTTACCATCATTTTCATTCTGGCTCTGACGCTTTCTTTGAGATTCCAGTCAATAGAGGCATTCTTTTTAATTCCCTCCACCAGAGCGATGACTAAAGCTTTAAGTTCATCTACTCCCATGACTTCAACAACGCTATTATTTTGAGCAAGAGCATCATAAAAGGCCAGTTCGTAGGGTTCTAATCCAAGTTCTTCCCCTTGTTTATCTGCTTCTGTTATTTTTTTGGAGATTTGAAGTAGTTCTTCGATTACGTCGGTAACAGTAATGAAGTGGTTATAGTAGCGACGAAGGGAATCTTCGAGCATTTCCGCAAGTTTGCGGCTCTGTACTAAATTTATTTTGCGGCGGCTTCGGATTTCATCCTTGAGGAGTTTTTGCAGAAGTTCTACAGCAAGGTTTTTGTGTTTCATACCTCGGACTTCTTCCATAAATTTATCGGAAATAATGGAGATGTCTGGGTCTTTAATGCCTGCCTCCTCAAAAATATTGATTACAGTATCACTCACCAAGGCTTGATCCACCACCAAACGGATGGCGGTTTCCATTTCCCGGTTACTGAGTCCGCCATCCCTAGGTTCCAGTTTATAAATGCTGGTTTGGATGGCTTGGAAGAATGAAATTTTTTCGGCTTGTTCTAATGCCTTTGGATGGGGGACGGCTAGGGAGTAGGCTTTTGATAGGGCGGTGACTTCTAGTAAAAATTTTTCTTTGTGATGGGGATTGCAGACAAAATCCATAGCTCCCATGAGAATGTTTAATTTCTCTTCGGTAGTTGTCTCAAAATATTGTTGGTACTGGAAGCCTGCCATGATTTCTTCTACTGCTTGGATTTTGGAGAGTAATAAACCCACTGCCACATTTTGATCTAAGGTGGGCTGTCCTTTGCCGCCGCTTTTTGTATAGAAATTAAGGGCTTCTTTTAGTTCGGTGGCCAGTCCGTAATAGTCTACTACTAAACCCCCTTGTTTCTCAGAATAGACGCGGTTAATCCGGGCGATCGCCTGCATGAGGTTATGAGATTTGAGGGGTTTATCGATGTACATAGTGTGGAGGCATGGGACATCGAATCCGGTTAACCACATATTGCAAACAATGACCATTTCCAGTTGGTCTTCCGGATCTTTGAGGCGTTGGGCGAGGATTTGGCGATCGCCTTTACTAGTTTGATGTTTTGCTAACTTTTCTTCATCGGAGGCACTGGCAGTGATTACTACTTTGATTTTGCCCTTGTTTAAATCCTTATTATGCCAATGGGGTCGAATATTAATAATTTGCTCATAAAGATTAGCAGCAATACGGCGGCTCATGGTGACAATCATGGCCTTGCCTCGATTGACTTTTTGGCGTTCGGCGAAATGGTTGACGATGTCTTGGGCGATGACTTCTAAACGTTCCGTGGCTCCCACTAACGCTTCTAGTCGGGTTCCTTTGGCTTTTCGCTTTTTGACTCTGG
>JH610632.1 GCA_000252485.1 Prochloron didemni P4-Papua_New_Guinea | reverse complement strand
CCCTCCCCTAGCCCCTCCCAGGGGAGGGGGACAAGAAGGGGGACAAGAAGGGGGACAAGAAGGGGGACAAGATTTCGGGGGACAAGAGGTCTAGGTCTTCATCCAGTTCTTCCAGGAGTTGTCTTCCGGTTTCGTCTAGTTTCATTTTGACTAGGCGGTTGTTGTAGTAAATAGGGACCGTTGCACCATCCCGGACAGCTTGGGCAATATCGTAAATATCGATATAATCTCCGAAAACTTTTTTAGTGTTTTTATCGGTTTCTTCAATAGGTGTGCCTGTAAAACCAACAAAGGAAGCATTAGGTAAGGCATCCCGGATATATCGAGCAAAGCCATATTTGGTTTGTTTGCCGATGATGTTTCCTGTTTCATCTTTCAGATCAACTTGTTTGGCTTTGAATCCGTATTGACTGCGGTGGGCTTCGTCCGCTAGGACAATAATATTGTGGCGATCGCTCAATTGTGGGTATGCCCCCGCCCCCCTTTGATTCCCCCCAGAGGGGGGAAGATCTTGGTTGGTGGGGGCGAATTTCTGGATGGTAGAAAATACGATGCCGCCGGAGGAAACTTTTAACAGGGACTGTACTGCCTCTCTATCATTGGCTTGTTGGGGGTCTTGCCGTAAGAGCTGACGGCATCCAGCAAAAGTATTAAATAGTTGGTCGTCTAGGTCGTTGCGATCGGTTAGGACGAGGATGGTGGGATTTTGTAGGGCTTGGCTTAATACCAGTTTTCCAGCGAGAAACACCATCGATAGGGATTTTCCGCTCCCTTGGGTATGCCAAATTACACCACCTCGGCGATCACCCTCCCCTAACC
>JH610631.1 GCA_000252485.1 Prochloron didemni P4-Papua_New_Guinea | reverse complement strand
GGGGGAACAGGGGGGAGACGGTGGCCTCTAATTCGCATCTTCTTTGTGTGTAACCGGGTAAGCCGGGTTGAGTCCTATATCCTAGGTCGATGGATTATGGTAGCCAATTCGTAAGAAGAGGTATAACTCTCAGTTCGGTAAAAGATAACCGAAGAAAGCAAAAGCCAGTATGCCGAAAGGCAACACGAAAGACACAAGTTATAAGTGACTGGATAGGGGAATATTCCCCAACTCGAAAGAGCGCTAACTTTCGGGAGCTGATTCCGAGCGAGGAATCCAAAAAGTCTAATTCTTACATTGTAAAGGAAAAGATGGAATCGAACTCGTTAGAGAACGGTATCGTAACTGAACAAACCACCGACTGGCACAAAGTCAATTGGACTAAAGCCTACCGGGCGGTCAAGAAACTAAGACGCAGGATTTTCCGAGCGACTCAGTTCGCCGACTGGAATAAGGTTAACAAACTACAGAGATTGATGCTTAGTAGTTATTCCAACATACTCATATCAGTCAGACAAGCGACACAGCTCAACAAAGGAAAAAATACCTCTGGAGTAGATAAAGTGGCCAAGTTGAACCCACAGGTCAGAGGTAGGGTAGTCGATGCCCTAACCAAATACAAGAGTTGGAAACCCGTACCGGCACGACGAGTATACATCCCAAAGTCCAATGGCAAGAAAAGACCCCTGGGAATACCGAGCATGATTGACCGAC
>JH610630.1 GCA_000252485.1 Prochloron didemni P4-Papua_New_Guinea | reverse complement strand
TTTTGCCATTCCCATTACCATTGCCATTACCATTGAGGTAAGGAGTTTTGCCATTGCCATTACCGTTGCCATTGCGATAAACATTGGCAAAATGGGGAGAAGTTTTTAAATCAGCTTGAATGACTTTGGCTAGGAAAGAACCCCGTTGAGAAAAGTAAGTGGAAAGTAACTGAACCAGTTCGTCATTTGGTGACGACAAATCGAGATCATGTTGAGAAAAGGTCATGATTTTCTCCTGGTACAAAGGGTTAAGTGTGATACATTAACTCAAGTGAATTGAATTTATAAACTTTCCAAATCAGCTCGAATTAACTCAGCTAAAAAGGGACCCCGCTCTGTGAAATAGTTGGATAATGCTTCGACAAAATTTTCCTCAGAAACCGGATTAACAGGCACAACCAGTGGATCGGTTGATTCACCTTCAGGAACCTGCAATGGTTTCTCGCAAGGATTGACAATAAACTGTTTTTGTGAGGCAGGAATAAAGGGACGCACCAAACGATTTTCATAGAGTGCGTTCCAATTAATCTCGCTACCTTGAACAAACACACTGGCAACAATGGTGTTTAAATCCCGATCTCGTCCCGGTTTAGACTCCACCGGTAAACACAGGGGATGATTCGCGGTTGCACTCACTAAACCAGACAACACTTTCCCCGGCCCGACTTCCACTATCAGGTCACATTGAGTGGCTAAAGTCTTCACTAAGGAAACAAAATCCACTGGAGAAGTCACCTGTTGGGCAAAGTATTCCCGCAAGTTAATTCCAGATTGAACTAGCTGTCCGTTGACACTGGAAAATAACGGTAAATTAGTTTGAGATAGGGTTGCTGGAACGGGTGCATTTCCCCGCAAAAACTCAGCCGCTTCTGCTACCATCTCAGAATGAAAGGCATTGGCAACTGGCAATTGACGAGTTTGAATCTCTTGGGCTTCTGCCCGTTTCATGACTTCAGCAACACTGGCAGGTGTACCGGAAATTACGGTTTGTTTGGGGCTGTTAATATTCGCCACCACTACATAACCGTTGACCCCTTTTACCAGTTGTTCAGCCACATCTTGAGAACAGGCTAAACTCGCCATCGTTCCCCCATTGTCCCTAGAGGCTGCCATCGCTTTCCCCCGCATCGCTGCAAAGATTAACAAGGTTTTCTCGTCATAGACACCAGCAGCTTGAAAAGCACTCAATTCCCCTAAACTATGCCCACCCACGGCAACCGGTTGAATACCTAAACGATTGAGATAACGTTGCCATAGTAAAGAGGCAAAACAGATAGCCGGGGGTGCAATTTCTGCACGAGTTAAGGTTTTTAACCAGTCTTTGACTTGTTCTTGATTGACTGCCCGATCTAAGGAACGATAAATTGAGGGGCTAATGGCAGTAAATCCCGCTTCTTCCAACCAGTCATCCGCTTGGGCTAAAAATTCCCGCGCCCAGTCGTACCGTTGTACCAAAGTTCGGGCCATATTCACCCGTTGAGACCCTTGACCAGGAAACAAAAATGCCACCCGACATTGTTTGATGCTGTTAGCGAGCCAAATCTCTTTTTGAGGAGAAACCCGTATTTCTCCTACTGCGGGTGGCATATCATTCAGAATCTGTTCCAGATGTTGCAGATGTTCAACCAATGTCATCGGAGTATCAGCAATAATCCCTGTCCGAACGCTTCCTGATGTTTCAGCTTGGGACAGTTCAACCGCTAGGTCTACCATTTCGGCTAAACTGATATCCCGTGCAACTTTGACTAAATCTTGGGTTTTTTCCAGTAACGCTTCAACGGTATCTGCACTCAGGACAAAGACTTCGGTTTCCTGGTTCGAGACCAACAACACCCGTTCTTTCAGCGGTGACTTCAACTTCTGTGACGGTGCATCGGCAGATTCTAAGGTGACGTGAGAGTTAATTCCACCAAATCCCATTGCGGAAACACCTGCCCGCACAATATCACTGGCTTGACGCACATCTCCCTGGAGAACGGGATAGGCACATTGAACAGAACTGTCAAAGACCGGGTTCGGATCTTGACAACCGCAGGTGGGAGGAATCACTCGTTGGTTGACAGCCATTACTGCTTTGATAAAGCCCCCCACACCCGCTGCTGCTTTTGTATGTCCCACGAGGGATTTCAAGGAAGTCACACCAAGGGAACGGGGGGCAAGGTCTCCATCTTCAGCTACCGCTAAGGCAATACCTTCCAGTTCAATGCGATCGCCTACGGGAGTTCCGGTACCATGTCCTTCGATAAAGTCAAGATTATGGGTGTTGTATTCGGCTTTGTCGTAAGCGCGGCGTAATGCTTTAGATTGACCGATTTTTGACGGGGCGGTGATGCCACCTTTGCCATCGGAGGAAATACCCCAGCCTTGAACGACAGCATAGACGTAATCCCCATCTCGACGGGCATCTTCTAACCGTTTGAGAACCACAAACCCACTGCCTTCACCGGGAATGAAGCCGCTGGCTTTACGGTCATAGACGGTCATATCTGTAGCGGTGAGTGCCCCAGTTTTGGCGAACCCAATCAGTTCAAAGGTATCGAGACTGATATCCACTCCACCGGCTAATGCCAAGTCGAGATCACCACTGGCGAGAGATTTGGCGGCAGTTGCGATGGCCAGTAGGGAAGAAGAACAAGCCCCATCTACGGTGTAGCCCCCACCATCCAAATTAAAGAAATTGCAAATTCTTCCGGCAATGGTGTTTGAGAGTCCGCCCGCCAGGGAGTCTTCCGTAATAGCAGCAAAAGCTGACTTATAGATTTCCTCCATTGTCGTCATGAAGGACTCCGTTGCCGTGGGTGACATCCCTTTAGCTTGGGCTGTGGCTTGCAATGCTTTCTGAACGTAGGGCCATCGCATCCGCATTCCCGTTGCACGGGTTTGTTCCCCCGTTAAGGTATTGCCTAAAATTACTCCAGTTTTTTCTGTGGGAATGGTTTGGCGACTATAACCCGCATCTTCAATGGCTTTAAATGCGACTTCCAACGCTAGCCAGTGAACAATATCGGTTGATTCAACAGCGGTTTTTGGAATTCGTCGGTTCGCCCAGTCGAATTCAAAACCATCAATGACAGCCATCCGACTGCCATAGGTTTTGTCGGGAACTTTTGGGTCGGGATCGTAGTATTCTGACAGGGGCAAACGAACATCGGGGGTGCGTCTAAATTGACGGCGACGAGTCAGAATATTTTCCCAAAGTTGTTGTAGATTATTGGCTCCTGGATAGTAGCATCCCATGCCAATAACTGCAATTTTTGAGGTTTTGTTATTCATTGCAAAGATTCAACTATACACATATATCTCTATTGATTGACTGTTGCCTCTATTTTTAGGAACAGTCACATCTTTTAAAGAGAATTGGCTTAACTAACAAAGAAACAATCATCAGAATACTCTGACTTCTTTTTTCTAACAAACCAAAAGATTCTTACTGTTTGCTTAGGGCAAACAGTAAATGTCATCACCAATTAGATTTTTTCGCACTGTTAGACTCAATTTTCGTTGGTCAACTAGGCTTCTTCATTTTTCATATAAAAAACCTTTTCACAATAACTCTATACAGTTTTAGATAATTAGCTTTAATACTTAACTATTTCTTTATAAGATTGATGCCTAATTACTTAGGCAAAACTACCTACAAATAATCTTGCACGACTACTTAGGGCTTGCTGACAATGCCAGTTTTCATAAAGGAGCATATATCAAAGATATAGCACTACGCATTTAGGTATTGTCATTAATAAAGCCTGAAACCTAGTCATAGTCTATTTTTGAATTTTGAATTTTGAATTTTGAATTGCGCGTAGCGCTATATCTCAAAGGTCATCAACCTTACTCCGCGATCTCGAAGAGATCCGCTTCGCGGTGCGCAGAATAAAACGCAAGGATTTTGAGTCTCTAGATGCGATAGCCTTGCACTTTTTTCCGATTCAAAAAGCTGAAAACCCCTATCCAGTCTGACTTTGACACTTACACAGCAAGCCCTACTTATCCTTTGAAAAACAGACAAAACAGTGGACTAAACAATTCCTCTGGTACGGTCAAGCTTTTTGTCCCGCCAATGCTGCAAGAAGTATCAATCCTTAGCACAGCTGGGAAAAAACTATGCGGATGGCGAGACTCGAACTCGCAAGGCCTAAGCCACACGCCCCTCAAGCGTGCGCGTCTACCAATTCCACCACATCCGCGTTCTTTTCTAAGCATATCATATAGAGTGGATATTTAACAAGTCAAAATTAATGAATCTCCCGAAAAAAATCTCTTACCCAATAGTAGAAGCCTTTCACTCCGTTCAGGGAGAAGGATTTTGGACGGGAGTGAATGCTTTTTTTATTAGACTGGGGGGTTGCGATGTCCATTGTTCCTGGTGCGATCAGAAAGAGTCTTGGAATCAATTGGGTCACCCTAAAAAGACGATCGCTCAATTAGCTGAGGCAGTAAAAGGGGCTAATCCTGCTATAGTAGTGATTACAGGAGGAGAACCTTTACTCCACCACCTCAACCCTTTAACGGAGCAACTGAAAGAATTAAAAATACCAATTCACTTAGAAACCTCTGGAGCTCATGTTTTCAGCGGTCAATTTGATTGGGTAACGTTTTCCCCCAAAAGATTCAAACCACCCCATGGCAGTGTTTACGAGCATGTGAGAGAATTAAAAGTCATCGTTGTCAACGATTGTGATTTAACATGGGCAGAAGAGCAAGCAGCTCAAGTTCCAAGGGAAACGGTTAAGTATCTACAACCAGAATGGAACTCTCCCGCCAGTAAAGAATTAATATTCCACTACGTTTTAGAGCATCCAGAGTGGCGTATTAGTCTCCAAACCCACAAATTCCTCAATGTCACATAGCTCCTGACGGAGAATTCAAAAATTCAAAATTCAAAATTCAAAATTAAAGAATTGACGAATGTCTCCATAAAAAATGGCAGAAACTATAGGAGCCTTATCCCTCTTAGTTTTTAGCTTCTTGTCAATTTTCAGATTCGGTCGAGTTACAAATGTCAAAAGCGGTAATATTGCTATCGGGAGGTTTAGACTCGGCAACAACAGCAGCAATTGCCTTAGCTGATGGTTGGGAGGCGATCGCCCTTTCTTTCAATTACGGTCAACGCCACAGTCGGGAATTAGAAGCAGCGCAAAACATTGCCAAGACTTTAAAGATTCAGGAACACTTGATTGTAGATGTCAACCTATCTCAATGGGGCGGTTCTTCTCTCACTGACCGATCGTTTGCTTTACCCCAAGATGGAGTTCAACCGGGAGTAATTCCTTCTACTTACGTTCCTGGAAGAAACACAGTGTTTATCGCCATTGCGCTCTCTCTTGCAGAAGCCAAAAATGCCGAGGCAATTTACCTGGGAATCAATGCAATAGACTATTCTGGCTACCCAGATTGTCGCCCCGAGTATCTGGAAGTTTATCAGCAACTAGCAAATCTTTCTTCTAAGGTGGGGACGGAAGGAACAGCGCCCCAATTAATCGCTCCTTTAATCAAAGATTCTAAAGTAGATATTGTTCGTCGGGCAGTTGCCCTAGGAGTACCTATTGAGTTAACTTGGTCTTGCTATAAGGGAGGCTCTGAGCCTTGTGGTTTATGCGATTCTTGTCGCATCCGCGATCTGGCTCTCATTCAAGCTGGTTATCCTCAATTAGCAACAACAGTTTAAGCAGGCCCTACATAGGGCTGTAACCCTTGTCAAGTCTGCTTTATAGCTCAAGTTATTACCCCGCCAGTTTTGTATTTGTGGACAAAAGCGCGGGTTTTGGTTTTGGTTGATTTGGCTCTGGAATCGGACCTGTTTGAAAACCACTAATTTCCGCTATAAATCGTTTTTATATGAAATCTCAAAAAGAATGTTATAAATATAATAGAGAATTGTAGGGTCCGCATCGCCCACCACAACCAAATTGTATCTCGTCTACTCAAGAGCAATTGAATAATATCTAATTAAAATCTAACTAAAATAGTATCAAAGTATATTAGACATCGTAAGAATTGATTCTGAAACCCTTATATATCAAGATTGCACCCCTAGTTTTTCCAGATGTCTATTGGTGGGCAATGCCCACCCTACTTCTCAAAGTCCCCATTTGTAGCAAACATTTTCAGATTTGATATTAGATTTACCAGTTTTGGGCGATAAAAACTTTCACCTGTTCTAAAATCTCTTCTAAAGAGGCTATTTTAGTCTCTGCTCCTTCTAGTTGTTTTTCCTCAGCCTGACTTTCTAAGGAAGCGGCCAAATTTGACATGGAATTTACACCGACATGAGCGCTTCCACCTTTAATCCTGTGAGCATTCATTACTAAAAGAGAATGATTGGCTGTTTCCAGGGCTTCCTTACACCCTGCTAAAGAACTTTCCACACTTTCTACTAAACATTCTAGCAATTCTTTTTGATGCTCCTTATCTCCTCGGGAGATTCTAGTAAGCTGCTCCAAATCTATTAATTCTTCAACAGTATTGGACTTGGAGCAATTATTCCTTACTTTAATCCATTTTTGAATAACTGTATTGAGTTCTTTTAACGTTACTGGTTTACTGAGGTAGTCATCCATCCCCGCTTTTAGACACTTCTCGCGCACCGCGGAGCGGATCCCTTCGGGACCGCCTTTCATGGCATAGGCTGTGAGACCAATAATCGTCCTATGCTGCTTTTGTCCTTCTCGCAGACGTATAGCTTGAGTTGTCTGATACCCATCTAACACAGGCATTTGACAATCCATCAAAATAAGATTATAATTATTTTCTTCTAACTTTTTTAACGCTTCTTCGCCGTTGTTAGCGCAATCCGTATCATAGCCCAAACGCTTTAATTGATGGGTAATTACTTTTTGATTTACTAAAGTATCTTCTACCAAGAGAATTATAGGATTTTCGTTTAGTTCTTGCGTAGTTGTAGTAGATTCTTTCCAATTGGTTGTTTTTGACGGTATCCATGAAGAAGAACCAAGGGCAGTCTGAAGAGATGCTAGCAGTTTTGAAGGTAAAACAGGCTTAATTAAATAAGCACAAGCAATCTTATCGAACTGGAGACGGATAGCTTGCTCTTGTTGTTGGAAATTTGCCAGCACAATTAGTTTAGCGATCTTCCCTACTTTAACAGCAAATTTGAGCTGTTGGGACAAAACTTTCTCCTGGAGCAAATCCAAACTCAAGATAACAACATCATAGGGACAACCGTTACTAGCACCTTGTCTGAGAGTAACTAAAGCTGACGTGCGATTTTCTGCTGCGGTTACGTCTAATCCCCAGGAATTGGCGTAAAAACACAATACCTCGCGAGATTGAGCCCGCTCATCAACTACCAACAAACGGCGATTTCTAATAGCTGGATCGGGATAATTATTGGTTTGTTCGTCTGTTAATAGCTGGAAATTTGCTGTAAACCAGAATCTGGAACCTTTTCCTAAGTCGCTATTTACCCCAATTTCCCCCTCCATCAGTTCCGTTAGCTGCTTGCAAATTGCCAAACCCAAACCAGTGCCTCCATAAACACGGATAGTGGTTTCATGAACTTGGGAAAATCCTTGGAATAATTTTTTTTGGTCTTGTGGGGAAATACCGATGCCAGTATCCTCCACTTCAAAGTACAAACAAACTGTATCGCTAGTTACAGAGGAAAGTTTTACTTTAATCAAGACAAATCCAGTATCGGTAAATTTGATGGCATTACCCAGCAAATTAATCAGAACTTGGCGCAAACGCCCTGAATCTCCTTGAATAAAAACAGGTACGCTGTTGTCCACCAGAAGCAATAGTTCCAATCCTTTGTCATTTGCTTGAGTAGCCAGCAAATTCACTACTTCTTCCAGACTTGCAATCAAGTTAAACTGCTGCTGGGACAATCGCATTTCCCCGGCTTCCAGCTTAGAGAAGTCGAGAATATCGTTAATTATGAGCAGCAAATTCTCGGCGCTGGTTTTGAGAGTCTGAACGAAGTCCAATTGTTGAGGCGAGAGGTCCGTACCAATCAGCAACTCTGTCATACCCAATACACCATTCATTGGGGTACGGATTTCATGACTCATAGTGGCAAGAAATTGAGATTTAACTCGCGCTGCTTCCAGCGCTGTTTCTCTGGCTTTCACCAATGAGTCAATGCGGTCAGTGGCTAAAACAATACCGCCAATTTCGCCATTGGGGGTATACCAAGGTTGAGTAGCCCAGTGGAGATAAATTTTTTCCCCATTAGCTCGCTCCCACAACTCTTCTGGGTTGGAGATGGTTGCTCCTTGTAGCGCCTGTTGGTAAATCGATCGCCATTGTTCGGGAAGGTCTGGCAAGACTTCATCTTGACTGCGACCGATGAGAGTTTGGTCGATGAGGTTGTAATCTGTCAGCCATTGATTACTGTGGGCAATATAGCGCATTTGCCTATCGAACATGGCCATGGCTACTGGCGCGTGGGTAACGATCTGTCGCAGTTGCTGTTGTTCTACTTTCAAAGCGGCTTCAATTTGCTGGCGTTGGCGAATCTCTTGTTGCAGCAAATCGTTTTGCTGTCGCAGTTGCTTTTGCAATTGCCTGATACTCAATTGATTTTCAACCCTCCCGACAACTTCTTCTACCTGGAAAGGTTTGGTGATGTAGTCTACCGCGCCTTCTTTGAAGGCTTTGACTTTATCTAGTACTTCATTTAAGGCACTAATGAAAATAACTGGAATGTCCCGAGTGTGTTGGTTTGTTTTCAGCCTTTGACAAACTTCATAGCCATTCATTTCCGGCATTAAGATGTCCAGCAAAATCAGATCGGGAGGTTCTGTTTTGGCAACCGCTAAGGCTCTCGGTCCATTGGAGGCGGGTCGAACTTTATATCCGCGCTCTACTAAGATTTCGATTAAAAGCCGCAAGTTGTCTGGGGTATCATCAACGACGAGAATATCGGCTTTAGGTAAATAGGTTGGGTGATCACTCATTTTCCGGTGAAAATCAACCAAATTATATAATTTACGTTGATTGATCTGAATCATTTTGTTCTAATTAAGTCTAGGATTTCATCGTATTTAAAGTCACTAGCTAAAATTGATAAGGCTTGAGCAATAGGAGTATTGTGAGAGCGAATCTGTTCTATTGCCAGAGAGATGGCCTCCATGTCGCTGCGATCGGTTGCTTGTTCTAGGTGGATTAACAATTCTCTTGGTATTCCTCGCAAGATCGAAAAAGAAACTCTCTCCGTTGAGATAGTCTCTTCAGTTAATTCTTCATAGATATATAATACACCCAGATGTTTGTGCATAATCTCAAACAGTTCGGTTTGTTTGAAGGGCTTACGAATAACATCATCGCAGCGCACTCTTTGCGGATCTCTTCGAGATCGATGCCCATTGCAGTTTCTTCTAGTCCCAAACTACTGGCAGTGAGAGCAATGATAATGGTAGACTTACCTTGAGGTGTGGCTTTAATTCTTTGGATAGCTTCATTATAGCCCAGTTCCAAGATCCAGTCTGCACAGTCTGCTTTCAACAGGGGCAAAAAGGGTTCCAGCTCCTGCCAAAGCCCCATGTCCATTAAGGTGTCGGCCACCAGTCTGGCATTGTCAATGTCATTTTCTTGTAACTGATGAGTTAAACTTCTTTTGAAACTTCGTTTTTCTCTGGATGTTGCCAGGGGATTATTGTGTAGAGACCTTTCCACCAGGGTAAAGAAATCTTGTTGCTGTTGCAGGTCAAGTTTTTGATATAATTGGGGTAGTTGATTTAAAGATTCCTTTAAGGCTTGAACCGTATTACTGGCAGAAGCTTTGATTGCCCCCAAGGGAGTATTAATTTCGTGGGCGAGTACGGCGACTAATTGCCCTAAGGCGGCCATTTTCTCGGACTGGATTAGTTCTTTTTGAGTGGTTTTAAGATTAGGTCGAGTCTGGTTCAGTTCTTGGGTTCGCTTGGCTACTTGCTTTTCCAGAGTACGATTGTATTGAGCTAATAATTTTTCTGCTTCATGGAGTTTACTAATTAAAGCCCCTTGTTCTTGATTAGACTTAGCTAGGACTTGATTCATTTCTTGCAGTTGAGTATTTTGCTGTTCTAGCTTTTTATCTTGTTCGTAACGATAGAGAGCTTGCTTGATTGTTAAACTAAGGTCTTGTACTTGCCAAGGTTTAGCAATGTAACGATATAATTTCCCATTGTTAATAGCATTGGTTACTCCTTGTAAATCTGCTTGTCCTGTGAGCATGATTTTGAGAGTTTTGGGAGATATGGCGTGAATGTGCTGGAGTAATTTATCTCCTCTCATATCGGGCATGATATAGTCGGCGATCGCGATCGCTATTTCATAACCATCTTCTTGCAATTCTGACATTACCTCCAAAGCTTCTTCCCCACTAAGAGCCATCTCCAAGGGGTAAGAGTGGCCCAAGATGGATTCTAGCTCTATTTTCAAGCTATCGAGAATTGTCTGTTCGTCGTCTATGCAGATAATGGCAGGTGGATTCATATAGGAGTTGATAGTGGATAGTGGATAGTGGATAGTTGATAGTTGACAGTTGATAGTGGATAGTTGACAGTTGATAGTTATAGGACTTACGCAGAAACCGGGTTTCTCTACGAACAATCTTAATTTGAGCCGTTTTATCCAGGTCAGAAACCCGGTATAAGAGAGCTATTTGCGTAAGTCCTAAGTTAATGTATCAACCCTGATGACAGTCTTAAAACCCTTGTATTCATTATAGTTCAGGAAAACGTCTATCTATCAAAATACATGAGATTCTGTGGTAATACCCTTGGCCATTGCTATAATAGTATATCTTAGAATTATTGAGCAGATAGAAAATAACTTGACATTTTAATTAAACTTGGGATAAGATAAAAAGGATAGCTTATGAAAGCATTTGATTTTGCTCAAATACAATTAAAAAATTTGCACTAATGAAAAAACCATTCTTTCTTAGCGCTCTCTTGCTAATGGTTACGGGATTGGAAGTTAGTCCTCCAGATTTAACCGTTAGGGCCGAAAATCCCACTCCCATTGTTACGGAGAAAAGCGATCTCTCCGTCCAAACTCAACTAGAACTAATAGATAGGGGAAGTTTCCCTCGACAAAAACTACTGTTCGCTCCTTCAACGGTCAACCAGAAAGAAATCCTCACGGTCACCATGGATATGGATATGGTCATGACTATGGAAGGAGAACTCATTCAGTCTATGGATATGCCAACCATTGAAATGACCATGGAAAGTGAGGTAACCTCGGTAGATGCCAATGGGGATATTCATGTTGATGTTTTGTATTCAGGCATTGATGTGGTTGCCAATCCAACGGTTCCTCCAGAGTTGGTGGAGAATTTGCGATCGGCTATGCAAACCATAGTAGGCTTAAAAATTTCCTTCATTTCAGATCCCCAAGGAAATCTTAAAACCGTAAATTTTCAGGTGCCAGATAATTGGGACCCGAACCTCAAACAAATGTTTGAACAAATTACGAATTCTTTGAGCGACCTCTCAGCCCCAATGCCCTCAGAACCTGTTGGCATTGGGGCAAAGTGGCGAGTTTCTATGTCCCTTAATGTCAACGGCATAGAGATGGATCAAAGTATTGTCTATGAGATTGTTAATATTCAAGACAATTTGATTACCTTGAACACTAGCATTGAGCAGCAAGGAGGGTTTCAGAGGATCGAGATGCCGGAATTGCCAGCCAACAGTACCTTGAACCTAAGTAATTTGTCTGGACGGGGGCAGGGACGGGTGACCATGGATTTGACCAAGATGATGCCCATTCTGGGTAATCTATCAATGGATTCTAATACTGAGATGCAAATACAAATCACCGAGAATGGTCAAGTTGAAGCCAGAAACATGAAAATGAAAATGTTAATGGAGATGAAGATGCAATCTCAATAAAGGATCACGTAGAGACACAAAGACCCAGAGAGGTGGGGAAAGATATTACTTTTTTCTTTACAAAAAACTTGACAAAATTGAGTTTATATGCAGGTGAATTTAGAGGTTAAGGTCAAGTTGTCCTAGGTTGGCTATGTACTCTATCGATATAGTTTTAGAGCAAAATTTATCCAGTTCTTTCTTTGAGTCTATCTTATCAGTTCTAGACTTTGTTATTGGTTGCTTGCACTGCCGTTGGTTATTGGTTGTTGGTTCTTAGATTATACAATGCCTTGGTTGATGGTCAAACAGCGATCGCGATCGCTCTCATTCGATCTAGTTTCTATTAAATCTACTATAATAGGAAGTGCGGAATGTGGGTTTGATATATTAAATATCAACTATCCACTATCAACTATCCACTGTCAACTATTAACTATTAACTTATGACTAACACCCAGACCCGCAAAGCAGACCACTTGCGCATTTGTCTGGAGGAGGACGTTCAGTTTCGGGCCAATACTAATGGCTTAGAACGGTATCGCTTCATTCACTCCTGTTTGCCAGAATTGAATCCCGAGGAAATAGACTTAAGTACTAATTTTCTAGGGAAGAAATTACAAGTACCGTTTTTAATTTCTTCCATGACAGGAGGGACGGAAACAGCAAAAAAAATCAATTATCTTTTGGCAGAAGTAGCTGAAACTTACGGTTTAGCTATGGGAGTTGGTTCTCAGCGGGTAGCGGTGGAAAAACCTGATGTTTCCCATACTTTTGCCGTCCGTTCTGTGGCTCCCCACATTCTCCTTTTTGCTAATATGGGTGCTGTTCAACTCAATTATAACTACGGTGTAGAACAGTGTTTGCGGGTAGTGGAGTTGTTGGAAGCAGATGCTTTGATTCTCCATTTTAACCCCTTGCAAGAGTTTGTTCAACCCAAAGGAGATACTAATTTTAAAGGATTGCTGGATAAAATAGAGAATTTGTGCAGTAAGCTGGAAGTACCGGTCATTGCCAAGGAAGTAGGCAACGGCATCTCGGGAACTATGGCCCAACAGTTAGTTAATGTGGGAGTGAGGGCGATTGACGTAGCAGGAGCCGGGGGGACTTCTTGGGCCAAAGTAGAAAGCAAGCGGGCTGAGAATGCTTTACAGAGGCGTTTGGGGGAAACTTTTGCCGACTGGGGCATACCCACGGCAGAGTGTATTGTGGAGATTAGGTCTCTTTATCCAGACCTACCTTTGATTGCTTCTGGAGGCTTGAAAAATGGCTTGGACGCAGCCAAGGCCATCGCCCTGGGAGCAAACCTGGCTGGTTTGGCTCGTCCCTTCCTGGCTGCAGCAGCGGAATCTCCTGCTGCGTTGGCTGAGTTAGTACAATTACTCATAGCGGAACTGACGGGAGTCATGTTTTGCACTGGTAATGGGGATGTGAAAGCATTGCAAAGTAATAGTTCTTTACGAAAGGTTGATAGTGGATAGTGGATAGTGGATAGTTGATAGTTGATAGTTGGCAATAATCTTGAAATTGAGAGAATGTATCGTATGATACGATTTATTCCTTTACCCAGCGCGATCACAAACAACAAACAACCAACAACCAACAACCAACAACCAACAACCAACAACCAACAACCAACAACCAACAACCAACAACCAACAACCAACAACCAACAACCAACAACCAACAACCAACAACCAACAACAATGAAAGAATTTTTCAAACAAACCTTGGCCAGTATTATCGGCACGATTACGGGACTGATTTTGCTTATTGTCTTCGGAACAGTGGGCTTGGCTTTCCTAGTAGGAGTATTAGCAGGTAGTAAACATAGCGAACCGCAAGTTAAAGATAAATCCGTGCTAGTATTGGATTTATCCCTGCAAATTTCCGATACAGAACCAGCTTCAGATTTTAGCACTGCCCTCTCCGCAGAATACGATAATATCATTCCTCTGCGACAGGCAATTGCCGCCATTGATGAAGCGGCAGAAGATTCTCGCATTGTAGGTATTTTACTAGATGGAAGAAAAGGGGGCAGTCCTAACGGCTATGCTAATCTTCAAGAAGTGCGATCGGCTCTAGAAAGGTTTAAAGAAAAAGGCAAAAAGATTGTCGCTTACGACGTGTATTTAACTGAAAGAGAATATTATTTAGCTACAGTAGCAGATACGATGATTCTCAATCCCATAGGAACTCTAGAACTAAATGGTTTGGGTTCGGAACAGCTATTTTTAACTGGAGCTTTGGAAAAATACGGCATCGGGGTTCAAGTAGTGCGAGTAGGTAATTATAAGTCTGCAGTGGAACCCTTTACTCGCACAAGTCTCAGTCAGGAAAATCGGGAACAAACCGAAGCATTGTTGAACAACCTTTGGGACTCAATTATAACAACTGTGGGCGAAAGCCGCCAGTTAACCCTAGAGAAGTTACAGCAGTTGGTGGATAGTCAGGGGTTTTTGTCTGCCAAAAAAGCAAAAGATTCCGGTTTGATTGATCAAGTGGCTTACTGGGATGAAGCCATTACCGACTTGGAAGAAATAACTGGAGCGGAATTAGAGGATAAGTCATTTCGGAAAATTGGTTTAGCTAGTTACCTAGAGGTTGCAGAGGGAAATAGCAAGTCTTCTGGCAATGAAATAGCGATCGTTTATGCGGAAGGTTCTATTGTGGATGGGGAAGGGGGAGTTGAAGAAATCGGGGGCGATCGCTTTGCGCGGGAGTTGCGGAAACTGCGACAAGATAACTCGGTCAAAGCAATAGTATTGCGAGTAAACAGTCCTGGCGGTAGCGCCACTGCTTCTGATATTATTCTTCGGGAAGTGGAGTTAACTAGGGAGAAGAAACCGGTTATCGTTTCTATGGGTAATGTAGCAGCTTCTGGAGGTTATTGGATTTCTACGGGAGCGGATTATATTTTTGCCGAGGAAAATACCATTACTGGTTCCATTGGAGTCTTTGGTTTGTTCCTCAATATCCAAGAATTAGGCAATAATAATGGTTTAACTTGGGATGTAGTTAAAACCG
This sequence comes from Prochloron didemni P4-Papua_New_Guinea, assembly GCA_000252485.1. Lineage (GTDB taxonomy): Bacteria > Cyanobacteriota > Cyanobacteriia > Cyanobacteriales > Prochloraceae > Prochloron > Prochloron didemni. The sequence goes on along the minus strand of JH610630.1, from coordinate 17,340 downwards.
GAAGGTTTGCAGATGCTCAAAGTCTTTCCCGTCCTAAAACTAGGGAAGAATTGAGAATTTATCAAGGATTTGTCAATGAAATTTACGAGCTATTTTTAGATAAAGTAGCTACTTCCAGGGAGTTATCGCGAGAAGAAGTAGCTAAAATTGCTCAAGGAAGGGTTTGGTCTGGAGTGTCTGGGAAAAAAATTGGTTTGGTAGATGAAATTGGAGGATTGGAAAAGGCGATCGCCCATGCAGCAAATGAAGCCGAATTAGGAGATGATTGGGAAGTAGAAGAGTATCCCAAACAGCGCAGTTTTCAGGAAGAAATTATCGAACGGTTGTTGAGTGCAGAACAGCAAGTAGAAGCAAAACAATTAGACCCTCTCACAGCTCAATTTATCAAGTTTAAGCAAGATTTGCGACTGTTTCAAACTTTAAACGACCCCAAGGGGATTTACGCTCGTTTACCTTTCAGTTTAAGAATTGAATAGTTGTTTGTTGTTTGTTGTTTGTTGTTTGTTGTTTGTTGTTTGTTGTTTGTTATTTGTTGCCTGCACTGCAAGCCGAAGGGCAGTGACCGCGTAGTCGAAGTGTTTGTTGTTTGTTTGAGACTTACCCATTAATCAAACTACCTAATAAACAAAAAAAATCTAGAATAGATTCTTCACTAGCAAGAAACCATCAGATTGCTGCGTTAACTATCAACTCTCAACTCTCAACTCTCAACTCTCAACGGATAAATCCTGCACCAATAAATAAGTCCTCATCTCCCCTTTGCCCTTAACCTCAATTGTCCCCCGCTCCTCAAAAGCATACTGCCCTTGCAATAACTGGTAAGTACTCTCAGTAACTTGAATAGTTCCGGGAAGACCGTGGGACTCCATGCGACTGGCAGTATTCACTGCGTCCCCCCATAAATCGTAAATAAACTTTTTTTGGCCAATAACTCCCGCTACCACCGCACCGGAATTAATCCCAATACGAATTCTCAGTTGATTCTCGTGACGTTGATTGAACTGGGCTATTACTTGCTGCATGTCCAAAGCCATGGCTGCGATGGCCTTTGCGTGGTCTTCTCTCGGACTGGGAATGCCTCCCGCTACCATATAGGCATCGCCGATAGTTTTGATTTTCTCCAAACCGTATTGTTCCGTCAGGCGATCAAAGGCGGAAAAGATTTCGTTGAGCAAGTCTACCAGTTCCGTGGCGCTAATAACGGCAGATAGTTTGGTAAAGCCCACAATATCCGCAAAAAGAATGGTTACTGCATCGAACTTTTGGGCAATATTGCTGTTGCCGTCTTTTAATTGCTGCGCGATGGCTTCTGGTAAGATATTCAGCAACAATCTTTCGGACTTTTCCTGTTCTTCTTGTAATTGAGCAGTTCTTTTAATTACTCTCCGTTCCAACTCCTTGGAAGTATTGCGCAACCTGCCAATAACTAAGGTTAAACTAATCAGCGCCAAGGTGGACATGGAACCTAAAAAGAAAAATACTCCCCGCAAACTTTTTCGAGTTTGGACTTTTAAGTTCTCTAAGGGTTGAACTATTTCCAAAACTCCCCGCACGTCTCCCACTTTCCAGTCCATTTTCGGACTTTGGGGGTGGCTGTTGTGACAGGAAACGCAGCTGGGTTCCATGATAATCGCCTCGGCATAGCGAAAAGAACCGGTATCGTTCATCTTTTCTTGCCGCCAAAATTCTCCTTTGGGGTGTTGGCGCAAATACTGGAGGGCTTCTGCCTCGAAATCGTCGAGGACTCCCCCTGTTGCTTGGCGGTTGGGAAAGGGATAATCGCTATAGAGGCGAAAGAGAGTGCCTCGGTCCAGTTCTGTCAGTTTCTCTCCCAGTTCGATAGTATAAGTAGTGGGAATGGGAATTGCTCCCTCGATGTTATGATAGTTGGGGGTGACAGTAACTCCTTTAATTGTTCTCACTTTAGTAACCACATTTGTACTGTACAACTCTCGCGCTTCATTCATTATCCTGGCAGTCCGTTGGGCATTTTGCAGCGCTTGAGCTTCGATTAAATTCTCAGAAAGACGAGATACTTCCCACAAAGAAAGGCTGATGCCCAAACAGAAGAGTAGGGTTAGCACCAGAATAGTTTGCTTGTAGAGCAAGCTCATGAATCCTTCCCAGATTTGAGTTTTCAGTTGCTGCATGGGAGATATCACAATGAACAATGAACAATTAACAATTAACAATTAACAATTAACAATTAACAATTAACAATTAACAATTAACAATTAAGAGTTGATAACCAATTCTAGACTGTATCATTTTAATTTGGGGAAAGAAAATGAGAATTACCTTAGAGCCAGATTAAGCAATAATAACATGTCAGCTAAGAGTTGATAACCAATTCTAGGCTACATCTTGTTAGTTTAGGGAAAGAAAATGAGAATCACCTTAAATAACACTTAATATTATAGAACCTATTTCGGATCTAGGGGATGACCTCACTGAATTCAGTACTAGGCGATCGCTGCTAATAATCTTAGTAGACATCTCCAAAAACTGGGGATGCAATGTTGATATATAAGGGTTTGAGAATCAATTCTTACGATGTCTATTAAAAGAGCGTAAATAACGTTAGTAGGGTGGGCATTGCCCACCTTTCCCAAAGATTGGTATTACAACCTTCCTTAGAAACTAATAATGAAGATACTACAGCCAACCTCATACCCAACAGCCAACCTCAATTAATCTGCTGCCACAACCAGGAGAGTGGATATTTTTGTTATTGGTACTCAGTCCATTTGGTCTGTTTTCTCTGAAAAAATGAATCTACAAAAAATAAAACTCTCTAACTCTCAAGTTTTCTCAAGTTTTCTCAGTCAGTTGATATTTTTTCCAGGAGTTGAATTAATTGTGAGTCTAATTAATAAAGCACGTATCCGCCAAGTTCACGCACAACTTGCCCCCATTATGATTTTCCCACTGTTACTCACTATAATTACAGGTTCTCTATTTCAAGTGGCGGCCCTAACTAATAATGTAGATAATTTTATCTGGCTTTTAGATTGGCATAGAGGGAAGTTCGGTCGGATTAATTTAGAAATGATTTATCCTTTTCTCAATGCTTTTGGTTTACTCATGGTTGGTACTACAGGAATTACCATTTGGCTCCCAACTCGGTCTCGACGTAAATAATATAAACTTATTTATTGTTGTTGGTTGTTGGTTGTTTGTTGCCTGCACTGAGCGTAGCCGAAGTGTTGGTTGTTTGTTATTTGTTGTTTGTTATTTGTGGTTAGAGAGAGAGATTATAAAACGGGTGTGGTCAAAAGTAGTTGTTTGGAGCTGAAGATTTAGAAAGTCAATCGTGGGGTAGCCCCCCTTCGGCTCCGCGGTCCCTGCCCTTCGGCGACCCTCTGGGGCCGCGAAGTCGAAGGGCAGGGCAAGTCTGGGCTGCCTAGTAATCGCGGGTAAGCCGCGACTATTGAGAATATAAAAAAAATTCAATTGTTTTTGACCGCACCTTTATAAGACTTGGTTGGTTAAGCCAAAACTTCATCGTAAATATCAGCCATTGTTAGAGTTAAACCCACTGATTTTAATTCTAAACTATCTTCTTTACTCAAAATTTCCCTAGACCAATTACCTGTTTTATCGGGTCGATAAACTTCTAGTTTCATTTCTTCTTGAGAAACCAAGATATATTCTTGTAAACTGGGTATACTTTGGTAATTAAGTCGTTTTTCTCGTCGGTCTAAATTTTCAGTGGATGGAGAGAGAACTTCTATTATTAAACAAGGACGAGTTTTATAATATTTTTCCTTATCTTGCGGGTCGCAAGTCACCATTACGTCGGGATAGTAAAAAATATCAGCACTATTGTGGGCGCTCGCGTAGCGATCCGCTCCGCGGTGCGCTATTTTTACTTTCATATCCGCAATGAAAGTTTTACAGCCACTTCCCCGTAAGTGAGTAAGTAAACTAGCGTAAATATTACCAGCAATGCAATTATGTTCTTCGCTACCACCAGACATAGCGAAAATTTGACCGCTGAGATATTCGTGGCGAATCGGGCTAGTTTCTTCGCCTTTGAGATAGTCATAGACGGAAATAAAGGCTTGAGCTAATTCCATAATTTTGTTGTTTGTTGTTTGTTGTTTGTTGTTTGTTGTTTGTTGTTAGAGAGAGAGATTATAAATTGTACCTCATTCTTCCTGCTCCTAAATAGTTGCCAATAAAATAAGATTGTTGTATAATCCTAGTAACTATTGAGAGGAAAAATAGATAGTGAACAACAAAACTAATTCTTGGCGGCAATTTTTCCTTAGCACCATTGTTTTCGGGTTGAGTTGTTGGCCTTTAGATGGGGCGATCGCCCAAACTATTATCCCGGATAATAGTTTACCAGATAATTCAGTAGTAACTAAAGCCGAGAATATTATTACTATAGAACAAGGAAATACAGCAGGAAATAATTTATTTCATAGTTTCCAGGAATTTTCCCTTCCCACTAACAACACTGCATGGTTCCAAAATAACCCCAATATTGAAAATATATTCACCAGAGTGACGGGTGATAAAATCTCCCATATTGATGGTGTAATTAAAACCAATGGAACTGCCAATCTGTATTTAATCAATCCTAAGGGACTAATTTTTGGCGAGAATGCTGCATTAGATGTAGGAGGAGCTTTTATCGGTTCTACAGCCAGTGAAATTAATTTTGGGGATAACAATTATTATAGTGCAGTAAATCCTAATAATCCTCCTTTGTTAAATATCACAGCTCCTATTGGTTTGGGATTTAGCACCCAACCTGGCAATATAATTAATCGCTCTCGCAACGGTCTGGCAGTCACACCAGGTCAAACTTTAAAACTAATTGGAGGTAATATTGACTTATCAGGAGGAAGTCTAACTTCAGAGGGCGGTTCCATTGAACTTAGGGCAATTCTTAACGGGGAGCAATGGTTAATCAACGGAACAACATCCCGTCAAGAATCAAACAATTATGGAGATATTAAACTAAATGGAAATGCTTCTATTGACGCTAGTGGTGCTGGGGGTGGAAGTATAGAAATACAGGGGAAAAATCTCGTCCTCAGAGAAGATTCAGAGATTATAGCTCATACATTAGGAGATAGAGACGGTGTCGGTATTCAGATTAATGTAGATGGATTAAAAGTAGAAGATAGTTCCTTAATATCTGCTGCCACTTTTAACTCCGGTGCGGGAGGAAATATTAATATAGAGGCATCGGAATCTATAGAAATGGTCGGCAATGGCTTCCAGCAGGTAGAACAGCTTCTCTTTGCTGGTTTTGCCCAAACTCTGACTTTACCTGACCTCAACTATGGTGTTATAACTGGTAATGCTAGTTCGGGAAAAGTAGGAAATATTACCGTTCAAACTAACAATTTAATAATGGGTTCCGGTTCCATCATTTCAAGTACTATATTTGGGGAAGGAAAAGGAGGAAATTTGAACATTTCAGCATCAGAATTGGTAAAAATATCTGCTTCCAGTGTAGATGCGACTAACTTGGCAAACGGAGACCCCCAAGAAATACCCAATCAATTAACTATAGCTACAGAACGCTTGTTAATTGAGCAAGGAGGGTTTATCACTGGCGGTACTTTGGGCAACCGTTCGGGAGCTAATATACAAATTACAGCGAAAGATTCAGTTGAATTAGGGTTTAATCGACCCAATAACCTTTTACCTACAGGGATTTTTTCTAATACAGTTTTCAGCACTGGTAAAGCAGGAAATATTGAAATTAACACGAGAGAGTTAAAAGCCATAGATGGAGGAGTGATTTCCACTGGCAGCGGTTCTGTGCTGGGAACTACTCTCATTTCTTTGGGGGGACCAGGAGGGAATTTATCAATTACAGCAACAGAAAGAGTGGAAATCACTGGTTTGGCAGCTCCTCTGGGAAGCGCGTTATTAAGCAACACTTCAAACGCTTTTCCTGCAGGAAATTTAACCATAGTAACGGGGGAATTAATCCTCACAGATAGAGGTACTATTGCCGTCAATAATAATGGTTCTGGAAATAGCGGCAATATCCTAGTATTAGCTGATCTAATTAAATTGGAAGATGGAGCCTCCATAACAGCCAACACCGTATCCGCTGCTGGTGGCAATATTGAGTTAAATGCTGGACAGATTCAAATTAGTAATCAAAGTAAAATTAGTACCGACGCAGGCAATGCAGATGGGGGGAATATTACAATCAATACAGATACGTTAGTAGGGCTAGATAATAGCGATATTACTGCCAATGCAGAACAGGGTTTTGGCGGCAGAATAGAAATTAATGCAAAAGGAATTTTCGGTACCCAGTTTCGTCCTTCTATCACGGAAGAAAGCGATATAACCGCCCGCTCCCAACTGGGAGCAAATTTTAGTGGCACGGTGGTTATTAACAATCCCGCAGTAGACTCTACTTCCGGCTTAATTCAATTGTCAGCAACTGTCATCGACCCAACAGAACAACTAGCTACTGGTTGCCAAGTAGCAGAAGAAAATTCTTTTACAATTACTGGGTTGGGAGGTTTACCCCCAGACCCAACAGAAAGACTCATAAGCAAAATAATTTGGCAGGATTTACAGGACTTTTCTCAGGAAATAGCTTCCAGGACATCTCCATCTTCCTTACCCAAACCACAACCTTCATTATTGCAAGCAACTAACTGGATTGTGAATAGGGAGGGTCAGGTTGAATTAATTGCCCGCTCAGAACCAGAGATTGAACCTCATTCTTCCTGCGAGTAAATGTAGAAAGTATTTTACTGCGATATGAATTTGAGTTAGTTTCTCAGAAAGGAAGTGATTGCAAACAGCTATGGTGGGCGATGCCCACCCTACAACTTTGAGTCTTCTTTTTTTAGATATACTTTTTTTAACCACAGATGGACACAGATGAACGCAGATGATTGAAGATGGTTATTGGTGGGAGGCATATTTTGGTAATTGTCGCTTTTTTGGCTTTCTTTCTATTCCTCAATATCCCCTAGGAATTAACTAATTCAAACAACCAATAACCGCAGTGCAAGCAACCAACAACCAAACGTTCATCTCTCCACGAATATTGCAGAAGCGAAAAAAGTTGGGGCCAGAAGGGGCCGTCCGGTGGTTTTCCAGGTGGATGCAGCAGCCATGCACGAAGCTAATTATACCTTCTACCGTTCCGAGAATGGAGTTTGGTTGGTAGATTGGGTTCCCCCTGAGTATTTACACTCCTAGGAATAACTCAAAAAAAATATCAATCATATCACGTCAAGTTGGCAATTAATTATTTTTAACCCAAAATTCATCTTTAACAAGAAGATTCAAGCAAAAATGAAAGAATTTTGCATTGATGCTTATAATCAGTATAGGATTCTTCATTTTCCAAACACAGTTCTTAGCGAACCTTTACAAACGACTATAATTATAAATATCTACTGATGCCCCGAATACTTGTAATTGACGATGACCCAGCAATCTCGGAATTAATCTCTATTAATTTGGAGATGGCAGGTTATGATGTCAATCCAGCAGAAGATGGCATCAAAGGACAGGCGTTGGCGGTGCAGTTGCAACCTGACCTAATCGTACTGGACTTGATGCTGCCTAAAGTGGATGGTTTTACCGTTTGCCAGCGATTGCGCAGAGACGATCGCACTTCTGATATTCCGGTCTTGATGTTAACAGCTTTAGGGCAAACTCAAGACAAAGTGGAAGGCTTCAATGCCGGAGCTGACGATTATCTGACGAAACCTTTTGAAATTGAAGAGATGTTGGCTAGGGTGCGAGCGTTGCTGCGGCGAACTGATCGCATTCCTCAAGCAGCAAAGCACTCGGAAATTCTCAGTTACGGTCCCTTAACCCTGATTCCAGAAAGGTTTGAGGCCATATGGTTCGAGAAAACAGTCAAACTCACTCATTTAGAATTTGAACTGCTCCACTGTTTGCTTCAACGTCACGGACAGACTGTTTCTCCCAGCGAGATTCTCAAAGAAGTTTGGGGTTACGATCCGGATGACGATATTGAGACCATTCGGGTACATATCCGCCATTTGCGAACCAAATTGGAACCCGATCCCCGCCACCCACGCTATATCAAGACAGTTTACGGTGCTGGTTATTGTCTGGAGTTGCCCAGTAGGGAGCAGCTACAGGTAGAATCTAATTCTGCTGCAGTTTAAATTGTTGAGGGGAAGACCATGTCGCATTAGTCTATCCTCTCTCAGATCTGTTCAACCAATAAAATTGTTAATTGTTAATTGTTAATTGTTAATTGTTAATTGCTCATTGTTATAACTGCCTAGCTTTTTCTTCAAAAGACTCCATTGTCCCTAACAGGAGAATGGCTGACTTGCAAGAATCTTCGATTAATTGATATTTTTCCTCCTGGTTGTCCATTAAGCCATCTTCTATTAAGCGTAAAGAACCCAGCATTGAGTTTAAATTAGCTCTCACTTGATAAAAAATTTCAGTGCGCAGTTCTTGGGAAGATTTGAGGGCTGCTTTGAGCATGACTTCATTTTCAGGCAAGATTGTTTTTAAGGACTCCATCTTTTCCAAAAGTTCCATGGCTGAATTGTAAGACTCCCTAATTACTTGATTTTGCTCTTCTAAATTGTCTATCAAACCATCATTGACTAACTGCAGAGAACCGAGGGTACTATTGATGCTGGTGCGGATTTCATGGAAAATGCGACTACGCAGTTCTTCGGAGGATTTAAGTGCTTTTTCAACAGAGACTTCTTTCCCTGGAAGAACGAGACCCTGTGGTTTGTTCACTTCTGTTTCAAATTGGCTATGATAGAGTCGATAATAATAACTATTTTGGTTTGATAGCAATTCTTGGTGACTGCCAATTTCCACCACTTCCCCTTGATCCAACACTATAATTTGATGGGCTTTTTGCACCGTGGAAAGTCGGTGAGCGATGACTAAAGTAGTGCGATCGCGGCATAGTTCGTCAATTGCAGATTGAACTAGTTTCTCAGAAACTGTATCCAAAGCACTAGTAGCTTCATCTAAAATGAGGATATCTGGGTTGCGTAAGAGAGCCCGAGCAATAGCAATCCTTTGTTTTTGTCCTCCTGACAGCAACACGCCGCGATCGCCTATTTCGGTCTCAAATCCTTGAGGTAACTGAGTAATAAATTCATAGGCATTGGCTTTTTTAGCTGCTTCAATAATTTCTTCTTGACTGACATTTTTTTTGCCATAGGCAATATTATAATTCAAGGTATTATTAAACAGAAATGTATCTTGACTCACAATACCCATAGCAGAGCGAAAAGTTGCCAGGTCGTATGCTTTTAAATCTTTTCCATCCACCAAAATCTTCCCCGCTATAGGATCGTAAAATCGGGGCAACAAATCGGCGATGGTAGATTTTCCTGCACCGGAAGCCCCCACCAAGGCAACAGTTTGTCCTTTGGGAATCCATAAATCTATTTCTTTGAGGACTAAATCCTCTTTACCGGGATAAGCAAAACTGAGGTGTTCAAAGCGAATCCCTTCTTGTAACTGAGTATAAGGGATATTGCCATTAGTCATAATGGGTTTATTATCTCGCCGCAAAAATTCCATTATGATTTGAGCGCTGTAGGATACATTAGCAAATCCACTGCGACTATTATTTAACTGGCCAACAACAGGTAACAATCGAAATAGGAAGACGAGATAAATTAATAAAATTGCGGAAAAAGATTCTAACTGCTCTGCAAACATATACCTTCCCATTAAAACCATGGCCAAGATAGCTAATATGCCAGAAACTTCATTAACGGGATTTACAAAGGCATAGTTAACTTGACAATTAAAATCCGCTCTTTGTCTTGCCTTAATGAATTGCTCGATGCTCAAGTATTCTTCTTTTTCATTATTAACAGTTTTAATTAAGCGCATACCAGTCAAAATTTCTAACAATTTGTTTGTATATTGTCTTGATTTTTCCGATAATATTTCTCCATATTGTTTAGAGCGATTGACAAAATATTGATTGCTATAAGCCGCTAAAGATAATAAGAAACTGGCCAGGATAGTTAATTGCCAAGAGAGAGAAAGTAAAACCCAAGTAAACATCAATATAGTTATCATTTGTGAGACCATGCTAATAGCTACTTTAATCGCTCCCACCGTCCGATTAATTTCTTGAGCCAACCGATTAACAACATCCCCAATTTGATTTTTACAGTAGAAATCAAGATCCAGATCTAAGAGAAGTTTCAATCCTTCTAGTCGCATACTACTGGTCAAACTACGAGCGAGATTACCGGAAACCAAAGTATTAGCAATCCCAGTTCCATTTTTGAGCATAATTGCTAATAAAACCATTGCGAACATAGCAAATAACCTACCATCTCCTGTAAAACCCTCGAATAAAGACATGAACTTTTGCACGATTTGAGGGCCATCCTTCAACAGAGGCTCTTCTTGCCCAATTAATGCTAGAAAAATGGGAATAATTAAAGCCGTACTCACTCCGTTAAATATGGCTACTGAAAATCCTAATATGATTGTGAGGATAATTAATACTGGATATCTCAGAGCAAATTTTAATAACAGACGATTAGAAGACATGTCTTGTTGTTGGTTGCTTGCACAGAGGGTCGCCGAAGTGTTGGTTGTTGGTTGCTTGCACAGAGGGTCGCCGAAGTGTTGGTTGTTGGTTGCTTGCACAGAGGGTCGCCGAAGTGTTGGTTGTTTGTTGTTTGTTGTTTGTTGTTTGTTTTTTGTTTTTTGTTTTTTGTTCATTATATCATGTACCCTTGAGCCCTGAGGGTCACCGAAGGGTAAGCCCTCTTTGTCTTTTTTTTCCCTCCTGTTCCCTATTAATATTTATTTATATAGCGTTTCTGCTGCGAATGAGGTACACCTATAAACCTGCGGACTGCTTCCAAACTTGTTTCTCTGTACCTCACAAGTATGAGAAATGCTATATATACTGGACTTTTTAGTGTTTACTATTTACTCAGAGCGCTCGCCAGGTTGCTGTATAACTATCAACTGTCCACTATCAACTTTCAACTGCTATAAGTATTCAACCCAACCCGATCTTAGGTTATATTGAAAGTTAATTTAAAAGTTTTAGCGCCTTGGATAAAATATCTGCCATAGGTTCCAAACTATAGTAGCTAACACATCTTGCTCTTGCCTTCTGACCTAGTTCAAGAGCGGCGGGAAAATCGGCAAAAATCGATTCAATGGCCGCTGCAATTTGCTCGGGGGAGCCAGGATCCACCAGATAACCGCAATCTCCTAGAATCTCGGGAATATCTCCCACCTTCGTAGTAATAATTGGTTTCGCCATAGCCATGCCATCGGTGAGTTTCATGGGAAATTGAGCGTTAGCGGTGAGGTTCTCTCGCTGAGGAACTACAATAATGTGAGCTGCAGCTACTATTTCCGGCATTTGTTCGGGGGGAATGGGAGGCAATTTAATTGCCCACTGGGGCCATTGGGCTATCAACTTTTCTACATAGCCATCCCCTATTTCCCGACCGCCCACTAATACCAGTCGCAAATCCTCTCGATTGAGGTTATCCAGAGCAGCAAAAACATCCTCCAATCCTTTGTGAGGACGAGCGGTTCCGGGAAACATCAACACTCGGTATGGGCCAAGACCCAATTTCTCTCTACAGTTGTCTGGGTCGAATTTCTGGCAGTCAAACAAATCCATATCTCTCCCGTTGGGGAGATAAGTACCTCCATAGCGATATTCCAGGAATCGGTTATTGACTGTCACCCCATCCACCCGATCTATCAATTTTTCCATCCACTGCAAATAAAGAGGATGTTCTGGATCGCGCAAAGCACCATTTTCTTTGAATAAGTCTTTTGCTAATTGCTTTATAGTGGGACGATAATGCCAATCATCTCCTCCAAACCAGCTTAATTCCCAGTCATCTAGATCTAAAAGAATTTTTCCTCCCCCAGTTAAACGTTTTAATAAAGCTATTCCCAAGCTAGTGGGTCGGGGTTTGACTGCATAGAGAATATCCCCATCTATTTCTCCCAGTAATTGCCTGACAAAATTAATTACTTGGGGATAATTGCAGCCTTTAACCCATTTTACTGTTAAATTAGCAGGAGGAAGGGGATAGAGATTTTCCCCAAACAAAAAACCGAACACAGTAACATCGTAATTTAGCTTTTGCAAAACTTGTGCCAGGAGATAGACTCTTGTTCCACCACCTCCCGATAAATCTGGTGCCAGGAGAGAAATTTTTTTAACCACTGATTTCAACTATCAACTATTCACTATCCACTATATTAATCTTTGAATTTTAACCTTCCCATTTGCAGTCCGTCCAAGATAAAATTGATTTGCCTCCGTTCGCGATCGGTGACAGAAAAATCTGATAGGAAGATGGTAGTGAGTTCCAGATGTTCTAGGGGACTTAAATAACCATTTGCCAAAATTCGGTCTACTATTTCCTCTATACTTTGCTGTGAACTTTGCTTTGAATTACGAGAAGATTTTTTTTGCATAATCTTAAGAGTGAAATAGTAAAAAACTATAATTATAAACAAGTGTTAATTGTTATCAGTTCCCAAGGAGAAATAAACTATGGAAGTCATTCGCTTACCTGCTTTATCGGACAACTATATCTTCCTATTACACCATCGCCTTGCCCATATTGCTGCAGTGGTAGACCCAGCCACAGCTGAGACAGTGCTGCAATGTTTGAATAAGCTAGGTGCCAGTTTAGTGGCTATTTTCAATACCCACCATCATTATGACCACGTAGGAGCAAATCAGCAACTGTTACGAGCGTTCCCCAATCTTTGTGTCTATGGGGGAGAAAACGATCAGGGACGCATTCCGGGACAGCAGGTGTTTTTGCAAGAAGGCGATCGCGTTGAGTTTGGTAGTCGTTCCGGCTCAGTCTTCTACGTTCCCGGACATACCCGAGGTCATATTGCCTACTATTTTCCCCCGGTTGCTGAAGGAGAGACAGGGGAGTTATTTTGCGGCGATACTTTATTTGCTGGAGGTTGCGGCAGGTTGTTTGAAGGTACTCCAGGGCAAATGGTGGATTCTTTGAGCAAACTGCGAGCTTTACCAGATAATACTAGGGTTTGGTGCGCTCACGAATATACCCTCAAAAATCTGCAATTTGCTTTGACAGTTGACGAGGAAAACAAGCATTTGCAGCATAGATACAGTTTGGTTCAAGAAGAACGCCGTCAAGGAAAGGCCACGGTTCCTTCTCTCTTGGGGTTGGAAAAGCTGACCAATCCTTTTTTGCGTTGGGATGAGAAAGCCTTGCAATTGAGGACTCAAATGGAAGAACCAGCAAGGGTTTTTGGTCGTTTGCGGGGAATGAAAGATATTTTTTAACAGCGACTAACAAATCATCCCGTAGATTTCCAAACCGGGAATATTCCAATATTTTAGCATTAATATTTAAAATAAGAGGAGAAACCCGGTTAAGAAGCTGAAATCTTATCCCCCTAAATCCCCCTTAATAAGGGGGACTTGTAAGATAGAAGACAACACCCCCGTAGGGTGCGGGCGCTAAGAGCGGCGCTTCGCGAGCGCAACGCACCAAACTACCCATAGTGTCTTCTACCAAATTTTGTGTAAGTCCTGTCTTCTTTATAGATCCTCTGCTGTTTTAGTTGGATATACGGTTGACTAGTTTAATTTTCCACTAAACGCTTCACATATTTCATCATTATGGGTTGTAGACTATAAAGTAATTGATTGGGAATTTGTTCAAGGAGCGATCGCCTCCTCAAAGAAGCCACAGCGCTAGTCAATCCAGCTCCTTTAAACTTATCTCTCATTTCTTCTAGAGAAACTTCTTTCTTCCCACTAGCTAAGTAATACATAATCTCCTTTTCTAAATCGGACAAACGTCGAAAGTGAGAATCTAAAAGTTGGCGAATTCCATCAAAGTCTAAAGTAGCATCCTGCAAAAAAGCTGCAACATTTCCAGCGTATACATCTTTAATTATCCCAGCTACCAACTTCAATTGTAAGGGATTGCCTTTATATAACTCAATTAATTCTCCCAACTTCTCCTCTCTTCCAGAAAAACCTCTTGCTTGAAAAATTTCCCCCGCTGCAGCATTATCTAAACCAGTGAGCTTTAAGGAACGAACTGAGAACTCTTCTCCTTCCAACTCGTTTATTTCTGGTGGGTTTTCCCAGGATATTAAAACCAAATAGCTTTGATGAGATATATCGGTTAATCTTCTAAAGAACCTGCCATAATCCTCATATCCTTCCTTATATTTACCTATCAATTTTCCATCTTGAAGAATCGTCTGCACCTCATCCAATAATAACAAACAGGGCTGGGAGCGTAAATAATGATAGATTGACTTATAAATCAATGTATTAACTGGAATCTCCTTGTCGGAATTATCACTTTCCGTTCCGTTAGAAAGATTGAAAACAAGGTCAGCTAGAAGTTCTCGTAATGTTGGAGAATCTTGAAGAGAACAGTAGAGAACCCGATTAAACTCATCACCTATATCTGCTGCTAATTTTGCTGCTAAAGCAGTTTTTCCCATTCCTGTCATCCCTGAAACTGCAACTAATTGGCATTTTTCCTCTACTATCCATTTCTTCAAATTATCTAGTTCTCCATCGCGTCCGTAAAAAACTCTCAAATAGGGTGGTTCTTGCCAATATTGACTGAATAAAGTAGAAGTACTTAGCTTTTGAAGCGGTGGCCAATCTTCTTGATTTTGCTGAGATGTTAGATATTTAGCCTCCAGTATGCTTTTAAAGGTTGTTTTCGTGACTTTTTCTGCTAATACCTCTGAAAATAGCTGCCACAACTTAGATCCGTCATCTCTCAAAGACCGCCGAAACAGTCTTGGGTTACTTGCTGCGATTTGGTCGTAGGTATAGCCTTGCCAAACACCCACAATTAGAGCCTTCCCTACATCATCCAGATTAGTTCCCGTCTTCTCAATGACCAATAACTCGACAAATTTTAGTGCTTCTTCCGCGTTCATAGACTAATAAGAAAAAATAATCCCTGGCCTCCAAATATACATTCTACGACAATTTTCTACATTCTACGACACATTTTACGACAATTACATGACCAATTTCGACCTAATGGTAAATTCTTGGATTTACACTAAAGTCAATCGGTTAATTAAAATAACAACACAAAGAAGAATTACAATGTCTGATACACAAGAATTGAAAGAATTAATTCTAGATTTGAAAAACCAGCTTCAATTACATTCGCAGAAAGTAGAAATGGAGTTAAAATCTGTGCGGACTGAATTGAAGACCCTAGAAGACAAAACAGACAATGAACTCAAGAGACTCAATGATAAATTCGATATAAAATTTGAAGCATTAGAAAAAACAGTGGATATAAGATTTAAAGCGTTAGAAAACAAAGTGGATGATAAATTTAATGGCTGGGAAAAACGATTGGAACGTGCAGAATTGGTGGGCAACGCCAGCGTAACAGCCATATTCATCGGTGTTGCAGGTGCGTTGGCTAAATTTGTGTTCTTTAACAACTAAATTGAAGATAACAACAAAAAGGATAAATACAATGACTGAGATACAAGAATTAAAAGAATTAATTCTCTCTTTAAAAAGCCAGGTTGATTCGGAATTCAAATTTCTTAACAGTGAATTGAAGAGAATAGAAGATAAATTTCAAGGATTAGAAAAGACAGTTGATGTTGAAATCAAAGGATTAAAAGAAACAATTAATGTTGAAATTAAAGGATTGAAAGAAATAGTTAATGTTAAATTGGATAATGGGGAAAAACGACTGGTAGGTGTAGAGTGGATAGCCCGTGGTAGCCTTGTTGCTATGGTAGGTATTATTTTGAAAGTTTTGCTATTCAACTAACTAAAACTTCATTAAGAGAACAACAGAATAAATGCCATGACTGATACACAAGAATTGAAAGAATTAATTCTGGAGCTGAAGAACAAAATCGAAGTTCATGCCGAGGAAGTAAAAGGAGAGTTCAAGCGGATTGATGGAGAGTTGAAATGTCTGAATAGTGAATTGAAGAGATTGGAAGATAAAACTGATAATGAACTCAAAAGACTTAATGACAAATTTGATACCAAATTTGAAGCTTTAGAACAGAAAGTAGATGAGAAATTTGATGCAATAGAAAAGCGACTTAATTTTTCAGAATATCCCATTAGCCTAGGGGCAATATTATTGGCTTTTGCTAAATTTGTGTTCTTGAACAATTAGATATTTATTTAAGATTTAGGTCGTTTAGATAGTGCTAATTTATCTCTATTATCTAGCGATCGCTCCGATATGGAACTCCCTTTACCCCAGTTTATCCGTGACCTGGATATAGAGTTCAAGCTAACTGTTGGAGATTTGTTTTCTTATTTGACATCGTAGGTTGGGTTGAGGTCACGAAACCCAACAAGCCAAAAAGTGTTGATAAACCAACAACAAACAACCAACAACCAACAACCAACAACCAACAACAAACAACCAACAACCAACAACCAACAACAAACAACAAACAACCAACAACCAACAACCAACAACCAACAACAAACAACCAACAACAAAGATGGGATTAATTTACGTCAATCTTGAATTGGTTAATGCAGGAGATATTTATTTAGCCCAAAAAGGCTATATTCAATCCAGGGAAATCAAGGGGATGAAGGTTCAAGCACTGGTAGACAGTGGAGCCTATATGCTGTCTATTAATCAAAGCATTAAGACCCAGTTAGATTTGCAAAAAGTCGATGAACAAGCAGCAGAATTGGCAGATGGAACTCAGGTAAGATTGGATATTGTGGGACCGGTGGAAATCCGGTTTGAAAATCGTCGCGCTAATGTAGATGCTATGGTTTTACCTGGAGAAGCAGAGGTTTTACTGGGTTCCATTCCCATGGAAGATTTGGATGTACTTATAGATCCGAAACGACAGCGTTTGATTGTCAATCCAGCAAGTCCTTATATTGCAAAGAAATCATTGAAATAATTAAGTATTTTTTTATAGCGATCGCTCTCTCTTGACTCAGAAACTCAATTAATAATAATAGGTAGGGTGGGATACGCCCACCACAAGCATTAAAGATTAATAACCGTTATTCACGAATTCAGGGGTCTCTTACCACCGCCATCAATCAGGTTTTAATGCCATATATGACAGGAAAACTATATAACTATTGAGGTTAATCGCAAACATCAGATAATATCGATATCAACAGTATTAAGTTGAAAGACAAGATCGTTGAAGTCGTTATCGCCACCACCAGGTAAGTCCTCAAATCCCAGAGTATTATGGCTCAACAGTCTCACATGCTCCTTTCTGTCAGAGTTTATCCCCTCGAAAGTAGTATACAAGTTGCTAAAGTTTCGCCATACCTCATCTACCGTCCCATTAGAGACAAGATATGGCACTAGCAGT
>JH610629.1 GCA_000252485.1 Prochloron didemni P4-Papua_New_Guinea | reverse complement strand
TCATTGAATATCACATCAAAGACGATCTCATTCTCTGCCGTCCGTGAGACCTCTAATTCATCAATAGTCCCTTGGAATTGAAGCCCTAGGCTGTTTTCAGTTAACTCATTTGGCGAAATTTCTTTGATTACATCTTCGCCCAATTTAACATCAATTTGCTTAATGGTATTTGGGTCTATAATTGATGAGTTAAACTCAGTAAACAGGTCTGCTGGGTCATTGAGACGCACGGCGTTATCGGAATCAATGATATTTAATTCTTCTAGATTTGCACTGCCGATGCCAAAAGCACGAACTTCCGCAACCTCCTGAAGAAGTTCGCTTGCTCCACTTCCAACTCCATCGGAGAGAAAGTAAGCAATATTCGTACCATTATTGTTGGTAGAATTGAAGAAGTTTCGAGCTGCCAATAATGCCGGACCGAAGTTTGTGTTACCACCTGGCCTTAAGCCATTGACTGTTGAAATTGCTTCCTCTGCACTCAGGGGACCTATTGCCGATGCAATGCTATTAAATGGCACAACGGCAAAGGTGCTGTTCTTGGCAATACCATTCTTGATTAATGATTCTGTTAAGGCTTTATAGGCTTGCTGCGCCCGTGCAAGGCGTTCTCGAAACTCCATACTTCCAGACTTGTCAATGATATAAGCGAAGTTGTGGACAAGAGATTGTTCAGAGCCAATGGTGAGGGTATAGTCGATGTTGCCATCAAATGTCCAGGCAGGAGACTCAACTGTTACAGTTCCAATGATTTTGCCATCCCGATCCAGGATGTTCTTTTCCGGGGTAATCTCGGGACCATCCTTCAATTTCTTTTTGTTCTTAGGGTCAACTTGCAGCGGTACAAAGAACAAGTTGCCATCATCATCATTGCCGTCATTATTAGCATCCACAAATTCAAAGACCCCAAATTCAATGTCTTTGGTTGTGTCTTTGCCATCAGTGGGAGTGCCACTAGTGCCACTAGTATGGTCAAACTCAAAGACTCGACTGAATCCCAAATCAAAGACTTGACTCAATGGCTCAATGTTCAATGTATAGTTTTTAAATTCATCGGAGAAGAGGGCTTGGTCTATGCCGTCCCCACCGTCTAGGCGATCGTCACCGCCCCCTCCCAAAAGCATATCTTTACCACCACGGCCAAGAATCAGTTCCTTGCGATAACTACCAGTGATCGTATCGTTACCGCCACCTGTTAGGTCAGTGCCAACAATCACATTTTCGGGTAGTTGTGCAGCACTCTGTTGCGCTGCCGTTGCTGATCCCGCATCTGCGAACATTTGAGCAACAATAGCATCGTAATTAGCCTTCTCAATTAGATGCCCTCCATTTGAAACATTTAATGTGCTATGCGTATGCACACCAAGAATCAGATCTGCCCTTGCACTGGATAGAAAAGAGTTTGTTGGGAGATTACTAATATCAACCCATACGCCACTACCACTTTGCCCCCCTTCTGTATCAACAGTGTCAGAGTAAGAAAAGCGACCATCTGAGTTTGTGCTGGCAACTTGTCCACTGGCTGTATACATTGTTCGGCCAGTTGGATCTGTGTTTACACTCAAAGCTCGTTGTGTAATCTGCCAGGGATATCCTGCAGTAGCTATTGGTAAACCATTTGCATCTCCTGGATCGAGAAAAGTCAACATTCCCAGGACAGATGCTGGATTAGTGAGATTTCCTGTTGTGGTTAAGAGTGCAATATCAGTATTAAAGTTACCATTGTAGTTATCTACAAATTCCTGGTTACTAACATTCGATAAATTGAGAAACCTTCGTCGAATTTGTCGTGGAGCAAGGCCACTAACATTACCACTAGTAGTTACCCTAGTGTTTGGAATTACTCCTGATGTTGCATTTACAAATGATATTACGTGCCCAGCAGTTAGAACATGTTGTGGACCAATTAAGTATCCAGATCCCCCACCCCTTATATTATCAACTGCAACAACATTGGCAAAGTTTCCTGCGGTAACGTTAGCAACTTGAGTGCGCTCATCGGAACCACCTTGAATAGTCATAATTAATTAAACTCCTCAATTGAACGATAACAAACTCTTTTTCTTCCTCTAATTTTAGTTATGAAAACGAGGAACCGATCGCTCAAAGTGGCTTGCCCACCGTCTGGTATTTCAACTAGAAGTTCAGCTTCTCCTCGATCGGAAATTTCAAAAACACTGACAAGCCCCTTTACTTCCCCGTCTGGTCTAGGTGGACGTCCAATACTCAGCAAGTTACCAGCAATTGATAATGACCCACCTTGTTCAAGAACAATCCTCTTATTGTTCCCCGTGACAATCACCGTGGACAGATTGCTCAAAGACAGTGGATTATCCGACACTGCTGTAAAATTTG
>JH610628.1 GCA_000252485.1 Prochloron didemni P4-Papua_New_Guinea | reverse complement strand
AAATCTGGTGAGCCGGTCTCTGTGGGCAACAACAATTGTGAGCTTATCTCCGCGCATAATTCGCTCCAATACGGCTCTAAGCCCTTTCCTTTTGTAGTTGAGTCCCGAGCCGATGTCTTTGATGACTTCTGCGTCGGGGAAAAGTCCATGGAGATAGGCGACTTGACGGGCGAGGTCATCTCGTTGTTTGTTACTACTGAGGAGGCAGTAGCAGACTGTGCTTGGCAAATCCTGCTCTTGCGGTCTTGACCCGAGCCGGTACAAGTCTTCTTCGTCATAGAGGCGCATGCCTCCAGGGGTTCGGACACTTTTGATAGTCCCATTGTCTGCATATTTCCTGAGCGTTTTCGCACAGAGACCTGTACATGAGATCGCTTTCGCGGCGTGGTATTAACGTCATTCCACCACTGTACCGCTAAACTCTAGAAAATGGTAACTAGTTATAGTTTTTCTTCAACTGGAGGTTACCCCCAACGGCGATCGCCGATTTTACGATCCGAATCGTGATCGCTAGTATTTAGTGGATTGGATTTCAGCACTGATACCGGGTTTCTCTTATTATTTTAAGGATTAACGTTCAAACTTTGGGAAGAAACCTGGTTTCTCAACCCACGGGAATATATGGTCAAAATAGATACAACAGATAATGGTATAGTGACAGTAACAACACATGTGTACAATGGAACAGTTACATAGTTACCAAATCTGATTTTTGCTTATTTGAACGACTGGTTAACATATCTTCTGAGGTGAGGGTTTTTATAGCGGAAATAGGTACTGTTACAACTTTAATAGATTCGCCAACAGCGTTGAATATTTCTAAAACACAGCCTTTTTCGACCTTTGAAGGATGGTCAACAAAATCAATTAAGGTAGCGATGTCCCCTTGTTGTAGTTGATATTTGGGAATATCACGGGTTAAGGCTATTTCTTGGTATAGTTCAATATTCATGGCTTTATTTTCGATAAGGTTTGAGGGTTATAAATTGAAATTCATTATTGCTTGTGCGTTTTAACCAAATTGTAACAACCGGTAAGTTATTGTTGTTTATTCCTTGTAATTCTCCCATGACTTGATAATACGTACCATATTCATCTGTTATATCTTCTAAGGCTTCATTCTCTTGAATTAGTTTGACTATTGCTAATTTTAATAGTTGCCAATTATGGAGAAAAAACCCACCTTGGGACAGATATTTTGATTTATCATTTCTGGGTTTACAAACTAATAAATACTTTGTTAATTTTGGTTCAGGTATAATCGCATTTTCTGGGATTTTCATGTATCCTCTCGGGAAAACGGAAACCGGGGAGCTGTTTAATGACTCGGTTCTAGAGCCTGGGACTGGCACGCATCCCAGGGTAGGAACTTGAACGCTTGCCGATAACGTAGTCCCCATAAAGAGAACTTAGACTGGTCAGCTAGCTTTGGCTTTAGGGCACGAAGCCCCGCCGCAGAGGGCGCGGGGTGCTGACAGTTTTCCTTTAAATGCTCTTCACAAAGCGGGCTCTTCGCAGATCGCCTTAATTTAACTATACTTGTCTCATTCTAATTCTGCCAATAATTTTATCTGCGTTCATCTGCGTTTATCTGTGGTTTAAATAACAAATAAATTTTAGAGCAAAACAAACAAAAAAAATACGTAAAACCCCCGATGATAATTTCCTAAATTAGTGAGAAAACTACTAAACCTGGATTTTGCATGTAATTACTGCCTTCTACAATGGTTAATCGTGGTTGCCTTTTTCAATCTCTCCTGTTCATCGGGATCCCCTTAGCTGGTCTGATGGCCTACTTTGGATTAAATTATTCCGGATTCTGTTTTGACCAGATGCGGTATCTAACTGACGAGGAAAAAATTAGATCAGTATTTGATACTCAAAATAAGCGAACAGATTTACTTTATAGGGTTCATGTAGATCCAAATAATAATAAATACATTCCGTATAAAGGCTTCGATGAATACATAGCATTGTATCCCGAATGCTGTTCTGTTAATCCTGGTGGTCTTTTTTATGAAGTTCCTCCCGCTAAATTTCTAGATCGCATTTTTGGATACGATTCACGGGATATTGTAGTTACTAAATTTCAAGTACGTTATTTAGATGAAAACGGCTCGCTCAAAACAGCAGAAACTCGCTTTGATAACTACATGGCAAACTGTGGTCAACCTCGATGATAATTTCCTCAAAAGTAAAACCTCTGCGTCCTTGTGGCACAGGCATCTTGCCTGTGACTTCCTCTGCGGTTTATTATTATTTCAGATCTTGATTCAGCAACGTCGAAGGGCGTAACGTAGGTTACAGATTTAGATTACTTTGGCAAACAGTATCCTTGCTAGTTCGGCCCTTCATAGTAAATTTCCTCCAGTTAGAGTAAAACAAACTAGAGAAAAATCAGTAAAATCCCCGATGTTATTTCTCTAACAAGTCCAGTATTATGAAATTACCTGATTAGTGAGAAAACTACTAAACCTGGATTTTGCATGTAATTACTGCCTTCTACAATGGTTAATCGTGGTTGCCTTTTTCAATCTCTCCTGTTCATCGGCATACCCTTAGCTGGTCTGATGGCCTACTTTGGATTAAATTATTCCGGATTCTGTTTTGACCAGATGCGGTATCTAACTGACGAGGAAAAAATTAGATCGGCATTTGAGGGCCAAAATAGCAGAGATAGATTACCGATAGACAACTTACCTCCCGAATATCCCCATCCCCGATATCCCAAGCACATCAAGTATAAAAGCTTCGATGAATATATAGCATTGTATCCCGAATGCTGTTCTGTTAATCCTGGTGGTCTTTTTTATGAAGTTCCTCCCGCTAAATTTCTAGATCGTATTTTTGGATACGATTCACGGGATATTGTAGTTACTAAATTTCAAGTACGTTATTTAGATGAAAACGGCTCGCTCAAAACAGCAGAAACTCGCTTAGATAACTACATGGCAAACTGTGGTCAACCTCGATGATAATTTCCTCAAAAATAAAACTAAAAATATCGGAGAAAACTCATGGTTCAACTCAATAAAAACAACATAACCAATCAATATCTATACGGACAGTTAACTACTCCAACAAACCTGGCCGATGGAAGCTTGATTCGCCCTAAAAATGCTACTACAGAGGTTGAAGTAGATGCAGTAGAGTTTATGGCAACAGGTGCTGGCCGATTTGCCGTTGGAAGTCAATTTACTCTAGTACAAAGATTTTTTGCTTTAACATCGCCGCCAGTTCCTCCTGGCACATATACCAAAGAAGAACTACGAGTAATAACTGGATTAGATATTGCAAGTTGGAGTATGCAGCAATATAACTGGGAGGATGATACTGATGATTATTTTGATCGAGTTTGGGTATACAACTCCATGGCGTTTTCAATTTCTGAGGATGCCATATTTATTGTTGAAGAAGATGGTAGTAAAAGAATAGAAAACTTTAGCATTTTTCCTCGGCAAGATGATATTGTAAGAGAAAATTTTGATTTAGTTTCAGATGATATCTTCACAGGAATTGCTAATGGAATCGTCAAACCCTATGTAGATCCTTGGGGAATCGGGCGAAAGGTTTATATCGATTTCACCCGTCCTGATTTAATTCCCAAAACTACCTACACCTCGGAAGATTTTGCCAATGACCGCATTAGAACCAAGGATTGGTCTGTTTCTACTCCAGCAGCAATAGCTAAAATAGCGTTGGGTCAGGATGCTTTCGTAAAGGGATTATTTGACGATGGTGTAACGAAATTTCTCGATGGCAATAAACCCATTATTTATGGCTCTCCAGATGACGATAATCTTATCCCCTCAACAATAATTTACAGTGTATCTTCTCCACTACTCGCTCCTTTTGTACATAACGGGTTTGTTTTGATTGCTGGAAATGGAGATGATACGGTCACAGGTCTTAATCAAAATGACCGAATACTTGGCGGTCCAGGAAACGATAACCTCCATGGTGGTTTAGGAAATGATGAGCTCGATGGTGGTCCAGGAAATGATGAGCTCGATGGTGGTCTAGGGAACGATATCTTTACCGGTGGTAGTGGAGACGATACCCTGGAAGGAGGCTCATTTTTATTTGGATTACTTCAAGGAACTGACACCGCCGTATATACAGGAGCCTTAAGTGATTACGACATCGAGTTTCTCCCTGACGATTCTATCCGCGTCACGGA
This sequence comes from Prochloron didemni P4-Papua_New_Guinea, assembly GCA_000252485.1. Lineage (GTDB taxonomy): Bacteria > Cyanobacteriota > Cyanobacteriia > Cyanobacteriales > Prochloraceae > Prochloron > Prochloron didemni. The sequence continues at coordinate 9,638 of JH610628.1, read as the reverse complement.
CAAAATAGCAAATAGGGACGGAACTGATATCCTTAAAGGGGTTGACTTGGCCCAGTTTTCCGACAAATCAATCAACCTCGCCCCAGGACAAGATGTTGCCCTCGTTATCGACACCACAGGCAGTATGGGTGACGATATTGCCCAAGTCAAAGCCAGAGCGAAGGACATTATCAACGCAATTTATGATGGGGAGAATGGTTTTTTGGATTCTCGGATTGCTGTGGTAGGATACAACGATCCTGGCACATCTACTTTTCTCTCCTTCACTGAACAACCGAAAATTGATGATAGAAAAACAGCAGCGATCAATGCAATCAACAGTATTTCAGTCGGTGGAGGGGGTGACTTTCCTGAATTAGTGAATTCGGGCTTAATTCGCGCTCTTGATGGACGTGCTGGAGAATGGCGTAAAGAGGCAGTAGCTCGGCGAATTATCTTGTTTGGGGATGCGCCTCCCAAAGATACAGAGCTTCGCTCCACTGTACTTAGTCTTGCTGCCGATGTGGGAGTAACAATCTCACAGAAAACTGCCCCTTTTTCAATCCCAGGAGACATGGAAACCAGTGAAGTTACTGACGGTTTGGCCGTTACAAGTTTTGCTCTTGAGACAGTAGCCTCTGACGGGACTCAAACATCCATTCCTGTTGAAATATTTACTATCCTCATTGGTAACGATTCCACAACAGGCACGGATTTTGAAAGCCTTGCCCATGAAACTGGTGGTCAAGCTTTTAATGCAGCTGACGCTTCAGAGATAGTCGATTCTTTGATTGAAGCTCTTAGCTCTCCCATTGCCGTTAACGATAGTGGCCTTGGCTTTATCATTGATGAAGATAATAGCTTTACTACTGCGAATGTTCTCAACAACGACAGTGATCCCGATAGCAGTGATACATTAAACCTTGTGGCTATTGATACTAGCAGTACCCTAGGGCTGGTAACCGACAATGGAGACGGGACTTTTCACTATGATCCCAATGGTCAGTTTGAATTTCTCAATTCTGGAGAAACAGCAACTGATACATTTACTTACTCTGTCAGCGACATCGATGGCCTGATTGATACTGCTACTGTAACTATCACAATCAATGGAGTGGATCAAGTCAATGTTATTGACGGAACCGATAAAAGGGATTTCCTGTTTGCAATTCGAGACGTTAACAATTTAATTCGGGCTGGTGGCGGAAACGATCTAGTTTGGGGCAGTAATGGTCAAGATGAACTACATGGGGAAGCAGGAAATGATCTTCTCTTTGGACGGAGTAACAACGATGTATTAGTTGGAGGGGATGGATTTGACTTCCTTCTAGGTGGAGATGGTGACGATCTTCTCGATGGTGGAGCAGGAAATGATCGTCTCTATGGATGGAGTAACAACGATGTATTAGTTGGAGGGGATGGATCTGACTTCCTTCTAGGTGGAGATGGTGATGATCTTCTTGATGGTGGAGCTAATAGGGATTATATGTGGGGGGGAGCAGGAGCCGACACCTTTGTTCTAGCTGTCGGTAATGGTTTTGATGTAATTAAGGGTTTTGAGCAAGGAACAGACTTCTTTCGCTTAGATGGGAGTCTTGACTTTGAGGATCTGTCCTTTGAGATAAAAAGGAACAAAACAATTATTCAAGTAACTGACAGTGGTGAACCGTTGGCACGACTTAATGACGCTTTTGTTTTTGAAACCAGCGATTTTATCTAAGCAGATTCCACTACAATTTACATCTGCGTTCATCTGCGTTTATCTGCGGTTTAAATAACAAATAAATTGTAGTAGTTGCCATCATGGTTAGAACAGGCCACTGGGCAGGGCGCACACTTCGGCTACCCTTCGACTTCGCTCAGGGCGAGCGCTCAGTGGCCGAAGTGTGCTACCCTTAATGTTCCAATAAAACAAAATGCTTAGATCAATAAGCATCCTGCAGTTCATAAAAGTCTGGGGAGATATAATCCTTCCGCAAAGGCCAACCCACCCAATCTTCCGGCATGAGAATCCGCTTCAGATTAGGATGTCCCTCATAGACAATCCCGTACATATCGTAGCTTTCCCGTTCTTGCCAGTCAGCTGCCTTCCAAATCCAGTATACCGAAGACACCCGAGGATTATCTCGGGGCAAAAACACTTTCAGCCTAACTTCTTCAGGACTGGCAACATCGTCTCCCAGTTTAATCAAGTGATAGAAACTGACCAATTCTTTTCCCGGTCCCAAATCGTAAGCTCCTTGACACTGGAGATAGTTAAAGCCATAGGCATAAAGAGCAGTACAAATAGGAATGAGAAACTCCGGTTCCACCTTAATAGTTTCTACTTGCAGGTGGTCGGGAGCCATGGCCTCTTGCTGGAAACCTTGTTCTACTAACCAGCTCCCAACTTTCCCCGCAGGAACTAATTGAGAAGTTTCTTCTTCATTTTGACCGTTTTCTGGCTTAGATTCTTCAGCCACGATTTACTTCCTCCTTCTCTTTCGATGCAGCTTGCAGGGCTGGGGGTACTGGCATACCTATAGCTTCAGCTAATTCTTGTGGTGGAGCTTTACGAGCGGCAGACCGGACGTACTCACCTGTAAGAATGGGAGCCACAGCCTTCATGTTGTGAGTTGTACTGTGATAGCGATGAGTTTGCTGCCTCGCTCCCCGTTCTTGAATTGATTCATTAGCAACTTTCTTGCGCAGTTTAACGATCGCATCGAAAATAGCTTCCGGACGAGGGGGACAGCCAGGAATATACACATCTACAGGAATCAGTTTATCTACTCCTCTCACTGCGGAAGGAGAGTCGCTGCTAAACATGCCCCCAGTTATAGTACAAGCTCCCATGGCAATAACGTATTTTGGTTCCGGCATTTCCTCATAAAGCCGAACCAGCGCTGGAGCCATTTTCATGGTAATGGTTCCAGCAGTGATAATTAAATCCGCTTGTCTGGGGCTGCAACGAGGAACTAAACCGAAACGGTCAAAGTCGAATCGGGAACCAATCAAAGCCGCAAATTCAATAAAACAACAAGCAGTACCGTACATTAAAGGCCAGAGACTGGAAAGCCTGGCCCAGTTATACAGGTCATCTACCGTTGTGAGAATGACATTTTCTGAAAGGTCAGATGTCACCTTATTGTTGTAAGCAATGGGATTAAGAATTTTTTCCTTTTGCTGTTGTTCAAATTCAGATTTATCAATTGTGCCAGTATTTACGACCATTCAAGGGCTCCTTTTCTCCATGCGTACACGAGAGCAACTACCAGAATTGCAATAAAAATCAGCGCTTCCACGAAAGCAAGCAAACCCAGACGATTGAATGCCACAGCCCAAGGATAGAGGAACACTGTTTCCACATCGAAAATCACAAACACCAGGGCGAACATGTAATAGCGAATGTTAAACTGAATCCAAGCGCCACCAATGGGTTCCATCCCGGATTCGTAAACAGTACGCCGCTCTGGACCGCCACCGCTGGGTCGTAAAAGCTTGGATGCTGTTAAAGAGAGGATTGGGACTAAGCTGCAAACCAGCAAGAAACCCAGAAGATACTCGTAACCAGATAGTACAAACATACTGTCACTATAATTTAATTTTGCGACCGTTTTCAAACTAACCTATGTGACATACTCCCACACTAACCTGACGGTATAGTGTGGGCTTCTCGCGAAGAGTCCCGGTATCCCGTCGGACTCCACGAGCTGGTCGCTGAAAGCGCCCCTTTGGCGAGCGAACGGAATGCCCTACCGCTCTATTTTTTAGACTTTTGGCATTTATTCTATCATTAGTTAGGGGTTTCCCTTGATTTGGCTTTATTGGCAATTACTTCTTGCAGTTTGTTTGCTAAGAATGTTAAACTCAGTCAGCACCCCGCGCTGAAGCAGCGGGGCTTCGTGCCCTAAAGCCAAAGCTAGCTGACCAGTCTAAGTTCTCTTTATGGGAGCTACGTTATCGGGAAGCGTTGAAGTTCCTACCCTGGGATGCGTGCCAGTCCCAGGCTCTAGAACCGAGTCGTTAAACAGCTCTAGTCCGGGTAAGGCAGTGCGGCTTGGATAGTACCGACCGATAACCTTGACGAGGCAAACTTTACCCCAGAAATGGGAGTTTATGGGAGACAAAACAAAGTCTCCCTCCCCTTACGGGGATGGCGGATAAATCCGTGGTCACTGCACTTCGACGAGTCTCGGTGACCGCGTAGTCGAAGTGCCGAGTTAACTTCATCCGCGAGTTAAAACGTCGCGGTTGACCTTTGCCCGAGAAATATCATGAGCGATCGAGCCCAAGAAAAGACCCTGGCAGAACTTGCCCCAGCCTGTCACGAATGTGGTAGCTGCGGCTATATTTACGAACCCGCCAAAGGAGATAGCAAAGCAGGTATTGAGCCAAATACTCTATTTGAGGACTTACCCGAGGACTGGCGGTGTCCGGTTTGCAAAGCTCGCCGCTCTCAATTTGTCAACATAGGCTCCAGTAGCGCACCCTCCGGGTTCCAGCAAAATCTCAACTACGGTTTTGGAGTGAATAATTTGACTCCAGGACAGAAAAATCTACTCATCTTTGGCGGATTAGTTGTCGCCTTTTTAATATTCATGAGTTTTTACACATTGGGCTAGTGTGGCCATCGCCATCTTCCAACTCATCGATCGTTTTGACCATGTCATCCTTTAAAATTTTCCTTCGCCAGTTGTTCAATACCATTGATTGATTTATGAGAAAGCTCAAACAAATTGCAATATTGCTGGTGGGAGCCTTATTATGTATCGGTTGCAGCACCATTCCCTCTACAAGTTATAATCCCTGGCAAGTAATTAATCTGCCCAGTGAGGCGACTTTTTCCGATCTGGCTTTTACAAAAGACCCATTACATGGTTGGATGGTAGGGACTAAAGCCACAATCTTTGAAACAACTGATGGGGGAAACACCTGGAAAGAAAAAGCCATAGATCTGGGAACTGAAAAAATCGCTTTTACTGGTGTCAGCTTTAAAGATCAAGAAGGATGGATTGTTGGACAACCCTCAATTCTACTTCACACCGATGATGGGGGAAAATCTTGGTCTCGCATTCCTTTAAGTGATAAGTTGCCAGGTGCGCCCTATGATATTATAGCATTAAGTCCCTCTTCGGCAGAGATGGTGACAGACCTGGGCGCAATTTACCAAACTAAAGACGGCGGTCGCAGTTGGCAAGCTTTGGTAGAAGGAGCTATAGGTGTAGCACGGAATATTTCTCGTTCCGCCGATGGGGAATATATTGCTGTTTCAGCGAGAGGCAATTTCTACTCGACTTGGAAACCAGGTCAGAGGGAATGGGAACCCCATCAGCGCACTTCTTCCCGCAGGCTCCAGAATATGGGGTTTGGCAAAGATGGAAAAAGTTGGCTCATCGCTCAAGGAGGTCAAATCCAGTTTTCTGATCTAGAGGAGTCCAACAGTTGGTCTGACCCAATCTATCCTGAACCTAAAGCTAGTTGGGGATTTCTAGATGTGGCTTACCGTACACCAAAGGAAATTTGGATTGCTGGCGGTAGCGGTAATTTACTCTGTAGCTTTGACGACGGCCAAACTTGGCAAAAAGACAAGGATTTAGAGGAAGTTCCAGCCAATTTCTACAACATCCTGTTTCTAGGGGACGAAAAAGGATTTGTCCTCGGCAATAATGGTGTTTTGCTTAAGTACCAGCCAGAGAAAACAGCAGTTTAAATTAAGGGCTTGTGATTGAGGCAGCTAGTTTTGTATTATTTAAAGCAAGGAAAGAAAATATCCTGAGAGGAGGATCGAATTTAATGGCAGGTACAACTGGAGAACGTCCGTTTACCGATATAGTGACCAGTGTTCGTTACTGGGTCATTCACGCTATCACCATTCCCGCATTATTCATAGCTGGTTGGCTGTTTGTCAGCAGCGGTCTGGCATATGACGCTTTTGGTACTCCCCGTCCTGATGAGTATTTTACCCAAGATAGACTAGAGTTACCAATTCTGAGCGATCGCTATAGCGCAGGAGAGCAAATCCAAGACTTTAACAAGTAAAGTTCATAACAATTCTTTACCAACAGATTTTTCTAACAAAAAAAAGTTGAAAAACCCATGACAAGTAAAACACCCAATCAACCAGTTTCATACCCAATTTTTACCGTCAGATGGGTAGCGGTTCATACCCTGAGCGTACCAACAGTATTCTTTTTGGGCGCGATCGCTGCTATGCAATTTATTCAAAGATAGGAGATATCAAAAATGGATAGAACTCCCAATCCCAATGGACAGCCCGTTGAACTAAATCGCACTTCTCTTTTCTTAGGGTTGTTGCTGGTTGCGGTTCTTGGTATTCTCTTTTCCAGTTATTTCTTCAATTAACTGGCTCCCGTCCTTAGTTATTAGTTTTGTTTGCAGCAATTAGGAGGTATAAAATATGTCTGACGCAAGGATTCCCTTGTGGATTGTAGCCGTGGTGGCCGGTATGGGAGTAATCGCTGTAGTTGGTCTTTTCTTCTATGGTGCCTACGCTGGTTTAGGTTCTTCTATGTAGAATTAGTCTGCCTCAATTCAATAGTTTAACATTTTGAGAAAACAGCCTGTTTAATGTAAACAGGCTGTTTTTTTATCATTTAATTCTCTATTCCTAATTCATGACGACGAATCTGGGTAATTCTGTCTGCCAATTTCAAAACTTTTGGTGGCATATCTGGACCAGTCAAAATAATTTCCAGATAGGAAGGACGTTTTTGAAGCAGTTCTAGCACCTCAGCTTCCTCGATTAGACCAAAGTTAATTGCTAAACTCAATTCATCTAGCACTACAAGAGAGTATTTTCCTGCTAGTACTGCTGCTTGGGTGTGGTTCCAAAGCTGATTCAACGCCTTAATCTCCCTCAATTCTAAATGAGGAGTGTCAATACAACGAGGCAAATCGCAGCGAAGCCAATCTAAATTTTGTCCTAATCGTACAGGTCTTGAGTGTCCTTGACTAATACCTCCTTTGAGGAACTGCACTACCAGCACTGGTTTTCCCTGACCCGCAATTCTTAAACCGTAGGCGATGGCCGAACTAAAAAAAGTGCGGTGAGGGGCGGTAAACACTTGGATTTGTCCCTCCATTTTATAAGGCGAAGAAGAAAAAGAGGGAAGAATAGGTGTCTCTAGTTGTGCAATCATAAAGATTTCTGGTTGGTAGTGGTAGTTTGGAAACTGGGTCTCAAAATTTAGGCAAACAAAAAAAGTAGATTCTTTCACACATGCCATCATCTAGTAGCAATGGGGACTTAGGCTGGTCAGCTATCCCAAGATTGAGGTTGTTGCCCCATCTCTTTCAAGGAAAATCAACTATATATAGTGTATAAGTGAAGCTTCATCTGGAAAAAAACGCTATATCTAGTATAGCGCTGGAAATTACCTTGAGGGAAACTCAGAGCAAAAATAAGAAAAAGCTACGGTGGAAACCTAGATGTACCTATAGCGCTTCGCTAGAAAGGTGTTGTTACAACTAAATAAAGAGCCTTGGATACATTTGAGGTCTGAGAAAAATCTGTTTCTCCGCGAGCGAGAAGCGCTATATATACTGGCCTATGAAAGTTTTTACTATTGAGTTCCAGCAACCGCAGGTTGCAGTTCTCCGACGCGGTCAGAGAGGGTCGCCGAACTGCACCGCGAGCTGTATAACTATCAACTGTCCACTATCAACTGTCAACTGCTATATATGTAAAAATCAAATTGATTGATAGATGGTGCTAGATTCGGGGGAAAAATCGTTGTGGTTGTAAGAGTAGTAATTTTAGGCGGTCCAGGAGCAGGAAAGGGAACCCAATCCCAGCGTTTGTGCCAGCACCTCAATATTCATGGAATTATGACGGGGAATGTTTTGCGAGAGGTGTGCTGCGAAGCAGATCCCTGCGGGATCGCTTCCCAAACCGATTTGGGAGAACAAGCAAAATCCTATGTGGAAAAAGGAGAACTAGTACCTGACCAGTTGATGATTAAATTCATGCGACAGCGCTTGCTTCAGCCTGATGTGAGTAATGGCTGGCTTTTAGAAGGTTATCCTCGTACCGCATTTCAGGCAGAAGAATTATATTTTTTACTGGACGAGTTAGGACAAAAGTTGAATTGGGCAATTTACTTACAGGTTAGCGAATCGGTAATGCTCGAGCGTTCTCAAGAGCGAGGTTTAGCTGACGATCGCCTAGAAGTGCTTCAACGTCGCATTCAAATGTTTCACCAGCGCACTGTGCCAATGCTGGAATATTATCAGTATCGCAATCGACTATTAACTATTAACGGGCAACAACCACCAGATTTAGTCACCCAGGAAATCTTATCTAAGATGGTTACGTAATTTTGCGAGTTTTCTCTTTTTCTGTTCCTCAAATTTGCCTAGGTAATTATAGCATTATAATACATATTGTTATACAATGTATTAGCAAAGGCATCTACAAGTACCCTAAAGATATGGCTGCAATAATTGCTGTCACGACATGTCTTAAAGCACTAGAAATGTGGGCGTTGCACAATTGCGGGATGGTAGTCCAATTTCAATTCGCTGAAACTATTGATAAATAAGGAAAAAATTTTGAGCATATATTCAAATCATCCCACAGAGATGCAACGCCCGCCGACCAGCCTGCAAAACTTACCGACCATTACTGAGAATCTCAGAACCACCCTGGAAGACTATGCTGGAAAGTATAGCGGACCTTACAGATATAGTTGTCAGAGAGTAAGCTTTTCGGCAACTTGTCTTTCTCTACTTTAGGGTAAAGAATATAGCTAATAGAATAAATATTAGTAAGCCAAAACTTTGAGAAAAAGTGAGAAAAAACGTCGATGTTCGAGGATAATTTAAATCTTCTCTTCTAAGCAAATCTAGCGCTATTTCTATCAAAAAATACCAAAAAATTGCCAAGAATATAAACCAAATACCTTTGTGGTTAATCATCCTTTGGAACAATAAAATCGCTTTATCCTTAGTCATCATTCTTTAAGTTATCATAGATAATATAACCTGTTAATGTGGGAATCGCGATCGATCCAATTCCTTCTACTGTCTGTTGTATGGGGTGTTTAGCTGGATCGAAAATAATACGATTTGCTCCAATATTACGTGGACGAATGTCATTAAAAGGAGTTTTTAATCTTTTGCTGCCTTCCAACCATATTTCCCAAAAGTTACCATCATTAGGGTTATATTCTCCTGCATCGCGAATAATAAGTTTGTCATTTTTATATAGAAAACTCGGTGACATGTCACCCAGCTTATTTAGAGCTTGTGCTTGTGCATCTAAGCTTCCCTTACCAAATTTTTGAGCTAAAAATGATGCATTAGGGTTAACTTTTTTTATCCAAAAATTACCATTTTTCTTGATCATCACTCCACCAGGGAGTTCTTTCCATCTTCCATCAAAACTAGTTATTCTTTTCGTAACCCAAGCATTATTATTAACGTTACTTAAACTACTATTTGCACCATCAGAAGTAATATTACCACTTGAACCACCAGCTCCATTGTTGGATGTTCCACTGCTAGCGGCTCCCCTGCTTGCTCCATTAGAAGGAACATTGCTGTTTGAACTGCCAGATCCACTGGTAGATGCAGCAAAACGATCGCCCCCTTTATTTACAGAAACATCAACATTCCTGGGCAAGGGACCATTACCAACACCTTCTAAAGCCAGCTGG
>JH610627.1 GCA_000252485.1 Prochloron didemni P4-Papua_New_Guinea | reverse complement strand
GGGTAGTTAGGCCAAAGCCAGCATTAATCAAACCAACGTTGATTGCTGCCGTGGCCGTTGCATTGAGTGCAGCGCTTCCAGCAGCAAGTCCCGATAGGGCAAAACCTCCCAATACCAGAGTAGCTACATTACTAACAGTGACGGTGGTTTCATTTTTAGTTTGATTTTTCCTTTAAGTCCCACTAGTGTAGATCTTTGTGAGTCCGACAACTGCTTCTTGTAATGAATTCGTTGTAAGGTTCGTATCTAGTTGACCTGGACCAGAGGTTGCAATTACCCAGCTAGAGTTTTCTTGGTAAATTGCAAAGGGTTTTTTATAGACGTTAAATCCGAGTTCCTGACTAACTTCTATGCCCCCGATAATTCTTTGGTCTTTACCATCAATAAACTCGGCAGATAGCTTTGCTTCAGAAAGTGCTAACAATGCTTGCTTGATCTCCATAATTCACCTCAATTAACTCTAAAGACAGCTTGATTGATCCCTCTAAGCCAGTACTCTTGAAATTTTTGTACTGGTAGTGTCCCCTCTAATCCTTCACCTACTCCTGGAGCAGCATTTCCCCAAGGATCTCGAATACGAACCAAATCACCTTTTACACCATCAACTATGACAAAGTGAGCACCAGTAGAAGGTTTTACTCTGGCAATCCATGGCCCTGTATTATTCAGAGCATCAAAGGCTTCAGGTGGTACGCCACCTCCACGGAAGGAAGCGCCTGGATAAATTTGATTGAGTGCTTCAGCAAGATTTCCAGCATCAATTCCAAAGTTTGAATCAAATAATGCTGCATCCCTTACCACAGCTTCGGTAACATCAATTCCTGCATCCCTTAAAATCTGACGAGCGCATGCTGCTCCACATGACATGGGTAGCTCTTGACCAACCATCCGACTTGATGCTGATTGGTTTGTGAAGGGTAAGCCTCCTCCAACTCCTGCACTGCTTGGACCGTTAGTTCCATCCTTCGCTAATTTTCTAAAGAGATTGCCCCCCTCATCTTTATTTGATGACAAAGCACCAACAAAATTAAACTTATCCAACAATTTCCCTACCGGGGCATTCTCAATAATCTCACCACCAAGCTGAGACAATGCACCCTGAACTATAGCGGACCGCACATCCTGAATATTGGGTTGCCTTCTCCTCATCTTACAAATTAGCTCTTTGAATATAACTTGGTATTAGAGTTTGTTAGCTATCTCTGACAAACAATAATTAAACTACAGTTGGTAGGAGCAACTAGCTGGTTTCCAGGGAAATACTCCAAGTGGATGTGGCTTGTGTCAGGACTATTTTCATTAAAGCAATTTAGCAGTGAATGACCTAACTTTCTTAGAGCAATTGATGTGCCTTCAAGTACTAGATACTCCTCGGCAACTGAAATATATATCAGATTGATGCCTTGTTCATCTTTGTTTATCTTGAAAGCTATTTTTTTTAGGTTGTATGGATAGAAATCGGATTCTTCTGGTATTGCACTCAGTTCAATCTCTTTATTTAGGTCCAGCAATAGTTCACCCAAATTTTTAAGGCCAGCGGGTGAATCGGATAGCTCAATCTCGGGTCTTTCAAAGTTTCCATCAAATAATAATTTCATTTTAGAAATCTCCAGGTCGGACTGTACTTGGATCAATTGGGATATGGGGGTCAGCCAATGCTCCTCTTTGAATGACTCCATCCACTTGGGTTTGCAAATTTAAATGTGGTCCAAATCTTCTAACATGAGCCGAGTTTGGATTTACATCAAAGCCTATCCGAATTACGATAGATTGTCCCTGAGAGTTAGTTGTTTGTTGGATGACCTGTATACCAGTACCAGATTGGGCAAAATTCACTGGTATTCCAGGAATTAAGAATTGTTCACTCAAATCTAAGGCTTCATCTATAGATATGGGTGAGTTAGATGAAGGAGTTGGAACAGGAGGTAAACTGCCTAAACTATTGCTTGCTCCAGGAACAACTGCTGTTGATTGATTCGGATTTCCACCTCTGTTAGTAATTATAGCCAAAGGTCTGTTGTCTTGACTTAGAGGAACGTTATTTCCCCGACTGGGCAAGCCACTATTACCAACACCTTCTAAAGCAAGCTGACGACCACCAAAAGCCCCCAATAAATCATCTGCCAGGTTATCACCAGCCCGCAACAATCGCCCACCGGCTTGCAAAACTTCCCGACCGTTTTTAGTTGTTTTCTGTTTGCCTAAACCACTACCTCCATCTGGTTCAACTTCAATTACAAAATGCTCACCCCCTTGTATTTACAGAAACATCAACATTCCTAAACAAGGGACTATCACCAGCACCATCAAAAACCAGGGATCGACCACCAAAAGCCCTCTCTTCCTTCATTTTTTACAACAAGTCTAGAATTTACATATTTTTTCTAGGTCTCTTCTAAATCTTGTTACAACTTCTGTATAGATGGCAATATCAATTTTAGCTGAACACATTTTAGATGGATATTGTTGGTATTCTTCTTGATTTTTTAGCTCTGGATCTAACATCCAAATAATTTGAAAACAATCATCTTTTCTATAAACATATTTTAAAAATGCATCAAAACCAGATGTATACAGAAACCAATATTTACCCGTTTCATCTATCTTTTCCTCTACCATCAAATCAAAAATATCTTCATCAGAGCTATTATAAAGATAGTCATCAAGAAAGAATAAATCTTTATTTTTGAAAAAACCTTCTAGACAGCAGCAAATTGTAGATAAGTAATTTTCATCTTCTATATCTCCCAAAAACATTCCCTGCAACCAAAGTCTGCATTTACCAAAAGGAGGGCATGATGGTATTGATATTGAATATTCAATTGCAAAATCACTTGGATTACCTATTATCTTGTTAGTGTTCATTTTAGCAGTTTTCTAACGTCAGATGGAACTTTCAGTTTCAATTCTTTTCCTTTGAGAGTTACCCCATTGGTTGAGCCGCTCCAATGATAAACTCTATCAATAGATGGTTCAAATCGATGGATGTGTCCAAATTCATCTTTTGCATAGCGACGAACTTCTCCATTATTATGTGTGAAGGGGATACTTTTTTCAAAAAGGTCGATGTGTTTCTTTGGTAATACACTCTTCTTAGGATTATATGGAACAGCTCCGCCAGTAGGATCGTGATGTCCAGGATTCTCATATTGATATATTTGAACCACTCGATTCTTCGTTGAAGGTTTAGCGCTTTCAATGATGAAATCGCCCACCGTACCTTCTTCAATTTCTGCTAAAACTGGATGTCCTGTGGGACTGGTACCAAAATCATTGCTAGATCTGACTCTGGTAAACAATACATTGCTATTTGTCGTGTTGCTACTTGCTTTATTATTTTGACCTATAACTGCAGCAAAACGATCGCCCCCTTTCGGTACATTTGGGACTTCATCAACAGAACGGAAAAAGTCATCACCAAGACCATCGGGAGTAGCCAGCCGGCGACCGCCAAAAGCCCCCGATAAATCGTCCA
>JH610626.1 GCA_000252485.1 Prochloron didemni P4-Papua_New_Guinea | reverse complement strand
GGGTAGTTAGACCAATGCCAGCATTAATCAAACCAGTGTTGATTGCTCCAATAGTGGCTGTTTTTAATCCCGTGTTGATGGCGAGATTGCCTATACCTCCAGCAGCAAGTCCCGATAGGGCAAAACCTCACGGCACTCTGTCTGGATCATCAATTTATCTCGGAGCAAACGATGCCTGTAATATCTCTTTTGTCTCCTTACTTACTAGAATTCTGACATTACAGCCTATCGATTGATGATTTGTAGTGATTAGCCAATGTTTTCCTTGAGTCTTACAGCTAATGGGAAACAAGCAAGGCCAGTTATTTCCAGCACAAACCTTTTTCGCAATCTTTTCTATTTCTTGCTTATTCATCTTATAGAATCCTCCCGTCCAGTAAATTGATTCCCAATTTGATAACCTCCATATATAATTCCACCTGTTACTGTACTTACTCCAAGGGTTTCAAGAGTCAAACCAAGTGTACTAATCTTATAGTTATTATCCAATGGGAATCTTAAACCTGTTATAATTGCTTCAGCGAAATTCAAGCCAGTAAGATTTCTGGTACCTATTTGAGCTCTCGTCTCAGCTAATGCTTCTTCTACAAACCGGAATAATTGGGATCTGCTATATAAACCTATACGAATATCGGCACGAATTTCAGCGAGGAAACTGTTTCTATCTGGGCTTAGAAAACTATGAAGGCCCTCATGCAGTCTTACTTGAGCTTTATCCACTTCACTTCCAAGAGATGAGAGTGTTACATTGCCAAACTTATCAGCAAAGCCATTACCAGGAGGTAGCTGAGAGGTGTAAGTAGTCGTTTTTCGACCCAGCACAGAACGGAGCAAGCGACCATCACCAACACCATCGGGAGTAGCCAGCTGACGACCACCAAAAGCCCCCAATAAATCATCTGCCAGATTATCACCAGCCCGCAAAAGTCGCCCACCAGCCAGCAAAATTTCCCGACCGTTGCTGAGAATCTCAGAACCACCCTGCAAAAGGATACTGGAAAGTATTGCGGACCTTACATCCTGAGACCAAGAACCGCCGTTAGCCAAATTGCGAACTACCTGCTCGCCACCTGCAAAAGCGCCTTCAAAAGCAGTACTAAAACCAATCAACGAAATGTAGGGGCAATAGTAACTCTCTCAGGTGCAGATCTCAGAAAGAAATAATCCTTGCCAAGGCTGGAAATGATTTCTTCTTCCTTCTGCTTATAATCGGAATTTTGCCAATTCAGTGGTGTCTCATCAAGAACAATCAGTAATCCTTTCTCATCTTCACAAACTTCAAATACTGGAACAGAATTTATACATTTTTTGTCAAAAAAAGATTTATATGGTTTTCCAAAATAATTTAACCAGTAAATTCCTGGAATCGCATCATCAATTTCGACCCCAATCGCATATACTTCCCCATTATCCCTAACCATATTTTTACGTTCAAAGTCTTCTGATAAATGAGCATTTCCATATCGAATTGGGATAGCAGAAGTTAAACTCTTGACAAATTTTCGAGTCCAATCAAAAGTTGATAATTTTTCAATTATATTGACGTTGTATATCTCAATATAAATTGTGTTACTCATAGTAAGAAAGGTGGAAGTGTTTGATGAGAGGAACAATACAATTCCTTCATCGTCTCCTAGAAGAGTAGCCCTTCCTGAACCCTCATAAGCAGGGGCATTTTTTTGAATAATCTCTCTTTGAACAATCTCAAATAAGCTATTTTCACCAACAAATGCTCCTTCTTCTTCGTCGTATTGATCTCGAGTAACCTTTAGCTCTCTTGACCATGTTGGGAGATGCTCTTTTAGCAAAAGGTGGATTGTCTCAAGAGTCTCTTCTGAGAAAACTGGTTTTTCTGAAAATAAGTGGATTATAAGATGCAAATCTGACATTTATAATCATTGCTAGATAAAAATTATACCCATAGCTGTTACCTCATCAGGTTAGTGAAATTAGTAAGTCCCGCTATTTCAGTTAGTTGGGAGTCCAGTCCCAATGAACATTCCTAAACGAAGTTGCTTGTGGTGTTCCTTTAAAACATTGAATGTTGCCTTTGATCAGATGTGAAATATTGTACCAGCCACTTTCAACCTCAATTTCAACCAACATATCTGTTTCTAGTTCAGGAAAATACTGTATTAACTCACTGGCAGGAACAGCAAGCAAATTTCCAGTAGGCAGATGCAACCATGCAGGAGCGTTAGCCAGATCTTGCTGGGTCACTACAATATCACACTGATATTCACCATCTGGAAGAAGAAAGAGTACAGCTTTTCCACTATTACAAAAGTATTGGAAGGCTGCTGACTCTCGTTTCCATGTGACTTTCCATGGTTCTGATGGAAAGTCATATATCAGTTCCGTTCTCCCATCGCTATCCAGCAAAATATCAAATGAATAAAGTAGTTCGTCATTGATTGTTTCCACATAACTTGAATCCAAAAGAATCAAGCCATCTGAACCACAACACTCAAAAATAAATTTTGTAATTATATTTTGTTTTATTTTTACTATTTCCTTTGAATTTTTTTGCTAAACTAAATCACAATTTTCTATGTATTTTATTTGTTCGGTAATAACCTTTATACAAGTTGGGTTATTCTTCTCCATTATCAAGGTTTCAGATTCAAGCACTGAAGTTGTTAGAGATGAGATAATTTGTTGATCGAAAATTGCTTGATATGCACAAGAAGCAATGTTAGTAACGAAATCTAGACAAAAGCCTTCTTCAAGTCCTTCAAAGGTTATCAGTAATGCCATTAAAATATCGTACAGACCTGGTGGGTTGTTGCAATTTTCAGTTATTTCTATCTGCTTATGCAGCTTTGGCATAAGAGTGCTAGTATCGATATTCATCTTTTCTGTAAAAGAAACATTTTTTACACCATGGAGTATTGTTAATGACTCTTCAATAGTTTGTTGTGATGAGATATCAATCTTGAGCTTGAACTCTTCACCTAGATGTATTAAAGAGCTATCAATGCAGAACAAACTGAAACAAAATTTTTGGTAAACGCTCATTTTGTCTATCTGCTCTTCATACTTTAAAACTGTTTCGTCCCAGAGTATCATTTTCTTCCTGATATAAAGCTAGCCCTAGCATTATAACTGAGATCTTCCGCTACTATCAAAAAGTTTAAAAGAGCCGATCTGACAATAGTTTACTTGGATCCTCTTTTCTTGGACCTATTAATCTAACTCCAGGAGTTGAATCAATTCTTCCAGCACAGTTCTGTCTACTCGATCCGCAAGCTGGTCTGGATGGAGCTATTGGTGCATCAAAATCGTCTCTTAGTAAGTTTTTTCTTTCCGCATAGTTAAGCAAAATTTGTTCCGCATCAGTTTGATTGATATCTGTAAATTCCTTGCCAGATACTCGTTTATATCCTAATTGTTCAGCTTTTTCTCGAACAGGCTTAAGTGTTTTATTACTACTCACTGCGTAAAGTTTAAGAGGTTGTTGAGTATCTGGATCGATAAAAACTCCAACAGCAACCGTTTTAGTGTTTACAGCTTTTCCTACACCAAATTTGCTCACAATTTCCCTTGCATCATTTAATAGTTTTGCTTCTTCAAGTGAATTAACATTTGGTGTGCTATCCAATATTTGTTGAAGTATCTCTGTGTCGTTGGTTAGGACTTCATCATCTAAACTACTTGTTGTTTGTTTGGACTGTTTGAAAGCTTTGTTAAAATTTGACTCGTCAACAATTTCAATTGCAAAATGATCGCCCCCTTTATTTACAGAAACATCAACATTCCTGGGCAAGGGACCATTACCAACACCTTCTAAAGCAAGCTGA
>JH610625.1 GCA_000252485.1 Prochloron didemni P4-Papua_New_Guinea | reverse complement strand
GGGTAGTTAGACCGATACCAGCATTAATCAAACCAGTGTTGATTGCTGCCGTGGCCGTTGCATTGAATGCAGCGCTTCCAGCAGCAAGTCCCGATAGGGCAAAACCTCCCAATACCAGAGTACCAGTCGTACTTATAGTGACGATGGTTTCATTGAGATTGTCGTTGACCTCCTCTCCGTACAGGTCTTCCCGGAATTCCCGAATATCAAAGCCCACAAAATTACCTGTTTGAGCTACCCCTACAGCTATAGAATCCCCTGTCCTTAATGCTGATTCAAGAGCATAATTATCAGCAAGAGACCGACCTACAGGCTCGTGGACGTTCCTGACAACAAAACCTGCTATCTCGTAAGCTGCACCTTCTAATTTATTTCCCAAAGTATCTAAGAAACCTTCGGCAATCAAACCAGTGGGGTCGGTATAATTGACGGGAGAATTCCCAACATAGCCATAGAGATTTTTATCCCCCCCATCGAACCCAAGAGGATCCTCTGATACGAATTGAGCGGGATTGGGGTCGTAATGCCTCTGGCGGTAATACGGGGAAATAGTTTCTTCATCCCACTTTCCCCTTGTTGCCTCCCTCCTAGCAAGCTCCAAGCTTGCAGTCTCTGAATCGTCAGCATCCAGATTGTAGCTGTACTGAAGGCGGCGGACTTCGAGGTTGCCATCATCAACAATCCTTTTTAATTCGTGAACCTCATCTAAGGGCAGGAAATCAACATTTTCATCGGACAAATTAACCTTGGCCTCAGTTAATGGAGCTGAGGTAAATTTTGGGGAGCGGTGGTAGGTCGGGCAATTTGTCAGGGTAAGGCGACTCATTGTTTTACTCCCAAACAATTGAGATTTGGCGAAATGTATATTATTCTTACACTATACAATCTACAATACTGCAAGACTAATATAAATAGAAAGTTATCAAGATGGGACGCAAATCCAAACTTCGCCAACAACGGAAACAATCAGCTTCTGTTGCTCTGCAAAATCCGCTCACACAACAATCTCTGACAGGGGAAAATAATGTGATAACGGCGAACTTAGTCCTGAAAACGTCTAAATCTACTCCTCTTAATTGGCGCGACTTAATTGCTTGCACTGACTCAGAGCTTTCTGGTTTTGACATTGCTGCCCTTAATTTGGCTTGTGCTGCCGGACTTCCGGGTACTTCCCAACTTGATATCCAGTCTTGCCTTCGTACTCTAGACTCTTGGGCCAAGCAGATTGCTAAAGCTACCAAACGCTGTCAGTGGTTCCGCCAGAATCCCCAAAAGTACAAGGGCTCTTTCAATCTATTCCGAGTTCACGTAATGATCTCCGTGTTGTCCGTTCGCTTTGGCTTTCGCTACAAGCCCGAGATGATTTATTATAACGAAAACAAGGAAACCTTCTTTCGAGCAGAGGAGCTTTTTATCCACGGCCTCATTGAAGACAAGGGTGGCTGTTGCTCTTCCATGCCGGTTTTGTTTATAGCGGTGGGCAGACGTTTGGGATATCCTTTAAAATTAGTGAGAGCCTACAGTCATTACTTCGTGCGTTGGGATAGTCCCCAGGAACGCTTCAATATCGAATTGAGCAACTCTGATGGCTTTAACAACTATACCGATGACCATTACCGCTCCTGGCCGGAACCCATCTCTCCCGAACAGGAGCGGGACTACTGCTTACTATCTTCTTTAAGCCCGAGCAGGGAGTTAGCATCTTTTCTGTTCGAGCGAGCGTCTGTTTGGCACTGCGTGGCTGATTATCGGCAGGCTGTAGATGCCTTGATTTGGGCCAGTGTTCTGGAGCCTGATAATCTCTTCTACAATTCGATGATTTTGAAGGAGTTCCGTAAGTGGAACAATTACTTGCGGATACTGATGCCCGATCTGCAGCCTGAAATTAGATATCGTATACCCCCAGAATGTCGATACCCAGCCGATAAAGTGTCAGCAGAGGTGGAGAGGGAATATGTTTGCCTTGATCTGCTGCAGGATCTTGTGACGGCACCCTCTCACCAGGAAATGTGGCAGCGTTTGCGGTCCGCGAAACCAGGCAGTTGGCCTAGAGGAGTACCCAGGACTATCATAATGAAGCTTAATAAATCCCAAAAATAATGGTATGAAACCCTAAGCTAGACTAATTTTTGAGTTAGAACCCCCTTGGGTTGTTGGGTTATTCTTCGACCTTATCAAAATCGATCAATATTCAAAATCAGGTGGGTTTATAATTTGGATGGTTTCGTCTAATTCCGAGTAAAACAAGATTATAATTTCTTTGTCAGCCGTGCTTTTATTAGATAATAAACTATCTTCGGCCAAAAAGTTTAAAAAAAATGCTGGTTTATTGTTAATTTTACTGCCAGATTGCGAAAGTCTGAGGATGTGTAGATTTGTTGTTGGTTGCCTGCACTGAGCTACGCGAGAGTGTTGGTTATTGGTTATTGGTTTTTTGTTTATTCTTCACAGTTAGACCCCAGCAACTACTTATCACCGCACTTGTTCATTCTTCATTGTTGGTTGTTTCCGCTTCTCTTGCGATCGCATCCAGTTATCAGTAGGGTGCGGGTGTGGTTAAAACCAGTTGGATTTAAGATCTAGTTTTTTCAGAATATTGTAACTGCAGTCCGTCAGGAGACTGTTGATACTGCTTTTGACTACAGCGATAGATGTTGTGGTGGGCAATGCCCACCCTACTAAAAAACTTTTCGATAATAGAAGATTGATAGAGGACAGCCCAGAGGGCTATCCCACAGGGGATTTCAGGGAACAACCAACAACCAACACTTCGGCTACGCGGTCACTGCCCTTCGGCGACCCTCTGGGGCCGCGTAGTCGAAGTGCAGTGCAAGCAACAAATAAAAAAAATTTTTTTCCCAAACCCCTTGACAAAACCCCAACCACCTCTGCTATGATACAGAAGGTTCACAAATTGGGGTGTCGCCAAGCGGTAAGGCAGCGGGTTTTGGTCTCGCCATTCCTAGGTTCGAATCCTAGCACCCCAGCTTCTGACATCAATAGCTCCCCCTCCCAATTAATAAAACTCCATTTCCAATTAAGATTAGGAAGTAATAAGGAAATTTTTAATTTGGGAGAAATTACTTGGTGGAAAGTAGTACGATTCCGCATCAAAGGAGCGCACCGCGAAGCGGATCCCTTGGCGATCGCTCTTTACCTTATTCGGGGCTATCCTCTGATGATGTCAAAATAAATCGGGAAAAATACGGGATTAATGTTATTTCTCCCCCCGAACGGGAGCCTTGGTATTCATTGTATCTGGAAAAGTTTGCTGACCCAGTGATTCGGATTCTGGTTATTGCGGCGGGCATCGCCTTAGGTGTGGGTATTTTTGAAGGAGAATATGCGGAAGCATTGGGTATTGTTATTGCTATTTTCCTGGCCACTACTCTGGCTTTTCTCAACGAGTACAAGGCAAATCAAGAATTCCAGCTTCTCAACCAAGTTTACGACCAAATCAAAGTTAAAGTGATTCGGGATGGTCAGTACTGCACTATTCCCCGCCAAGATCTAGTGGTGGAGGATATTGTCTACGTGGAACGGGGAGAAGAAATTCCGGCGGATGGTATAGTTCTGGAGTCCGCATCTCTCTTCATCGACCAATCTAAAATTACTGGGGAATCGGAAGCAGTTCTTAAATTAGCTCCATCAGACCCAGAAATTGCTAACCTGCCAGAACAAACCTATCCCCCTACCCATCTCTATCGCAGTACTATTGTAGACCGAGGTCACGGCTTATTTAAAGTAACTGCCGTAGGGGATAAAACAGAAATCGGCCAGGTGGCTACTGCGGTGGCTACGGTAGAAAGTGGGGAAATGACCCCGCTGAATATTCAATTGGAGAAACTGAGTCAACTCATTGGAGTTGTGGGTCTTTCCTTCTCGGGGTTAATTTTTCTCGCCTTACTGATTAGGGGTTTTCTGGCTGGGGAACTCTCCCTCACTTTCTTCCAAAAGTATTTTGTCTCCTTCATCATTGCCAGCGTTTTGGTGGCTCTCATTCCCGTGTGGCTGCCCATAGTTTACGACGGTTTGGAGTTGTTGAAGTCAGAAGTCAAGCGCCCAGATTGGCTGGAAGACAACGGTGTGAAAAGTTGGCTGGGAAGTTTTGTTGGGGGATTATTATTGTTACTTCTGGGTATGGGTCTGGCCTCTGCTTGGGAACTGATTCCGGCAACTGGCAGTTGGCTGCCGGTAGAAGTGGGTCGGGCCTTACTCAATTATTTCATGGTGGCAGTGACTATTATTGTGGTGGCAGTGCCAGAAGGTTTGGCTATGAGTGTCACCCTTTCTCTGGCCTACAGCATGCGGAAAATGGCTGCGTCCAATAACTTGGTGCGGCAGATGCACGCCTGTGAAACTGTTGGGGCGGCAACTGTTATTTGCTCTGATAAAACCGGGACTCTCACTTGCAATCAAATGCAGGTAAAAGAAGTGGCTTTTGCCAGTTTATCTCAGAACACCAATTTGATTGCGGAGTGTATTGCTGCTAACAGCACTGCGGATTTGGAGAAGAAATCCCAACAGGCCCCCAGTGTAATTGGCAATGCCACTGAAGGGGCATTATTATTATGGCTCGACGGTCAGAATTTGGATTATATCCACCTGCGCGATCGCTTTGCCATTAAATCCCAAATGGCTTTCTCCACAGAGAAGAAATACATGGCTACTTTGGGTACTTCTTCCGTGACCGAGTCCCTCATGCTCTATGTTAAAGGAGCCCCGGAAGTAGTGTTGAATTATTGCAGCCACCAGTTGGGGGAGAAGGGGAAAGAACCCCTAAGCAATAAGTCTGAGATTCTCAGTCAAATGGGAGAATATCAGAGACGGGGCATGCGAGTGCTGGGATTTGCTTTTGAACCCAGTCCAGTAGGGAGAGAGAATCTAGAAGCCATGGAACCTGGTCTCGTTTGGTTGGGATTCACCGCTATTGCGGACCCCCTTCGTTCGGATGTGCCGGGAGCCATTAAGGCTTGTTTGCATGCAGGTATTGGGGTAAAAATAGTTACAGGAGACAGTCCGGAAATTGCCCAGGAAATTGCTAGGGGCATTGGTTTGTGGCAAGAAGAAGATGAGGGGAAACCATCTGCTCATCTCACAGCCAATAAGTTCAATCAGTTGAGCGATAGGGAAGCTGCGGAAGCGGTTAAGTCCTTGAAAATCATGTCTCGGGCCTGTCCTTTAGATAAATTGCGCTTGGTGAAGTTGCTCCAGTCCAACGGGGAAGTGGTGGGAGTGACGGGGGACGGAACTAACGATGCTGCAGCCTTAAAACAAGCCCAGGTAGGCTTATCTATGGGCAGTGGCACGGCGATCGCCAAGGAAGCCAGCGATATTATTCTCTTGGATGACTCTTTTGCCAGTATTGTCCAAGCAGTGGTTTGGGGACGTTCTCTCTATCAGAATATCCAGCGTTTCCTTCTCTTTCAATTAACTATTAACGTGGTGGCCTTGGGTATTGCTTTATTGGGCCCTTTTATTGGTGTTTCTCTTCCTCTCACCGTCACCCAAATGCTCTGGGTCAACTTAATCATGGATACCTTTGCCGCCTTAGCTTTAGCCACGGAACCTCCTAATTTGAGGGTGATGGAACAGCAACCTCGAGACCCAGAAGCTTTTATTATTACTCCAGAAATGGGTAAGAATTTATTGGTTACTGGGTTGACTTTCTTAGTCTTTTTAGTGGTATTTCTTCTTTATTTACCCCGTCTCCAAAGTCCAGTTATCAATCTCAATGATTACGAACTTTCTATTTTCTTTGCGGTGTTCGTCTTGCTGCACTTTTGGAACTTATTTAACGTTCGTTCTTGGGGAATGAAACAATCTGCTTTTGTGGGCTTGAACAAGAACAAAGGATTTATAGCCATCGCCCTCAGTATTTTTCTCGGACAAATCTTGATTATTCAGTTTGGTGGTTCCGTATTTAGGACAGTGCCTTTATCTCTGCAAGATTGGCTGATGATTATTGCTGGTACTTCTATAGTTTTGTGGGTAGGAGAACTGTGGCGTTTGCTGTCCAGAAAGACCATTGCTTCCAGTTAGGGCAATGAACAATGAACAATTAACAATGAACAATGAACAATTAACAATGAACAATGAACAATTAACAATTAACAATTAACAATTAAGAGGAAGAGATGTTAACAGTTAAACCTCGATTTCAAACCTTTGACGACTACTTATCCTACAATGACAATTCCGATAAACTCTATGAATTATTTAATGGAGAATTAATAGAAGTGCCTCCTGAATCAGGTTACAATGTCCAAATCGCCAATCGTCTTTTTTTGATATTTGCTTTAATGCTAGGAAGCGATCGCGTCAGAGGACATGGATTAGAATTAGAAGTTAGAGGAGAACCGAAAAACCGCTATCCAGATTTAACCATTATCCGCCAAGAACATATTGAACAATTATCAAAGCGCAATACTATTCGTCTTTCCATGGAACCCCCTTTATTAGTAGTGGAAGTTGTCAGTCCTGTCCGAATACAGAGAGATAGAGATTACATTGCTAAAAGAATGCAATACCAGGATTGCGGTATTCCTGAATATTGGATTGTTGACCCTCAAACTCAAACTATCCTCGTCTTAGAACTGTCTGGAGATAGTTATACAGAAGTTGGTAGTTTTACTGGTGAAGATTTAGTTGTATCTTCTAGATTTAGAGAACTAAATTTAAGAGTTTCCCAAGTTTGCGATCGCCTTAGATTATAATATCATGTCCGGCAGCATTGTCACTTTCAAGATATAATTCTATGGCTTCCGTAATATTAGCAATGGCTTCCTCAACAGAATCGCCTTGGGAATGACAGCCTTTGAGTATAGGGCAAAAAGCATGATAGCCGCCATCATCTTCTTTTTCCAGAAGAACGGTATAATTATAAACTCTTTGACTTCGATTTTCCATCTGGGTTTAACTGCTTCTTTTTGATTTGTCTGTGTAAAGTTTACATAAAATGACAGTTGACAGTTGATAGTTGATAGTTGACAGTTTTTTGTAGGGTGCGTTCGCAACGCACCAGCCCATATTTACAAGCACCAAACCAAATTAACTTGCCAATTAACTATAAAATTAGAAAGAGGTTAATTAATTTATAATGCAAAAATACTCTTCTCTCTCTGTGTCCTCTGCGTCTCTGTGGTTTTTTCAATTTTTAAGAGATTACAGTTTCAATAAATTGATTATTATTGGAGAACAAGATGGGTGTGGTCAAAAGTAGTTGTTTGGGGCTGAATGTCTATTTATCAATCGTGGGGTAGCCGGATTGGCTGCCTACCAATCGCGGGGAAGCCACGACTATTGAGAATATAAAATTCAACTGTTTTTGACCGCACCCGAACAAGATCGGTAATTAAAGGCAGATGATCCGAACCAAGAAGATTGTAGAGGCGATCAGCGGGAGCTGGCACTGCGTGATCGCTCCTATTGTAAGCCAACAGACAGAGAGCTTTTTCAGAGACTTTGGCAAAATTTTACTGTGGAACCAATTCATAGTCATTATATCAAATCTGAAAATGGTTACTACAGATACATTAGTGAATGATTTCAGCCCAGAAACCGGGTTTCTCCTATTATTTTAAGGATTAATGCTAAAATTTTGGAAAGAAACCCGGTTTCTCAACCCACGGGATAACCTCAATCTATACTATGATGCAATAAACTATTTGTAGCAATCATTTTTGTATTTCATATTACCTATTCTATAGATCTAATTTCTGCGTAGGGTGCGGTAAGGACACACAGCAGTGCTAACAACTAGATATCCTGTACTAACCCATTTGCGTAATGCTATACTTTATAAAGTTAATATCAGAAGGAACGAAGCACCTATGAAAGTGAAATTGGGAAAAAACACTATATCAATGTTTCCTCTTGTTTTTCTAGCTAGTATAATAATTAGTCAACCGGCTAGAGCAGAAAGGGTTTGTCAAGTAACAGATCCAACTGGGACTCCTCTAAATGTCCGAGATCAACCAAATGGTAAAGTGATTAATGCCTTGCGTGATGGTAGAGAAGTTTATATACATCAGATTGGCTATGATAGCCAGGGACGACCCTGGGCGCTGGTAGGCGGCTATTATCAAGGTAACTACAGAACTTGGGGTTGGGTCTTTAGAGAGTTTCTTAGCTGCTATAACAGATAATTAATCTCAAATGCAAAAATCATCCGTGGCACAGGCAATTCGCCTGTGACACACTCCAGAGCAATTGAATAATATCTAATATAAAATCTCAAAAAGAATGCTACCAGCCAAGAAACCGGGTTTCTTCTATTATTTTAAGGATGAATGTTGAAATTTTGGACAGAAACCCGGTTTCTCAACCTACGGGATAATATTATGTCCGTTTATATCGTACCTATAATTTGTCTAGCCCCCTAACCCCCAACATTGGTGGAAAAATCCTCAAAGTAGGGTGCGGGCGCTAAGAGCGGCGCTTCGCGAGCGCAACGCACCAGCCCATATTTACAAGCACCAAACCAAATTAACTTGCCAATTAACTATAAAATTAGAAAGAGGTTAATTAATTTATATTGTAAAAACAATCCGTGGCATAGGCTTCTAGCCTGTGCCACGGAGAAATTATATGAAATCTAAAAATGTTTGCTACAGATACAATAGCAATTGTAGGTTGGGTCTCCCGATAGCGAAACCCTTCGGCTACGCGGTCCCTGCACTTCGGCTACGCTCAGTGACCGGGTCGTCGAACTGCAGGGCAACGCCCAACAGCACCAAGTTGTGTTGGGTTTCGTTACCTCAACCCAACCTACGAAAAACTACGAAAAACAAACTGTTTGTAGCAAATATTTTCGTAATTCATATAAAAAGCGAAAGGAGAATGTTTCTTATCAACTTGTTCATTGCCTGCACTGAGCGTAGCCGAAGTGTTCATTGTTCATTGTTCATTGTTTATTGTTTATTGTTCATTGTTAATTGTTAATTGTTCATTGTTCATTGTTCATTGTTCATTGTTCATTGTTTACAATCCTTCAACAACGGGATGGAAATAAAAGGCCAAACCCAAAACACTGTAAGTAGCCAAAAGCAAACCTCCTTCCAACCAATTAGATTTCCCATCCGCACTGATAGAATTGACAATTAACACCGCTACAGCCACCGCTACTAATTCAAACGGGTTGAAATTCAAATCCATTGGTTGTCCAATCGCCCACCCAGCAATTACCAATACAGGAGCCACAAACAGAGCAATTTGCAAGCTAGAACCAATTGCTACAGACACAGAAAGATCCATCTTATTTTTCATGGCCACACTAACCGCAGTAGCATGTTCTGCAGCATTACCAATAATTGGCAAGAGAATAACTCCAGTAAATAATGCTGTCAGTCCCAAACTAGAAGTAGCTTCTTCTAAAGAATCTACTAAAAATTCTGACTCTACTGCCACTCCTACAGTAACTAATAAAAGCACTCCAATCCAAAATCCCAGATTGGTTTCCTCTTTCTCAGCTTCCCCCTCTTCTAAATCTGCTACTCCCACTTCATAGAGATAGGAATGGGTTTTCATGGAGAATAAAAGGCTCAAGCCGTAAACCAAAATCAAAACAACAGCAACAGCGATGGAAAGTTTTTGCAGAATTGATTCCTCAATACCGGTAGAAGTATATTGCACCGCAGTAGGTACTAACAAAGCAATTACCGCTAGATTCATCAAAGAAGAGTTAGTTTGAGCCACCGTAGTCTGGAATTCTTGCTCTTTATAACGCAGTCCTCCCAAGAGCATAGCAAAACCCATTACTAAAAGAACGTTGCTGATAATGGAACCAGTGATAGTAGCTTTCACCACTTCAATCAGTCCTGATTTGAGAGCAAAAAAAGCTAAAATCAGTTCCGTGGCATTGCCAAAAGTTGCATTTAACAATCCTCCCAAATTCGGTCCAACAACCACAGCAATTTTTTCCGTTGCTTCTCCCATAATACCAGCCAGAGGTATAATTCCTAAACAAGCGGTAATGAATACGATCGCCGGTTCCCATGCAAGAAAATGACCGGCTATAGACACCGGAATAAATAACAGCAAAATGGAAAAAATAACCTTTTTGTTCATGAAAAACCTCCATTGAGCCAACTAACCGATGAAGTATAGCAAATATTTGTTGTTGGTTGTTTGTTGTTGGTTGTTTGTTGTTTGTTGTTGGTTGCTTGCACTGAGCTACGCGAGAGTGTTTGTTGTTTGCACTGCACTTCGACTGCCGCGGTCCCTGAGGGTAGTCGAAGGGTTTCGTTACCTCAACCCAACCTACGATGCTACCATAGGATAAACTATTTGTAGCAAATATTTTCGTAATTCATATTAGTATTGAGAGAGAGCAACCGCAGGTTGCTGTATAACTATCAACTGTCCACTATCAACTATCAACTGCTATATTCGTTTTTATTCTCAAACAACGATTAAATACTATGGAACCTAGAAAGAAATTTGGGAGCGATCACGAAGCGCCGCTGGAGGCGATCGCGATTTTTAACTACTGATGAAGTTAGTCAGCCTCAGTTGTGACTGAAATAACCGGATAATTACTGATAACTTTGAATTAATTGAAACTTGCTCGCCCCCACAACTTCCTCATATAGCTGCTCCAACCTCGTAATATTACTGGCTAAAGTATAGCGCTCTAAAACTCGTTGTCGCGCTTTCTGCCCCAAAAGTTTGGTTAATTCTGGCTGGTCGCGAAACAGAGGCAGCAAAGTTTTCAACTGTGTGGTGACATCCTGAGTACTCAAAACAACTCCAGCCCCAGCTTCCAGCACTTCCCCGTCTGCCCCTGCATCCGTGGCAATACATGCCACGCCACAAGCCATTGCTTCCAATAAAGAGAGGGATAACCCCTCTACCAAAGAAGGAAGAATGAAAACATCTGCAGCCCGCAAAATCTCAATCCGTTCTTTTTCATCCGCCACAAACCCCAGCCAAATAATGCCCTGCTCCTTGCCGTAATAAGGCTTGAGGGAGGATGCCAAAGGTCCATCTCCTACGAGAACCAATTTGCTCTCTCTACCCATCTCCGAATGCTTCCAAGCCTTCAGTAGGGCTTCTACATTTTTTTCTGTGGCGATCCGTCCCTGATAGACAAACAGCCTTTTGGCTCCAAAGCGCTGCCCATAATGAGAAGTACCGGGGCTGTATTTATTCACATCCACCCCATTGGGTATCACCGCTAGCTTTTCCTCACTTACCCCCAACTTCATCAGTAAATCCCGTTGCAGTTGGGAAAAGACGATCGCCTGATGGTAATTAGCCAAACAAGAGGCATAGATCTGATAAGTGAAAAACTGAGTACTAGATTTGAGATTGCGCAACTTACTGTCAAAAGCAGGATGAAAAGTTGCCACCAGGGGGATATTCAGTTCCTGACAAATTTCCGGCAGCTTAAAGTCCAAAGGGGATAAAGTGAGAGAAGCATGTACCACATGGGGCTTGAGCTGTTTCAGACTGTCAGTTAAGACTTTACTGGAATTAGGAGAAGGAATGGTATAAATCTGAGACTTATAGAGAAAAGGAATAAATACTTCCGGACAGTCGGGCCAATTTTCTTCATGTCGATCTTTGTGAGCAAAATGAAGAAAACTAACCTCGTAGCCCCGGTCTAACAAACCATTAGTGATTTCTCGACCGTAAGTAACATTGCCGCAAAAGGGCGATTTTTTTCCCAACCAAGCGATGTGCATTCAGTAGAACTAAGAGAGCAAATTCAGCCTTCTTCAGCAATATACCAGGTTGCCAACCCCCCGACTAGGGCCAAGGCGGCTAAACCCAGCAATACCGGTGGCAAACCCAATAAATTCGACCCTACTCCCGCTAAAGCTAAAGGTAAAGATAAGGCAATATTAATGGCATTATTCTGCAAGCCAAAGACTTTGCCCCGCATTTCTTCTGGGGTTTCTGCCTGAATGGTAGTTTGCATGGGAACTCCCACTAAAGCACCACAGGAGCCTAACAGGGCTGTCATGACCAAAGTCATGACTAAGTTCCTGGTGACAAAGGATAAACCAGCTAAGGAAGCAGCCACCCCCATTAAACCCCAGAAACTGAGGTTCTTGTTAGAAAACCTCTGCCCCCAAGAACCCAGCACTGCCGCACTACCGGCCATTCCCAAACCCCCAGCAGCTAGCAAAAAGCCAAACTGATCTGCTTTTAATTGAGGGATTTGCTCTGCCATGCTTAAAGCTAAAACAGCTAAAGCGGCAAAGATGCAAAATAAAATTATTAATTGGATTAAAGCATTGCGAACAGAACGATTGGTTTGGAGATAACTAATGCCGTCTTTAATATCTGCCCAAACATGGTTAGTTTCTTGCTTATTGCTGGCTATTTCTTCTCCCGTGCGCAACATGAGGAGCAAACATCCAGCGATGAGATAGAAACCTCCCACCAGGGCTTCTTGTCCCAGATTGGAGTTTTCTGCTAATTCTAACAAAGGACTGCCCAAGGCAAAACCAACGATTAAAGATCCCATCATAGTGGTGGTAAATAAGGAATTAGCAGAAAGCAGGTGATGGGGTTTGACAATTAAAGGAATTGTGGCTTGTTCTGCGGGGGCAAAGAACTGGGTAAAGGTAGAGATGAGGAAAGTAATTCCTAGGAGAATTAAGAAGGCAAAAGGTAAATTGAATAAGGAAATTTCTTCGGGAAAGAGAAAGAAGAAGACGGGAATGAGTAAGACCAGAAATCCTCTGATTAAGTTGGAAATTACCAATACTTTTTGTTTGGACCAACGACCCACGTAAACTCCAGCTAAGGAACCAAAGAGAATGGCGGGGATAGTATTGGCAATCATTATGGCTCCACCCCAACTGCTGATAGTTCCCTTGGCGGCGACAAAATTGCTCTCGATGAGGGCTATGGTTAAGACTAAATAAATTTTATCTGCCAATTGGGAAAATACCTGTCCGCTCCACAGAAGAAGAAAGTTTTTGTTTTGCAGCACAGGGATAAAGCCACTATTGGATGAAGTTGATTGGCTGGAATCCTTGACTTTAGGGGTTTCTTTTGTTAAAGTGTTTTCTAAGGTTTTCAAGATTCAAACTTTTTGGGTTTATTTATTAAGATAATTATACCAGATTTAACGCTAATTTAATCTTATTTAGATAAAAGCCATTAGTAGGGTGCGTTCGCAA
The DNA here is from genome assembly GCA_000252485.1 of Prochloron didemni P4-Papua_New_Guinea. Lineage (GTDB taxonomy): Bacteria > Cyanobacteriota > Cyanobacteriia > Cyanobacteriales > Prochloraceae > Prochloron > Prochloron didemni. The sequence goes on along the minus strand of JH610625.1, from coordinate 237 downwards.
CGCACCACATTACCTCTAGTTTCTTCCACCAAATTTAAATTTTGCAGTCTCCTTCGCGATCGGGCGGTTGCTCTATATCGATAAATTAACAATTTATTTATCGATTATTAATATACCAATAGCTTACGGTGCGTTGCGCTCGCGAAGCGCCGCTCTTAGCGCCCGCACCGTACAAGACTTTTAGAAAAAAAGCTGAATGAGAAGAACAAATAACTATTTCCTCTCCTCTCTTGTTTT
>JH610624.1 GCA_000252485.1 Prochloron didemni P4-Papua_New_Guinea | reverse complement strand
AAAAGGAGATCGTCGTTCTTACAAGCAGTGGTTCGAGGAGAATATAGCACCGCAAGTAGTATTTGAAATAGCTTCAAAAAGTAATACTAAAGTAGAATTAGAAGAGACAAAGCTAGAATTCTATCAGGATTATGGAGTAGAAGAATATTACGTCTTTTATCCAGAGAAAGGAATTGTCAAAGGATGGTTAAGAAGAGGTTCGATATTAGAGGAAATCCCGTCTATGTCGGGTTGGGTAAGTCCTCGTATGTCCGTACGTTTTGAAATAGAAGATAAGGAACTTGAATTATATAGTCCAGATGGAGAAAGGTTCGAGACTTTTGTGGAAATTATAGAAGGAGAAAGCTCCAAAAGCAAAGGGCTGAACTGGAAAGGCAAAGGGCTGAACTGGAACAGCGGCGAGCTCAACAGGCGGAACGAGAAAGAGATACTCAAGCTGCTGCACGACAACAAGCTGAAGGTGAAAGAGATACTCAGGCGGCTGCACGACAACAAGCTGAAGGGGAAAGAGATGCTCAAGCTGCTGCACGACAACAAGCTGAAGGGGAAAGAGATGCTCAAGCTGCTGCACGACAACAAGCTGAAGGTGAAAGAGATGCGGCTGTTGCTGCACTACGACAAACAATTACCAGTTTATTAGTAAAAGGTTGGACTCAAGAGCAAATAGCAGAACTATTGGGTTTGTCTGTGGAATTCGTTGAAAATATTGCTAATTGATGATAATAAAACGAACAAGCTATCAGTGAACCTCTACGAACTGTAGACGGGGGCGCTCACGCAGTGGCAGGCGGAACCTGCTCGCGAAGCGATCTGCTCCGCAGCACGCGCTGGGGTATCACCTGTAGCAGTCCAGTGTGGCCAGCCGTGGCCCCGTTGCTTTTTTTAGAAAAAAGGATTATAATGAAGTGGAGCCTGCTGCGTTGGTGACTGCCAATAAAGTTTTTTGATCTATGCTCGAATTATACGGGAATCAATAGCTAAGGGGCCGTAAACCGGGCTTGTACCCGGAAACGAAAACCAAAAGCATCGATGCCCACCTGGGTCTCCCAGGTCATAAACTGAGGTAAAACGGCGTGGCGGGTGTTTTAATAGTGGATAGTGGATAGTGGATAGTTGATAGCTCCGGACGGTCGAATTCAAAATTCAAAATTCAAAATTCAAAATTTAATTCGTGACGAACATCTGGGCTATTATGCCCCCTACTATACTCGCCTTATTCCTCTTGGTTCTTAGCTTGTTCTCAATTTTCAGATTCGGTCGAGTGGATAGTTGATAATTGTAAAAAAACTCTTAACGCATTAAATTGTTAATTGTTCATTGTTCATTGTTCATTGTTATTAGGTTAAATAAGATTGGAAAAATTATTAGAACAAATTGAGGAAATATCATTTCCAGCAAATATATTGAAATTGGATAATGGTTTAACTCTAATTCATCAATACATGCCCACCACACCGGTAGTAGTAGCTGATGTTTGGGTGGATGCGGGAGCCAGTGCAGAACCGGAAAATTGGTGGGGAATGGCTCATTTTCTGGAACACATGATTTTTAAAGGTAGCAAACAGGTAAAGCCGGGAGAATTTGATTGGGCTATCGAAAATAGCGGTGGTATAACTAATGCGGCTACCAGTCACGACTACGCTCATTTTTTTATCACTACAGCGGCCAATAATTTACCTAATAATCTATCTTTACTGGCAGATATTCTCCTACAGGCGGCTATCCCCGATGATGAATTCTACCGGGAGCGGGATGTAGTTTTAGAAGAAATTCGCGGCTGTTATGACGATCCGGACTGGATCGGCTTTCAAGCTTTGTCCGAGACTATTTATCAACATCATCCCTACAGGCGATCAGTTTTGGGAGAGGAAACTGATGTAGCCCAGCATACTCCCAATCAAATGCGCTGCTTTCACCGCACCCACTACCAGCCGGAAAATATGACCGTGGCGCTGGTGGGAGGGGTGGAAAGAGAGGATGCTTTATCTCTAACAACAAAGGTGTTTGCTGACTTTAGCGTTAGGTCGGAATGTCCTCCCATGGTGGTAGATGCGGAACCGCCCATGACGGGGATTCGCCGCACCGAAATATATTTACCCCGTATCGAACAGGCACGGTTATCTCTCGCTTGGTTAGGACCGGGAGTAGAAAGGCTGGAGGATGCTCTTGGTTTGGATTTACTAGCAGCAATTTTGGCTGGGGGTAGTTCTTCTCGCTTGGTGCGGGAGTTGCGGGAAGAAAAGCAATTAATAATGGATATTGATAGCGATTTCTCTTTGCAGCGGGATTCCAGTTTGTTTACTATTAGCGCTTGGTTAGAATCGGAGCGGGTAGAGCAAGTGGAAGAAATAATTCGCTCCCGCATTGCTCAATTGCAAGCAACTCCCGTAACTGAGTTAGAATTAGCTCGTTGCAAACGTCTGCTGTGCAATGACTATGCTTTTTCTACGGAAACTCCCGGTCAGCTAGCAGGGTTGTACGGCTATTATAATACCATTGCTAAGATAGAATTGGCAGCAATTTACCCCCATCAAATTCAAAAGTTTGATAGATTAACATTGCAGCGGATTGCCAGTCAGTATTTAAGTAGCGATCGCTATGCTGTCACAATCCTCAAACCTTGTTAGAACAATCAATAATCAAGAAAAATATCTGCGTTCATCTGTGTTCATCTGCGGTTCAAAAAAACTTGTGACAAACAACCAACACTTCGACTACCCTTCGACTACCCTTCGACTTCGCTCAGGGCAAGCGCTCAGGGCAAGCGCTCAGTGCAAGCAACAAATTAAACGACTAGTTTTAGACAATGGCATTACCTTAATGGTAACGGAAAACCCCACTGCAGATATAGTAGCTGGTCGTCTCTTCTTCAAAAATGCTGGTGGGAGATGGGAAACGCGAGAACAAGCGGGACTTTCTCATTTGCTAGCAGTAACTCTCACTAAAGGAACGGAAAAGCTCTCCTCAGCAGAAATTGCCGAACGGGTAGAATCCATGGGGGCTAGTTTAGGGACAGATGCAGCAGCAGATTACTTTGCCCTCAGCCTCAAGACCGTAGCTGCTGATTTTGGCGAGATGTTAAAGTTAGTAGGGGAAATCCTGCGCACTCCTACTTTTCCTACCACAGAAGTAGAATTAGAAAAGAATCTTACAGTACAGAATATTCGTTCCCAGCAAGAATCTCCCTTCAATGTAGCCTATCAAGGTCTGCGAGATGCCATGTATCCCCAGCATCCCTATGGGGTCTCTATTTTAGGGGAAGAAACAACTGTTACTCAGTTGAATACTTCTGACTTGCAGCAATATCATCAAACTTATTTTCGACCAGATAATCTAGTTATCAGTCTTTCCGGTCGCTTGTTGGTAGAGGACGCAGTTAAAATAGTAGAGGAGGTATTAGGAGATTGGTCAGCTCCTCCTGGCGGTTATCCTCAACTGCAACTACCTCGACTAGAAGTAAAGCCATGTCGGCGAGTAGAACCCCAGGATACCCAGCAATCAATCGTGATGTTGGGATATTTAGGTTCTTCGGTTAAACATGAGGACTATGCAGCATTAAAGTTGTTATCCACTTATTTAGGCAACGGTCTTTCCAGTCGGTTATTTGTGGAGTTGCGAGAAAAGCGGGGTTTGGCTTATGAGGTATCGGCTTTGTATCCCAGTCGTTTAGAACCCTCTCAGTTTATTGCTTATATGGGAACCGCACCGGAAAATACTGCCGTTGCTTTGGCAGGATTGCGGACGGAAGTAGAGCGCTTGTGTAATGTTGAGTTAAGCGAAGAAGAACTGCAAGGGGCGAAAAATAAATTCTTGGGTCAGTATGCTTTAGGAAAGCAAACCAATGGGGAAATTGCCCATATTTTTGGTTGGTACGAAACCTTGGGCTTGGGGATTGAATTTGACAATCGCTTTCAGGAAGATATTGCCGCAGTAACGCCGGAAATGGCACAAACAGTTGCCCAGGGTTATTTAAAAGAACCCTATATTTCTTTAGTGGGTCCAGAAAAATCAATTATATGCAGTTAACAGCTTTTCAGTGACCAGCGAGCAGTTTTTTCATGAGTCATCGCCTTTATATAATTTCCGAAATTTTTCAATTCCTTCGAGTTAGTGAATGTTTTCCTTGACCCAACTTTTAAACTCTCTTATTGCTTGACTTCTACCAACTTGTTGACTTTGCTTGATATACCGATTTACTAATTCAATAATTGGGATATCTGGAAAATTGGGACTAGTAGAAGACTTAACATATTCTCCGTCCCTCAGCAAATTAATTTGTAAACCACTCTGAGTGTAACGCCAAAGTTCCGGCACTCCTAGAAGTCGATAGTTATCTAACTTAGTGCGGGAAGTAATATCAATTTCTATGGCTAAATCCGGGGGCGGATCTAATTCTAAGTTTAACCTATTTTTGCCAATAACAGCTTGATAATTTTTAATGTAAAAACAAGCATCCGGTTCCACCGCTTGATTCATGCGCTGATTTTTAAAGGTGGTTGAACCTAAGGATTCAAAATCAAGATCGAGTGCTTCTAAAAGAATTTTAACCAGATCTCCACTAATTTCTTTGTCTTTCTCATGTTCGGGTAAAGGAACCATTATTTCTAGCACTCCATTACTGTAGGATATTCTAGCAGCACTACTTTCTCCTAGCTCATCTAAGATTGTTTCAAATTGTTGCCAGTTAACATCTTTAAATAGCAACTGTTGACCGGGAGGAACGATAATTTGTTTTAAAGCTACTTGCATGGGTTGTTGGTTGTTGGTTGTTGGTTGTTGGTTGTTTGTTGATTCGATTGTAGGTTGGGTTGAGGTAACGAAACCCAACATCTCACAGATTTGTGTTGGTTTTACCTATTACTTTTCCTATTCGGCCAAGAAATCCGGTTTCTCTCATTATTTTAGGTATTAATGCCGAAATTTTACTCTTATTCCCGGTTTCTAAACCACGAAATAATTTAAATATATTTTGGAGTGATTTAAGATTCGGTCGAGTTAGTGAAGATTTTCCTTCATCCAACTTTTAAACTCTCTTATTGCTTGACTTCTACCAATTTGTTGACTTTGCTTGATATACCGATTTACTAATTCAATAATTGGGATATCTGGAAAATTGGGACTAGTAGAAGACTTAACATATTCTCCGTCCCTCAGCAAATTAATTTGTAAACCACTCTGAGTGTAACGCCAAAGTTCCGGAACTCCTAGAAGTCGATAGTTATCTAACTTAGTGCGAGAAGTAATATCAATTTCTATGGCTAAATCCGGGGGCGGATCTAATTCTAAGTTTAACCTATTTTTGCCAATAACAGCTCGATAATTTTTAATGTAAAAACAAGCATCCGGTTCCACTGCTTGATTCATGCGCTGATTTTTAAAGGTAGTTGAACCTAAGGATTCAAAATCAATGTTGAGTTCTTCTAAGAGAATTTGAACAATATATCCAATAATTTCTTTGTCTTTCTCATGTTCGGGTAAAGGAACCATTATTTCTAGCACTCCATTACTGTAGGATATTCTAGCAGCACTACTTTCTCCTAGCTCATCTAAGATTGTTTCAAATTGTTGCCAGTTCACATCTTGAAATAACAACTGTTGACCGGGAGGAACGATAATTTGTTTTAAAGCTACTTGCATGGTTGGTTGTTGGTTGTTTGTTGTTTGTTGTTTGTTAGTTCGATTGTAGGTTGGGTTTCCGCAACGAAACCCAACAATAAATAAAGGACATTGGTGTTGGGTTTCGCTATCGCTCAACCCAACCTACTATTCTACTACTATTCTACTATTTCTCGGAAATAACCACTCGAAATCCTAGTGCATCCAATAGTTCTACAAAAGCATAAATTTCGGTACAACCACTTTGTGTCAGCAGGCGATCTAGTTGTTGATATTTTTGGTTTCCTAACTCTGAAAGCTTATTCATTCTCTCATAAGTGTCTCAAATATTAAACCACTGAGCCACCGTTCCTGGTAAAGGTAAAAGAATACTAATCAAAACTACCAAACAAAGCAAACCTAACATATCGCGCCAATTATCCAATTCACTCACATCATTCAAGGCAGGTCGAGGTCGCGCCCCAAAAGACAAAAATATTAAAATAATTGCCCAAATGAATAAATCAGGTTGAACCAATCCCAGTACGAACATCAACAAACAAGCCACTTGACCTATAACTGCTGCAGTACGCTGTCCGAAAACTGCATGGACAATCTGACCTCCATCTAATTGTCCCACAGGCATGAGATTTAATGCTGCCATTATTAAGCCAATATAACCGGCTATGGCTAGAGGATGAAGGTCGATCGCCTTTTCTGGTATGAACTGGCTTCCTAAAGCTATTTTTCCCAACAGAGAAAGCAACAAAGAAAATCGAGGATCGAGAGCTTCAATATTGAATAAACTAGTTTGTTCTGGCAAATCTACAATTGCCGATAAAGATAGTCCCCAAAGTAATAAAGGAATAGTTACTACCAAACCAGCCAAAGGTCCGGCAATAGCAATATCAAATAAAGCTTTGCGATCGGGAATCGGGGAACGCATCTGAACGAATGCTCCCAAAGTACCGAGAAAGGGAACCTGAGAATTTAAGCTCCATGGTGCCGGGATAAAATGAGGTAGACTGGTGGAAATTTTGTAATATGTTGCTGTGAAGTAATGACTAAATTCATGAGCCCCTAAAATAAAGATCAGCCCCAAACTATAAGGGAGTCCTTGAATAAATAATCCAGGATTGGAGATAAAATCATTCCATGATAAACCCATAATAGCTAAACCTGCTAAAGTAGAGGTAAAAAGTGTAATTAGTAGTAGAGCTAAAGCTAATCCAGGATTGGTTAAAGAACCAGTCAGCTTTTCCTTATTCTCTTTGAAGGGATTGGGAACGAGAACAAAAAAAGGCTGACCTTGGAAATTTTCTTGGAAAATAATTAAGAAGCGATCGCCAAATAATTCTTCCACATTAGTTTTAATTCTCTTATATGCTTCTTCCGGGACGGAGCGCAATTTACCCAAGCAGAGAATTGCTTGAGGACGATAATCAATGTGTTGTAAATAATAAACTCCCCAGGGAAAACATTTGCGCAGAGCAGCTTCTTCATTTTGATTGATGGGTCGCAGCTTCTCAGACTCCTCAGCCATAGAAGTTGTCTTGGCTGTATTTTCCTCTCGGTCTGGAGTACTGCTGTTATTTTCTTTCTTTTCTTCTGGTTTTATTAGTCCTTTTTGAATTAAATAAAAGTAAAATAAGGGACAAATTATAAATGGACCCATTACCAGAATAGCTGGCATAGGCACATCCTCTCCAAAAAGCAACAACCATCCAGCCCAGATCAGCGACGGAGTCATGAGTACCAGCCACAACAGCCAAACTGGAGTTCGGGAAATGCCAGCAACGCTGCGCTTGACAATAAAGTAGGTAATCGAACCAAGTAAAATTAGTGAAATTGGGACCAACCAAAATTCCATTTGCAAATTATCTAAAAAAGCTTAATTGGGGATAGGATGTTTAAGAGGCTCCCCAGCAGAGGAATGGCTGAGAAAAACATTCAATGACTATTATATCAACCACAGGCATCACTCAAAAATGCAACCAGATTCCTCTAAGTACACCAATAACTCTAGCAAACAATCCTCATTACCGCGCCCTCTTAGAGAAGATATTTATGCCTTTCGACCGAATCGGGAGACTTTAGGAGGCACTGCCTATTTCATTGTAAAGAAAACTGGCAATATTCTGCTAGATTGTCCTATTTGGGATGAGAGCAATCTGTCTTTCATCCTTGCTGCAGGAGGGGTTCGCTGGCTTTTTCTCACCCATCGCGGGGGTATTGGTTCCAAGGTGGGCAAAATGCAAGCAGACCTAGACTGCGAGGTGGTTATCCAAGAGCAAGAAGCCTATTTGCTGCCTTCTGTCAAGGTGACCACATTTAAGCAAGAATTTAGTTTTGCTCAAAACTGCTTTGCCATCTGGACTCCTGGCTTTTCACCCGGTTCTGCCTGTCTGTATTATAAGGCAGATTTTCCCCACAGCAAGGAAATTAACCAGGAGTGGGGAAATTTTAGCCCTGATGGAGGAGTTCTTTTTTCTGGAAGACATTTGCTACCGGATACAAAAGGCCAACTGCTTCCTTTGCGTACAGCAAAAACTTTTCACTGGTTCCGACAATTACGCAGTATTGAACTATTGCGCCAGCGCTTTAGTCCAGAAAGCCTCAGTTATATCTTCCCTGGTGCTAATACAGGTTTTCTGCGAGGTCAAGGGGGGATAGATAGGGCTTACCAGCGCTTGGTGGATTTGGATTTAAACCAGCTGCGACAAGTGAAACCCTTGCTCTAAAATTATTTGCTGTCGCAGGGACTTAGGCTTCTCTTGGACAAGTTCAAAGCGATCGCGTCAAGGAATGAGGACAAAGGAAATGTTTCGATCCTAGCTCGAAGTGTTAGATCAACTATCAACTATCAACTATCAACTATCAACTATCAACTATCAACTATCAACTATCAACTATCAACTGCTATATTATGAAACGAAGACACTTTATCAATAACGTTGCCATTGGTGCAGCTAGTGCCACTGCTTTAGGTGCTTGCAACCCTAGCACTACAGCTCCCAGCATTCAAGCAAACAGCTTACCCAATGTTAAATGGAAGATGGTCACCAGTTGGCCCACATCCCTAGATACTATCTACGGAGGAGCGGAAACCGTTTGTCAGCTAGTCAAAGAAATGACTGGAGGACGGTTCGATATTAAGCCCTATGCAGCCGGAGAAATTGTACCGGGATTGCAAGTTTTAGATGCGGTGCAAAACGGCACGGTAGAATGCGGTCACACTGCCAGCTATTACTACGTGGGCAAAAATCCAGCCCTCGGTTTCGGCACTTCCATGCCTTTTGGTTTAACCGCTCAACAACAAAATGCTTGGTTGTATTATGGTGGGGGTTTGGAAGCTATGCACAAAGTCTACGGCGATTTTAATATTATTAATTTTCCTGCAGGTAATACCGGAGCCCAAATGGGAGGTTGGTTTAAAAGAGAAATCAAATCCCTCAGCGACCTAAAAGGTCTGAAAATGCGGATTCCTGGTATCGGTGGTGAAGTGATGTCTCGTTTGGGAGTCAACGTTCAAGTATTACCAGGGGGAGAAATTTTCTTAGCCTTGGACCGGGGGGCGATCGATGCGGCTGAGTGGGTTGGTCCCTATGACGATGAAAAGTTAGGATTGAATAAAGCAGCTAAGTTCTATTATTATCCCGGTTGGTGGGAACCGGGACCAACTTTAGAAGTACAAGTTAATAAATCCGCTTGGGAAAAACTCCCCAAAGAGTATCAAGAAATCTTCAAAACTGCTGCAATGGACGCTAATATAAATATGCTCTCTCAGTACGATGCTTTCAACCGCAAAGCTTTGAAAAGTTTGACTGAAAGCGGTACGCAGTTAAAAGCTTATTCTCTAGAGATTCTGCAGGCAGCGCAAAAAGCAACTGTTGAGTTATTTGAAGAAAAGGCAAGGGCAGATTCTACTTTTAAAGAAGTATATCAGGGATGGAATCAATTCCGCCAAGAAATAACTGAGTGGAATAAAATCAACGAATTAAGCTTTTCTAATTTTGTTGCTAACAATAGTTAGTATAGCACTAGTGGATTTTTTTTTAAACTGTTCTAGCAAACTACTAGGTAAAATTGCACTCAAAATTTTCAGCCAATAATGACAAATATTATGAGCTGTTGATTAACAAACATTAAAGTGGTCCCGTGGATTGAGAAACCGGGTTTCTTGCCAAAGTTTTAACATTAATCCTTAAAATAATAGAAGAAACCCGGTTTCTTGGCTGAAATCTAATAGCCAACAATTATCAATACCAATTATAAGCAATCCCACACCTTTAAAGTGTGGGAGTATATCTTATTTACGAGGCAATTAATTCGGGTGGTTTAGGAGAAGCTATAGCCAAATGCCGATTTGCCCCATTTTTAGACTCTGATTGAACCATTGGTGCTTTTTCCAAAACTTTCACGTTAACCTCAATTGCCAGTGACATACTCCCACACTATACCGCGAAAGCGGTTAGTGTGGGCTTCTCGCTTCGTAGTCCCGGTATCCCGTCGGACTCCACGAGCTTTAAAGACGGAATGCCCTACCGCCCTATTTTTTATATTTATAGCTGCGTTTTCATCGCGGTTAATAACGATTTCGCAATGAGGACAAGAATGCACTCTTTCTGATAATTTCTTAGGCACTCTCTCTCCACAATTCGAGCAATCTTGACTAGTGCCAGATGGATTTACTGCTATAATCAACTTTCCAGCTTTTTCAGCTTTGATAGTTAGTATAGTTAGAAATTGACCCCATCCAGCATCATTAATTGATTTGCTCAATCTGCTTTTTGCAAGTCCTTTAATATTTAGGTCTTCATGAGCAATAACCTCGGATTTTAATAGTAGTTTATTAGCTGTTTTAAAGTGGAAATCTTTACGTTTATCTGCAATCTTTTTATGTTGTTTTCCAACCGCTTTGACTGCCTTTACTCTTCTCTTACTCCCTTTTTGACATCTGGATAAGCGTTTCTGCAATACTTTTAGTTGTTTTTGAGATTTTCTATAATACTGAGGTATCTCTACCACATCCCCTTCACTTGTTACTAGAAAATCTTTTAACCCCATATCTATACCTAGAGTATTTTCTAGGGTTGGTTTAATATCAGCGGTAAAGATAGGAATTGATTTATCTTCCAGGGACAGAGTGACATAGTAGCCATCTGCTTTACGGCTAATGGTTGCAGTTTTAATTTTAAAGCCATCAGGTATAAGACGATGCTGGATTAATTTTACTCGTCCAATTTTTGGTAAGTTAATCCATTTGCCTTGAATGCAATCTTGTTTTATTTGAGGAAAGGTAAAACTTCTGTAACGACCTTTTCCTTTAAACCTAGGTTTCCCCAAACGCTTACCATTGTTATCTGTTTTCCACCAACGCTCGAAAGCCAGTTTAACCCTCTTAATACAATCTTGTAGAACTTGTGAATGAATTTGTTTATATTCAGGAAATTTTTGTTTTGTGTTAACCAAATCACGTTTTTGAGAATAATAATCGGGATTGTCTCTTAATTGAGGAATAGGGGTATTAAGAGGACAAGCATTTATAGAATTACGATTATCTTCCCACCAGGAAAAACGCTCGAACAGACGATAATTATATTGCTTACGCAACAACTCAAGCCACGTTTCTATCGTAGCTATTTGTTCCTTGTTAGGTCTTAGCCGGTATTGGTAAGCTAGAATCATAGGTGGTTTGACGATCGTTATATTTATTCTATCATTAGTTAGAGGTATTTGTGAAATTTTTGGGCATCGAACCCAAAAATTTCACATCGATTCATCCCACGCCAAATCGGAGATTATGGCGTGGGGCTTCTCGACATCCAGCTAAATAGGAACCAGACTGATTATTTACTATAGTATTGGTAAAATCTGGTCTTTCCCCAGTAATAGGATTTCTGATGACGTACTTATCCCAATCGTACTCTGCTTGGGGATTAATACTGAGAACGTAATGTTGAATCATAATGAAAACGCCGCCACAACTTAGATTTTTATCTTTCTCTTTAAATTATAGTACAAATGAACTATTTTTGCTAGCTGGGTCGCCAGAAACGAGAAATATAGCTAGAATGACTTATGCTGTATCGAAAGAAACTAAATGACTGCAACTGCTACCAAGCTCGAGTACGAGGTTAAAGACTTATCCCTAGCCCCCAAAGGCAAACAACGTATTGAATGGGCTGGACGGGAAATGCCTGTATTGAGGCAAATTACGGAACGTTTTGGCAAAGAAAAGCCTTTTGCAGGAATTCGTCTAATTGCCTGCTGCCACGTTACCACCGAAACAGCGAATCTGGCCATCGCCCTCAAAGCAGGGGGTGCAGATTCTCTGCTCATTGCCAGCAACCCCCTCTCGACTCAGGACGATGTAGCCGCTTGCTTGGTTGCAGACTATGGAATCCCCGTTTTCGCCATCAAGGGAGAAGATAACGAGACCTATCACCGCCACGTTCAAATTGCTTTGGACCACAAGCCGAATATTATTATTGATGATGGTAGCGATGTCACCGCTACTCTAGTTAAAGAACGGCAACATCAACTTGGGGATATTATCGGTACTACGGAAGAAACCACCACTGGCATCGTTCGTCTCTTGGCCATGTTTAATGACGGCGTTCTCAGTTTCCCCGCTATGAACGTAAACGATGCGGAAACCAAGCATTTCTTTGACAACCGCTACGGAACCGGTCAATCTACTTTAGACGGTATTATCCGCGCTACCAATGTGCTGCTAGCAGGTAAAACTGTGGTAGTAGTAGGTTACGGTTGGTGTGGCAAAGGGGTGGCCATGCGAGCAAAAGGCATGGGAGCTAGCGTGATTGTCACGGAAATTAACCCGGTGCGGGCCATTGAAGCGGCAATGGATGGATTCCAAGTAATGCCCATGGCAGATGCTGCTCCTCAAGGGGATTTGTTTGTCACCGTCACTGGCAATAAGCACGTTATTCGCGGCGAGCATTTTGCAGTAATGAAGGACGGAGCTATGGTTTCCAACTCCGGTCACTTCGATATCGAAATTGACCTCAAGTCTTTGGGAGCGGAAGCTACAGAAGTTAAAGAGGTGCGCAATTTTACCCAACAATATAAAATGCCCAACGGTAAATCAGTTGTGGTTTTGGGTGAAGGACGGTTAATCAACCTGGCTGCAGCAGAAGGACATCCCAGTGCAGTAATGGACATGAGTTTTGCCAACCAGGCTTTGGCTTGCGAGTATTTGGTTCAAAATAAGGGCAAGTTGGAAGCCGGTTTGCATTCTATTCCCCAGGAAGTGGATCAGGAAATTGCTCGCTTGAAGTTACAAGCCATGGGAATTACTATCGATACTTTAACTACCGAACAAGTTGAGTATATGAACTCCTGGACTATGGGTACTTAAACCCACATTCCGCACTTCGTCAGGGAAATTGGTCAACATGATTGCTAATCCAGGACTTACGCAAACAAGCCTAGAAACCGGGTTTCTCGTCCGGATAAAACGGCTAAAATCCAGAGTTTTAGTTCAGAAACCCGGTTTCTGCGTAAGTCCTATAATCTCAATCCCTGACTCATCAAACTAACTTGTGCTAAGGTAAATGTCCAGAATTACTGGACATTTACCAGAATCAGATGTTTTCTATACAAACCAGCTATACCCAGGCACGGGAAAATTTAGCTACTCTGCTTGAGCAAATTGAAAATGAAAACACCATTGCGGTAATTAAACGTCGCGGTCATAAGGATATAGCGATGTTGGCTGCTGATGAATTATCCAGTCTGTTAGAAACTGTCTATCTGTTGCGTTCCCCCGCAAATGCCCGCCGCTTACTAGATACCTTAGAAGAGTCCAAAAAATGGGACGGAGAATCGCCGCCTCCCCCTCACAGTATTGATGAGCTATGTGAGGAGTTAGACATTGAAAGGTAGACGGATTGATTTCCTCAAGGCTCGTTATCATTACTAACGTTGCCATCTCCCCATTTCTCTACCTTCCTATCTAATCATCTGTACCAAACATTTCCCAATAGGTTTCAATTTTCATAATAATAAAGAATGATCTACCACTACAGCATGGTGATTCAATGGTCACAAGAGGATCAACTGTTTTTGGTTCATTTGCCTGAGTTTCCCTGGCAACAGTTTCATACCCATGGTAGAACTTATGAGGAAGCTGCCAAGAATGGTCAAGAAGTAATCGAGGCTTTTGTTGAAATGCTTACTGAAGAGCCAAACTAAATTTGAGATAAGCGGCACAAAGTGATATATTGAGGTATAATAGTTAAAAATCGTTTGAGGGCAATGAAATAGCAAAATATGTCAAATCAAAATTCGCCGCCATCAGCAACTTATACCCCACAGCAGAAATCATCAGCGACCTTAGAGGGTAACTCAACTTCAAAAGAAAAAAACTTACAGCCTTATTGGCAAGAGTCATGCTTTGAGATATCGCAAGAATTATTATCGCACGCAAAGATAGATTGGCAAGATTTGGTTTCCACGAATATCAATGGTATGCTTCGCAATTTGACTGCACAATCGTGGTTCTCAACGAGAAAAACTTATCTTCAGAAGCAGAAATACTTAAAGGTATCCTCACCATCGGACACTCCTCCAGTAATAGACTATATAGACTTAGGAAATAAAAAACTGAGATCGAAGAAGATAAAGATTTATCCAAGCTCGGAGCTAAAAAAGGATTGGAATAAATGGCTAGCGGCTTGTAGATATTGTTTCAATCAAGCCATTGCTTATCAAAAAGAAAACGGGTCAATTGGCAAACAAAAACTACGGAATATCATCATGCAGTCAGACTTACCCGCATGGGTAAAAGAAACTCCTTGTCATATAAGGCAGAATGCTATTTTCGATGCGCACCAAGCTTATTCAAAGAGTAAAAATTGTAAATTTAGAAGTTGCCAAGCTCCCAGACAAACAATCAAATTTAACAATAGCAATTATACAAAAGGAAAATGGTACTCAAGATTAACCAAGGGAAAAGACTTTGAAAGTAGCGAGCCTATACCGAGCAGCAGTGCTTATGCATCGCTGATAATAAAAACCAAGTGTGGGGACTGGTTTGCGGTTTTTTTAGAGGAGGTAAAACCAAGCATTAACAATGTAGATGGAATAATAGCAATAGACCCTGGAGTGAGAACATTTTTAACAGGATTTGATGGTAGAGCGTTTATAGAAATTGGAACTGGAGATATAGGAAAAATAACCAGATTATGTCAACATTTGGATCTGTTAATGAGTAAAATTGACAAATCCAAATCTAAAAGACAAAGACAAAAAATGAGAAAAGCGGCAGCAAGAAGTCGAATAAAAATTAGAAACTTAATCGATGAATGCCATCTTCAAGCGGCTTCTTGGTTGACTAAAAATCATTCATGTATTTTGCTGCCCACTTTTGAAACAAGCCAGATGACAAAAAAGAAAAAGAGAAAAATAAGAAGCAAAACAGCAAGACTTTTGTTGACTTGGTCCCATTATAGGTTCAAGCAGGTCTTAAAGAATAGAGCTGAGTTAAGTGGCTGTCAGGTAATTGACGTGACGGAAGAATTTACCAGTAAGACTTGTACTAAATGTGGCCATATTCACACAAAACTGGGTGGCAATAAAGTGTTTAAATGTCCAGAATGTGGACATGAAATCAATCGTGATTTTAATGGTGCTTTAGGCATTTTGCGATCAGCTTTGAGGGATACCTCCATCACTATTCAAAGTGATGCTATTGTCGTGAAAGGCGATTTTGTATCGTTTTGCACCGCATAAATGTATCAGAATAAGCCGTTGCCAGAACCGAGAATGTTTCCTCAAAAGCCGTTGCAAGTTGCCTAGTTGAGGTTTTTTGGTAATTAAATCTAATAAAATCTGAGGCTTATTTGTTAAACTACAAGCAATTAGTTTATTAACATCTTTTTATTAAGAGAAAGTTGCGATCGCGTTGAGGCAACGTTACAACCATCTTGATATAATTCTGCGAGTCGATTTTCCAGATGGCTGTTAAGACTAGGACTATCATCTAATTGACGATTGATTTTTGGAAGAAATTATTACTCTCCTATTTTAGCTAAAGCCTTATCTATAATTGATTGAGCTAGATACATTCCTGTTAGTTTTAACTGCTCTAAAACAGGACGAGCTTGAGAAATTATACCTCGTTGTTTAGCTATTAAAACTAAACCCAAAGTCCCCCGAACCGAAATATTAAAACTCATGGCACAACGTCGTGCTGCTAAATCATCTACAATAATTTCTGTTCCTTTTTCCACATATCCCCAAGCTAAAACTTCAGACTCTCCTGCCCCTAAATCCCAATTTTGAATTATCCTAGGAATAGTCGGAGTTTTTCGCACCACTAACCAGTCTGTTTCTTGTAAGGTTTTGGCTGTAATATCATCCTTACCGTAAGCTTCTATTTCATTCTTAACAGCTTCAGGAACAATAATTTCAGAATTAAGAACTTGTAATAAATCAATAAATCCTCCTTTACTCAGAAAAATCAAAGGAGAAGTATTAATCACCGTTAAATTAACCACCTTCTAACTCCTGCTCTAAATCATTAAAATCAACCTGAAAAACATCAATTTTATATTGTGCTAAAACCTCTAAAAAATCCCGACGATTCAATCCGGCTAAAAGGGCTGCTTTTTCTTGAGAAATCTCCCCTCTTTGATACCACAAAATGGCAGCAGCTAAACGCATTTCTTCACCGAATTCCTGGGGTGATTTTCGTCTTGTAGATAACACTTCTTCCGATAAATTAAGAACAACTTGTACCATTTTAAATTAATCTCCTAATTAGACAGATCTAGTACATAGGTATAGCAATGAGCAATGAAAAATTAACAATGAACACTCTCGCGTAGCGGTCCCTGCACTTCGGCGACCCTCAGGGGCCGCGAAGTCGAAGGGCAGTGCAGGCAATTAAGAGGTTGAGCAGAAAAATGCCCCTTTTAGTGTTTACTATTTCCTCAGAGCAACCGCAGGTTGCAGTACAACTCGACCGAATCTTGAAATTGACAACAAGCTAAAACCCAAGAGGAATAAGGCGAGTATAGTTTCTGGCATAATAGCCCAGATGTTCTGAGATTCTTAAATTTTGAATTTTGAATTTTGAATTTTGAATTCGGTGGTGAATGTGGGTTAGATCAAAAAGATCCGGGTTTAAATTTAATTCGCGTTAATTCGCGATTTGTATAAAGAAATGTTACAATAGGTGGCAAGGAAATTCAAAATGCGTTATAAGACATGACTATTAAGGGTTTGTGTTGCGATCTGTAAAGACTTGCCATAACTAGGAAGGAATAGTATAATCAAGGCTATCAAGGATGATCGCGCACACGGGGGATTTCTTCGAGATTGCCCTTAAAAGTAAACTTAATCACGAAATCAGTGAAAAACAGCAAATATATAAATTAGTTGATACTTTGATTAAGTATATTTGCGATTTAACTTCTACAAAAAAAACAAAGACTGTCACACACACAGAGGAGGTTGTTTGTGAAATCTGAAACTTCTAACGCAAAAATGGGTAGAGTTTATAAGGCTAAATTAGCTCTCGGGTTAACTATGACCTTGGGAACCGCAGGGATATTGGCGCTGAACCTCAACTCCACCGCTATGGCAGCAACACCATTACCCCCTCTGTTGGTTGAGGGGCAAAGTGAAAAGACTTTCGTGGAACACAAAGTTCAGCCAAGAGAGACTCTTTGGGCAATATCCCGCAAATATGGAGTTTCTGTGGAGATTATAGCTCATCACAATCAAATCGAATCAAATACTAAAATAAAAACAGGACAAACCCTAGAAATTCCCAATCAAGAAAATATCCAAACGACATCGCCGAAGCCAGTTAACTCCAGTTTGCGGGAAACCACAACGGCTATCCCTCGACCAGAAGCGATGGAGAAGCAAGAACCTGTCCCTCCTCTTCCCTTACCAGAGAAAGAAGAAAATAAACCTATTCCCATTGTCATTCCTTCTGTACTGCCAACAGAAGCAAAAGTGGAGCCAGCAAAATCTCCCTCATTAAACAAGGCGGAGTTGGAACAGAGTGAAGAATATGCTGCCATCCCAGAGCCAATCTTAATAACTCCTTCCGAAAATCCCATCTATCGAGTTAAACCAGGAGATACTCTCAATAGTATTGCCCGTCTTCATGGCATCTCTTTGAGAGAATTAGTTGCAGCAAATAATATCGACAATCCCAACTTGATTGAAGTTGAGCAAGAATTACAAATCCCTGGGACTCATTTGGTAGCCAATACCAAAGCTGCCCAAACTAGCTTGATTTCCGGCATAACCTTGCCCAATAATAGTATAACTTCTGAAGCAGCCTCCTCAGAGCCACAAGACTTGATTGTAGTGGTGACAACTGACGAGAATTTCGAGCAAAATAAACCTCTAGATTATTTACCAGAACCAGAATCTATAACAATTCCATTGCAATTGGAAAGCGATCGCTATGTAGATAAATTAAGAACTGATGTTCAACGAATGCGTCAGGAGTACGGACAGTCAGGCAGCGAGAGACTTGCACCGAGGGAAGCCGAGGCCAGCCCAACTGCTGCAGTGGCCCAAGCACAAAAACCTATTGAGATACACGTACCAGAACCAGAGCTGCTAGCGCAATCTAATCTAAAGGAATCTAACAGCCAAGAGCAAGACAGTTTAGCTACTTCTCCCATGGAAGTAGAATTTTACGATCGCAGAAGAGAGTTTCCTCAAGGCACTACCGTCGTGCCGGAACTGCCCCCCCTGTTGGAACGAGAGCAATATTTGCCCGAGAATCCTCCAACCTTCGACGGTTTTAATTGGCCCGCTCGGGGCGTTTTGACCTCTGGCTATGGTTGGCGTTGGGGAAGAATGCACAAGGGGATTGATATTGCTGCTCCTGTAGGTACTCCTATTTTAGCTGCTGCTGCTGGGGAGGTGATTAGTTCTGGTTGGAATAATGGAGGCTATGGCAAGTTAGTCAAACTCGAACATCCCGATGGCACCGTAACTCTCTATGCTCACAACAGCAAGCTGATGGTACGGGAGGGAGAAGAAGTAATCCAGGGTCAGAAAATTGCTGAAATGGGCAGCACCGGCTACAGCACTGGACCTCATCTCCACTTTGAACTTCATCCACCAGGAAAAGGTGCTGCCAATCCTATGGCTTTCTTGCCCAAGTCCCGTCCTTAAACCCAAAAAAAATTCTTGGCGGGGGAGAAGTCGATAAATATTGACTGCTTGCTCCATTAGTAGGAGCGTACAGCCGAAGTCAGTGCGCTCCTATCCTGATACAGGATAGATTGCTCCAGATAGAAAAAAGAAAAATAAAAAAAAATTTGGCAATCTGGGTTTTTTTGCTGTATCATAGAACGAGTGTGTGAAAAACAAGGCTCAGTAGCTCAGTTGGTTAGAGTAGGGGACTCATAAGCCCAAGGTCGTCAGTTCAAATCTGACCTGAGCCATGCAAAAAAAACTGAATTGACTGCCAATGACTTGTTGGCTATTCTTGTTGGCTATAGCACTACGCATTTAGGTTAGGACATTAATAAAGCCTGAAACCTAGTCATAGCCTGTTTTTTAATTTTGAATTTTTAATTTTGAATTGCGCGTAGCGCTATATTTTTTGGCTATGCTGGATATTGGCAAAAATCTGATTATAAAAAATTCAGATTTTCAATCTATTATACGCAGAAACCGGGTTTCTTTGCCGAAAAATCTTAATTTGAGCCGTTTGATCCAGGTCAGAAACCCGGTTTCTATAGCTATTTGCGTAAGTTCTATCTATGATTTTCCTATGCATGTTGTCACCAAATATCCAAAATCGTTATGAGTATGATATATTCGTGACGGTTCTTAAACATTGGGAATATTACCCAGCTAACTTAAAAACAACTCGATCACCTCTCGATCTAACAATAAAGCTGTTTCTGATAAATGCAAGGAGTTTTTTTAGATGACTAATCCAGTACCAGGATGCTTAAGAGTAGGTCAACAAGCACCTGACTTCACTGCAACCGCTGTGTTCGACCAGGAATTTAAGACGATTAAATTATCCGACTATCAAGGCCAATATGTAGTCTTGTTCTTCTATCCTTTAGACTTCACCTTTGTTTGTCCCACAGAGATTATTGCCTTTAGCGATCACTACTCAGAATTTTCCGACCTAAATACAGAAGTTCTAGGCGTTTCAGTGGACAGCGAATTTTCCCATCTTGCTTGGATCCAAACCGATCGCAAAGAGGGAGGAATTGGGGAGATAGCATATCCTCTCGTTTCCGACATCAAGAAAGAAATCAGCTCTGCTTATAACGTTCTCGATCCCGATGCAGGTGTGGCTTTACGAGGACTATTTATTATTGACCGGGAAGGTATTCTGCAACACACTACTGTCAACAACCTTTCCTTCGGTCGGAGTGTGGATGAAACCCTACGCACTCTCAAAGCACTTCAATACGTTCAAAGTCACCCGGATGAAGTTTGCCCTGCTGGCTGGAAAGAAGGAGATAAGACTATGATTCCAGATCCGGTTAAGTCCAAAGCGTATTTCGCTGCAGTTTAACAGTTTAACTAGAGTTTAACTAGTTAATATTGTTTGTGGTGGGTATTGCCCACCCTATTTGTTTAAGATCGATAATTGATTCTCTCATGGTTAGTATTCAGGATTTTAAAGGGTTAATTAATAAAAGATTTTTCAATAATTTCTTTCCCATTCCGGCTACCAGCCCTTTAAAAAGAGGCATGAACGTGCCAGACTTTCAACTACCTAATGTTACCAACAATTCTCAGGTAAAGCTTTCTGACTATTTCAACCAGCAACCAGTTATCCTTGCTTTCACTCGCATTTTCAGTGAAAAGCTGTATTGCCCTCTCTGTTATCCTCACATCATTGAACTCAATGGAGCATACGAACAGTTCCGATCGGCAGGTGTGGAGGTATTGCTAATCACCAGTACCGATCACCAACAAAGTCTGCAAGTAGTGCAAGATTTGGGTTTAACAATGCCTTTTCTGTGCGATCCAGATTGTAGAGTATTTCGCAGTTATGGAGTTGGTCAAGCATTGGGCGCACCTCTGCCAGCTCAATTTGTTTTGGATCTTCAAGGGAGAATTAAGTATAGACATTTATTTTCTTTCTTCTCTCCTAATGCAGATGCTGACAAATTATTAACTGCTGTAGGATAGTTTCATCAATATTAAGATTGGAAATACCGTTTTAGGGGCGTACAGTGGTGCGCCGATCTTCTACTACTCAAAAATACATTTTTATTCT
>JH610623.1 GCA_000252485.1 Prochloron didemni P4-Papua_New_Guinea | reverse complement strand
TATTTAAATAATATAGCACTACGCATTTAGGTTAGGACATTAATAAAGCCTGAAACCTAGTCATAGCCTGTTTTTGAATTTTGAATTTTGAATTTTGAATTGCGCGTAGCGCTATACTCTAAAATTTGTGTTTGTCAACACCCATTCTCTCTTTAATTATTGAGAATAATTTCTAGTAAATGCTCCATTTTTGGTATTACTCAATACACTTTTATAGTGACTCACTAATTTTGCTTCCAAAAAATATTGGTAAAATCCATCTCAACCCCCTTGACAATTATCTAAATTAGGAGTTATTAGTTAATTGTGGTAAAGTGTGCCGCCATATAGCTATCCAACGGAAAACAACTGAAGACGCAACTGCAAGAATTTTGAACTAGAGTAAACAACTTAATTGCATTTGGAGAGGCTTTAAAAAAGCTTGAAACGTTTATCTGGTCTGACTTATACTTTTCGTAACCAAGCCCTAAATACAATATAGAGACATTTGACCAATGACGAAAAAGCTAGCAAAAGATGTTGTCAGACTCAGTCTGGAAATCCCTAGAGAACTGGACGCTCGTTTAGAGGCGATCGCTCATGACCTTGGCAGTACAAAAAGCGACGTTTTAAGAAGGGCTCTGGCTCTTACTGAAGAAGTCCATGAGGCTCGCAAGCAAAATAAAATAGTTGGTGTATTAACCCAAGACCATGAGTTAGAAACAGAATTTATCGGTATCTAGATAATGGCAACCAAGCGAAAAGATCTTTCTCAACTGCCAGCACTTTATGAAAGGGTCAGTACGGAAACTGAAACTCCCGAAGAATTGCAACACCGTTTATTTTTAGAAAAGGCTAAGTTTTTTGCTAGTGTTGGCGGTGTGTTTCTTGTCTTTCTCTTCTTAGTTGCTGTGATTTTTTTTCATCCAGAGCCAGAATTTAGAAAATCTGCTCAGGTCATTTTACAAAGTCTAGCCACCGGTTTTATTGGTTATCTTGTTAGACGTTAAATAAATAAGTTTCACAATCTTCTTAAAACAAGATTTCTATTCTGGTATATTGTTAAAACAAAAAGATTGAATAAATGAAGAAAATCAATCCCTTTTGGACTGCAATACTGGGTCTAAGTTTACTTACTACAAGCTGTTCTCAATCGCCAGAAACACCAACGCCGCCGTTAGAAACAACTCCAACTCCCGTAACGCAATCAAAACCAAAACCAAAACCAAAACCAAAACCATCCCCTCTCCCAGAACCAACTAGTCCGGTGATTGCCGGGAGTATCTATCAAGAACCAAATCAAACAGATTCGGAAGCTACTTTAGGGCCAGTTCCCCTAGCAGGAGAAGAAACTGCAGCCTTTTTAGACATTCGGGGAGTAGGGGATTCCGGTATGGCCAATACTCATCAACAACCCTTACCAGCTAATTTTGGCCAGCGTCTGGATAATTTCGACCCCACGGGTAAATCCTATCAGGGAGATTTCTCTTTTATTAATTGGGAAAGCGTAGTGGGAACTCGTTGCAATCAATTTTGGTCTGGAAGAGGACCCAGGTCTTTTGCTTTTATTTCCCACCCAGATAATATGGTTCAACTTTACCAGCGCGGTTTCAATCTCATCGGTTTGGCTAACAACCACACTAGGGATTGTCCCAACGCAGAAGAGGGTGTGGACGGTGCTAATGCTTCCGCACGGCATATGACAAGATTGACCGCAGAGGAAGGTGCAGATTGGTTGTGGCACGGTGTGGGCACGGAAAAAAAGGCAACAGTCAAAGAGATGACCGTGAAAGGCAAAACTATTAGAGTAGCTTTTGCCAGCTTATACTTAGCGCAAGGAGATTGCACTTACGTTACTTGTTTGAAAGACGAATTAACTGTATTGCGATCGCTTAGAGATGCAGACGCAGATATTCGCATTCTCGCCATGCACAGTTGGACTGACGCAACCCAAAAGCAACTAGTTAACATTGTCATCCGCAACTTTGATGGGGATATTGTTTTCGGACACGGACCCCACCGTTGGAAACCGGTAAGGATTGTGGAATCTGCAAGAGGTTCCCGAGGAGTACTGTTTGAAAGTTTGGGCAACTTCATCCATCCTTCCCTGATTGCCAGTTCCCAACATCTCATCGGGCGAGTACTTTTCGATTTAGATACCTTGGAACTGCAGCAAGTACAAATTATCCCTATTGCTGTCAATCGAGTCTATGTTAGTTTTGGCGGCAGTCCCAATCCCACTAGTCTCCCTGCTAATCTAACTTGGAAGTACATTAACGATAAGACCTGGCAAAGCGGCGTTAACTCCCAAGCAAAAGCAGCCTATTCTAATATTAAAAGATAATTTTCATGAACAAAAGCAATCATTTTCCTCTTCTGGTTTCGGCGATCGCTCTTTCTATGGCCGGTATTTCTTCTCCTTGGTTCAACTCTCCTGGCCTTAGAGCGCAACAAACTATTCCCCTGCCCCAATCAGAATCTATCCCAACTAACACTTTTTTAGCACCAGTCCCCTTAGATACAACCCAAGCTAGAGAATTTTTAGATATTAGAGGAGTGGGGGATTCGGGAATGGCTCTTACTTACAAGCAGCCTTTAGCTTTAAACGCCACTTTACCGGAAGGAGGACTTGCGGACTTTGGCGAGCGTCTCGATGCTTTCGACCCCACGGGTAAATCCTATCGGGGGGATTTATCTTTTATTAATTGGGAAACAGTAGTGGGAAATTATTGCAAACAATTTAGAGGACGACCCAGTCGCAGTTCCTATACCTTTGTTTCCCGCCCAGAGAATTTAACAGAAGCTTACGAGCGAGGTTTTAACCTCATCGGTCTGGCTAACAACCACAGTTGGGATTGTCCGGTGGGAGAAAATGGCGCTTACGGAGCCACGGAGTCAGCCCGTCACATGGAGCGATTGACTAATGAAATAAATGGAAAAGGTGGTGACTGGATCTGGCACGGTGTAGGTGCGCGGCAGAAAAAAGCAGCCCAGGTTAAAACTATGACGGTGAAAGGAAAAGAAATCAAAGTGGCATTTGCCAGCCTTTACCTAGGAGCTGCTTGTCGGGACATTACTTGCGTGAACGACAAAAGCACTATCTTGCGCTCTCTTCGGGACGCAGATGCGGATATTCGCATTCTTTCCATTCACAGTTGGAATAGTTCAACCCAACAGCAATTAGTAAGTACGGGCAGGGATTTCATCCGCAACTACAAAGGAGATGTGGTGTTCGGACACGGACCCCACGTTTGGAAACCAGTGACCATTGTGCCATCCACTTCTGGCAAACAAGGGGTAATGTTTGAAAGTTTAGGCAATTTTATTCATCCCAATCTGGCAGCCAAGCAGAAAGATATAATTGGTAGAGCTTTATTCGACCTGGATACTCTTCAATTACGTCAAGTACAGGCTATCCCTCTGAAAGTTGATGCGGCTTTTGCTAGCTTTGCTGGAGCGCTGCCACCTACTTCTATACCAGCTAGCAACTTTAAATGGCAGGTGATCGATGACTCTAACTGGCGAAGTGGTTTAACACCTCAATTACGAGGAGTTTTTTATAACATAAAATAATCAACAATGAACAACAAGCAATTAAAACAAGGAATTAAAACAATAGTTTACAACTCGTATTTTATAGTAGAGCGAGGATCGTAACTGCGATTATTACGGATTGTTTCGTAGCATTCTCGTTCTGTTGCGGAGATGTTTTTGGGAGAAGCAATGATAATTTTCACTAACTGGTCGCCGAATCCTCCCTTGGGGTTGGGCCATCCTTTGCCCCGCAGTCGCAGAGTTTGACCGGAACTAGTTTCGGGTGGTATTCTCATGGTTACTTTTCCCGAGGGGGTAGGTACGTTAATAGATGCTCCCAATACTGCTTCGTCGGGGGTAATGGGCAGTTCGCAAACTAGATTATCTCCCTCAAATTTGTATAATGGGTGAGGTATAAGTTCTATCTTCAAATACAAGTCTCCCTTTTGTCCCGTGTAGGGGTCGGGATGACCTTTACCTCGCAAGATAATTTTCCTACCTTGTTTTGCCCCAGGTGGAATGCGCACCTTAATTACTTCATTGCCAATTCGTACTTGTTGTTGCACCCCGCGAAAGGCATCGCCAAAGGAAAGGAGAAGTGTTTGCTGTGCCTCAGCATTAACTTTACTTCTTCCCCCACCGAAGCCACCAAAATCGTTAAAGTCATTGTGTGCAGATCTATTGTGGCTGCCATTAGAGTAAGAATAACTTTGACTACTGCCACTAGAAGGATTGGAAAAGCGACCTAGTAATTCGTTGATGAATTCCTCGAAATTACCATATTGGTTGAAGTCGAAGCCGTCAACATTAACATTAGTGGTGCTTCTTCTATAAGACGATGCTGCTTGTCCTTGCGATGCTGCTTGCTTCCAGTATTGGCCAAATTGGTCGTATTTTTTTCGCTTTTCGTTATCTGACAAAATTTCATAGGCTTCGCTAATTTCCTTGAAACGAGCCTCGGCCTTTTTGTCTCCGGGATTGCGATCTGGGTGGTACTTAAGGGCTAATTTGCGGAAACTCTTTTTGATTTCCTCTCCACTGGCGGTTTTGTTTACCCCTAAAATACTATAGTAATCTTTAAAATCAGTCCCTCTCATTCAAATATCCTCTTGCTATTTTGCCGGTTCCGATGAAATGCCGTTGGTGCCGAGACGCTCTACGCGATCACCTATTTAGTTTTTCATTTAAGATCTAGAGTTGATAGCATTTATAAATAATCTTATTTTGCAGTTTTTTACTAAGAGTAGCAAAACAGTCAAGTAGAGTTAGTTCGGTTTTTACTAACTCAGCTAGAGGAAAAATCCTGTATTAGCACAATTTTTGATTGAGGGAGGTATGATAACCTCCCCAGTCTGGATTTAATTTTAAATCACCGTACCATCGGCAATAGTGGCATTTTTCAGCACTACTACAATGCCGCTGCGGATGTAGAAACCTTCGCTTTCTCGCTCTGCTTCTTGCACCCTATCCTTATTCACAATCAGGACTTTACTACCGATCCGAGCATTTTTATCTATAATCGCTCGCCGAATAGTAGTTCCCACACCTATGCCAATGGGAATTTTACCGGATTCTAAGCTGGATTTATTTTCCCCAAAAGGTTCGTAATAATCTGCTCCCATGAGCAAACTATCTTCGATGACGCAATCTTGTTCCACTCGAGTGCGGACTCCAATGACAGAATGGCTGATGCGGCATTCTTTGATAATGCAGCCTTCCCCCACAATGGATTCCATTACCTGACAGTCTAGCAGTTTGCTAGGAGGCAAGTAACGAGAACGAGTATAAATGGGGGCTTTTGAGTGGTAAAAGCTGAAAGGTGGTGTTGGCTGTTGTGTCAGGGCTAAATTGGCATTGTAGAAGGCTTCAATGGTTCCAATGTCTTCCCAATAATCTTTGAATAGATATGCTTGAATGTTATAGTCTTTAGCTGCCCCTGGGATAATTTCTTTCCCAAAGTCCGTTTGCGCTGGGTTCTCTTGGAGTAAGTGGTCTAAAACTGATTTTTTAAAGACGTAAATCCCCATGGAGGCAATATAGGGACTTTCTTTGGCTTGTTCTGATGTCAGTCCCAAGGCAGTAGTATCTACCTCCATCTGTTTTAGAGCATCCCCTGTGGGTTTCTCACTAAAATCTACTACCCTGCCATCATTATTGATTTTCATTAAGCCAAAGCTAGAGGCTCGTTTTTCATCAATGGGGACGACGGAAAGGGTAATATCTGCATTAGTTTCCCGATGACGCTGGACGAAAAGGCTGTAATCCATCCGATAGAGATGGTCTCCAGAGAGAATTATATATTCGTCCACGTCCCATTCTTTGAATAACCAGAGATATTGACGTACCGCATCCGCCGTTCCCTGAAACCAACTGGGGTTTTCTTTAGTTTGTTGGGCGGCTAGTACTTCCACAAAGCCATCGCTAATACCGGGAAAGCTGTAAGCGCTGGTAATATGGCGATTGAGGGAAGCGGAGTTAAATTGAGTGAGAACGTAAATTTTGACAATTTCCGAGTTAATACAATTACTAACTGGAATGTCGATTAGGCGGTATTTGCCTGCTAATGGTACTGCGGGTTTTGCCCGCAGTTTTGTCAGGGGATAAAGACGAGTGCCAGCTCCCCCTCCAAGAATGATCCCTAGTACTCTTTTCACAAAAGAACCTCGCAACTGCCTTTTACCTCTTCATTCAAGTTTATGGCCTGTGGGGCTAGAGGGCAAGAGTTTTGAGAGGGAAGAGCTATTAGTAGGGTGCGTTCGCAACGCACCACACTACCCCTAGAATTGTAGGGTGGGCGGTCCCTATCGCTCAAGCCAATCTACAAATTTTTATAACTAAAACAATCATGAAATACGAAAATTTTTGCTATATCCCCCTAAATCCCCCTTGATAAGGGGGATTTTTAACATAGAAGTTGATTATATTGTAGGTTGGGTTGAGGTCACGAAACCCAACAAACCCAGAAAACTTGTGTTGGGCGGTCCCTGAGCGGTAGCCGAAGGGTTTCCCTATCGCTCAAGCCAATCTACAAATTTTTATAACTAAAACAATCATGAAATACGAAAATTTTTGCTACTATCCCCCTAAATCCCCCTTGATAAGGGGGACTTTTAACATAGAAGTTTTGCCATTTTACCTTATTTTGTATTGATTGAGAAGAAAACTGAGAACTTGTTATTATTTTTGTTGAAGGTAATCGAAATTTTTGTTTGCTACATAGATGTCTATGTCTTTAACCAATCAAATATTTCACCGATAGTAAGTTGAACTGCCTCGGCAAACTCCGGTACTGGTACTAGCATTTCTGGGGCTTCAAATATTTGAACCGATTTGTTGGTATTGTAAACAAATATACAAGATGCTTCTGAATCTAACAACCAGCCCATCTTCGTGCCATAATCAAGACAGTAGAGAATATTGCGAATTACTTTGGTTTGAGTTTGGTTGGGAGAAAGAATTTCTATAGTCCAATCTGGTGCAAGATTGAATGTATTTTCCACCCTACCATCAGCTCGCCGAGGAATTCTTTCCCATTGAAAAACTGATACATCCGGTACTATGGATCTATCTCCAAAGGTACAGCGTAACTCTGGATAGGCACGAGCAATTTTTGGAGGTTTCAGGGTGGCATTAAGAGCAGTTACTAAATCCCCTTGTAGGGTGCTGTGTTCTCCTTGAGGCATGGGTTTTTGTCTTATTTCTCCCTCAATGTATTCACTGGCTGGTTTTGTTTCTGGTAATTGCAGAAATTTTTCTAGGGTCAACAGCTTTGTGGGGGTTTGTACCATAGAGCTATGTTTTGTTTCTAGGACCAATTTAATTATAAAGGATTATCTAGTTTGTTCAGAATCTTGTAACCGCGATAGATGTGGTGGTGGGCAATGCCCACCCTACTACGGGCAATTAAAAATTCAAAATTCAAAAATAGTTGTAGGTTGGGTTGAGCGATAGCGAAACCCAACACCCAATCTTTTGGCTTGTTGGGCGGTCCCTGCCCTTCGACTTCGCTCAGGGACCGCGGTAGAAACCCAACACCCAATCTTTACGACGTGATCGCGAATGCCTTCTCACACACTTGAAACTTAATTGCTAATGAATTGCTGAAGAGGAGTTGCTAAGATGCCAAGAATTTTAGCAACTTCCTTGATGTAATACTCGTCCAGATCGATGGCAGCGACTTGGCCATTTAAGGTCAAAAATTTCCACAGCGTTCCGGTGGTGACTGCCCCGAGAATTAGCTCGATATTATTGGTTGCTGCATTGAATTCCCGAGCTGCCACCATCTCGGCAAGGCATTGGGCTAGCCCACCTTTGATGTTTTCATTTTTGGCTTCCACTACAGGGATTATGGGTGCTTTTATTTCGTAAATCTCTGGTGAAGCCGTCAAAATATAATCGCAATAGCCGTGCAATCCCTTTTCTGGTTCGACGCTGAATTCAGTCCCGGAAAAGAAGCCCACTTGCCCCTGAAAGCTGCGGCGAATTTCCAGTAGAACCGGAGCGATAATCAGTTCAGACCGAGCTTTTTCAGTATTGACTGCATTAGCGAGGGGCACATTTTCTGCTAGGGTGATCGCTAGGTAGTCGCTAGGCTGACGTGGTTTTGTTTGAGCAAAAATATTTCCCCTTTCCTCAAGATCCAGTCCAAAGGCGCTTTGGACGCTGGCAAGGGTTTTAAAGCTGCTGTAGGACATGGGGTGCTATTGAAAGTGTTGAACCTGGGCTAGCGACACAATTAATTATGCGTTTCAGACAACTGAATTCTAGCACTTTGGACATTTCCCCTGACTCCTGAAATCGAAGCCTTAGTCAATCACCACGTCAAAAGCGGAAGATATGGGGACAATCTAGCGGTGATTCAAGAAGGTTTACGCTTATTAGCGGAGAGAGAAAGAATTTATCAGGGAAGATTTGAGGAATTGAAAAAGGAAGTCGCGATAGGCGTGGAAGATCTAATATCAAATCTGAAAATGTTTGCTACAAATACAATAATTAGTAAAAGCTTTAACGTTGGAT
>JH610622.1 GCA_000252485.1 Prochloron didemni P4-Papua_New_Guinea | reverse complement strand
ACGTCGTAGTAGAGTGTGNTATTACCTGTAGCAAACATTTTTGGATTTCATATTAGTGGCGAGTAGGAATCCTTCGGGAGAGCCAAGCGCGATCGCGCAGCGCCGCTTTTAGCGATCAGGCGGAGCCTGCCACTGCGTGATCGCGTTCCCGTTGTAAAATAAACAGGTGTTAGCGATGGCGTTTCCTTGGCAATAAGTCAACATTCCCAAACAATAATCGAACCTCAAACGAGGAGATTCTCAGATGCCATTGGCCGAACTCATGTCACACATCCAAACACTGCCAAAACTTGATAAGCTGCGACTGATGCAGTTTCTGGCAACAGAACTGATTAAAGAAGAAGATGCAAACTTCTTTGTTGCCAACCAAGAATATCCCGTTTGGTCGCCCTACAACTGCTCTGAGGCTGCTAATGTTTTAATCAATCTTCTGGCAACAAAACAGCGATGGCAAGATGGTTGACTCTCAAAGATTTTCCTACAAAATTATCGATCGCAATAATTCCCGACTCAGTTGACTTGTCAAGCACAATCTAATTACATATATACGAATAATAACTATTTCTATCGTTAAGTGTCGCTTTGTGCGATTTAGTCATGCTCTTTCCTTACATCTTCAGGACTGTCTTTAGTGGAAGTATAGCAAGCGATCGCAGTAGGTAAACATCTAGCGCATCATGATAAAGCAAGCAGGGATAAAGTCTCATCTGAGTAAAATAATTCCATCGCCCTTTACTCCCGACGCAGCAAATTTTCAACTTGTAATGTGGAACAGTTCCCAAGGCGAAGCCAAATAACTTTCGGTGGATTTCCAAATACTAAACTCAGATCGTGCATGTCAGAATCTTTCGAGACGATCGTTAAATCATTGTCTTTTGCATAATCCCAAACCATTGGATCGATTGTGGCTTTCATGCCCACATCTCGAACGTGAAGCGAGTTTGGGAAAAGATCCCTCAAACGGTTTGGTAATTTAGGCGATAGATTTTCATCAAAAAGTAATTTCATGGGGATAATGGGGCAGTCATAAACCGACGCTCGCGGTCAGCAGCATAAGCAATGCAGGCTTTTAAATCTTCTCGCGTCAGATCGGGAAAATCGTCGAGAATTTCTGCTTCAGTCATTTCGGAAGCTAGGTACTCAAGCACTTCATAGACTGTAATACGCAAGCCACGGACGCAAGGCTTCCCACCACGTTTTTCAGGCTCGATTGTAATGATGTCTCGGTAGTTCATAAACTGGCATGAGGGAAAAATATCTACTTAGCATTATATCAAGAATGCTGCCCGCAGACAGAGAAGACTTCTAGAGCTTATCTGCAATGCGCTCCCAACTCCTTTAGTCCTCAAGCTGCTAACCGTTTATTAGATAAGATTCTTGATAAATTTGAAACATCCTGATGAAAGTATAGCAATCCTAAATCATTTGTAAAAGCCTAACGCTGGATCCCCCCCAGCCCCCCTTCAAAAGGGGGGAGAAGATTTTTACGAATCACTTAGGATTGCTATATAGCAAGCGATCAGCTTCGCTGGCGCTGCGCGATCAGGCGGAGCCTGCCACTGCGCGATCGCAAAACAAAATGTCTGCGATCGCACCAGGTAAACGCCTCACGCTCTGATAAGTTCAGGGGAGGGTACGAATTTTTCGGGAGAGCCAAGCGCGATCGCGCAGCGCCGCTTTTAGCGATCAGGCGGAGCCTGCCACTGCGTGATCGCGCAGCGCCGCTTTTAGCGATCAGGCGGAGCCTGCCACTGCGTGATCGCCAAGCTATTCGGTTTGGCACAGGGCTAGGCAGGGAAACATTCAAGGATGAGTTGAGTTAATCGGGTACGTTCCCTATTGTTAACACACCTTACTGCTGTGGCTAGATTGGTTCCACAAAGGGTTTTGGTGCGTTACGCAGGAGCAGAGATTATCTATTTATTGATAGATTACTCCCCTGCTAACGCACCCTACACGATCTGCTCTAACTCTTACCATGCAAGAACTTTTGGGTCACAAAGACGTGAAAATAACAATGATTGATACCCATGTTCTCGATCTCCGCGATCGGGGTGTTCCAAGCAGAGTCCAGTAGAGTCCAGTAGGGTGCGTTAGGCGGTCAATATCTTTGGCAAACTTCCAATAATTTTATTGCCGCCGTAACGCACCAATCGCAGTATTGAAGGTTAAAACAGCTCAATCTAAACTCTAACTGATCGCTTCATTACTCAATTGTTGCTTCGGCCAATCCCAACTTACACTGACAAGGCGATCGCCACATTAGCTTTAAGATAGGCCCCTTGTCCCAGATGCTGTAGCTTGGGATAACAACTCCGGTAATGCTCTTCGGTCACCAGCTCATCGAGGTCATCACTCAACAATTCATCTCGATCCCACTGGTTAGTATTTTCAACACCGCGCTTGGGTTGGGTCGGTATAGACCTCTTTTATACAAAAGTCCTGCATCACCTTTGTACAAAGCGAAAGGGGCATTTTTCTGCACGAACTCTTAATTGCCTGCACTGAGCGCGTGCCCTGAGCGTAGTCGAAGGGTAGCCGAAGTGTTCATTGTTTATTGTTAATTGCTCATTGCTATAAGTTACTTTTTTCGTCTTGACCCCGAAAAAAATCAGCTTGTTATTAACAAAATCAGGAAAAAGAGGAAAACCTATAATCTCTGCTTATACCCAAGGGGTGGCCGATCCGTTCTTTTGGCCGTTCTGTCCAGTTTGGCCCGATTTATTTTGAGAAAAAAAAGCAGTAAAAAGTAACCCATGGGGATTTCAGATAAACACCTAAAAGAACAGCTCTTAGAGCGTTATTTTCAGAAGCAGTGCTAAGAAGACCCGTCAAACAAACTACTAATTGTTAGCATTTTAAAGAAGTTACTTTTTTCCTCTTGACCCCTCAAAAAAAGCCAGCCAAAATTAACAAAATTGCAGAAAAATGGAAAACTTATATGTATACCAATGCAAGTGAAATTGGCTGGGATAACCCTACGGAACCGAGAAGACAAAAGCGCGATTTACCTACAGAAAGGTTGGGCCAAAATCACAGTGCTGTGAAAGTAGAGCCGATAACGTCATAGAGATGAAAGCACAAATAGCAGAGAGTCAACCAATCATGATAAGAAAAAAAGAAGCCTCCCCCGCGAAACGCCCCTGGAAAAAAGCCCTCACTCTCGTCGCCATGCAGATATGTATAACCGTGACATTTCTGTGCAGTACCATTGGTGAGGTCCAGGCCAATGAAATATGCGACGAACGACCGATACATGATTATGACGTGGTTGAGATGTGGGACGAGACCGGATACATAGGAGACCCCACAGAGTACGATCAGCCGAACAAAGATTACTGGGCGACAACAACGAAAGAGTCGAGCAAAGCGGGAGAGGTCAAGTTGACCAACGCGGAAGCAGCAGCCCCCAGCCCCCTGGTATGTAAAAAGGAAATGTGGCTGCGCACCCCGTTAATTTATAATTACGATATGCTCAGCGCGTATCAGAATCACTATCTGTATTATTGGAACGCGGAAAGCGATGCCCAGACCAAATGGGTGTTCGAAAATCCTGGTGATCCGGAAGATGATTGTGAGCTCATATCGGGGCGATACTACAACGTGAAGAATGTCTACTGGAATGAATATCTCTGGCCGGAAGATGATTACGAGTGGGCAACGACGAAAACTGAGCCGCATGCGTGGGAAGTGTCGCTAAAGACGTGTCCGAATAAGTGAGCGTGAGTTCGACGAAACAAGAAAAGGGTAAGAGGTCGTGTTTATAAATTTAGTAGCGGACCGTTCCCTACCTCCCCAACCCTTCCTAACTCAACCCTCTCAACTCCACTCCTAACCCAAATCCACCAACGGTGATCGCTTTCTGGAAGGCGATCGCCGTTGCCTTTTGCTCGTTTCTCCCAAGTTTCCCCAGATGGTGATCGCCAATCCTTTACC
>JH610621.1 GCA_000252485.1 Prochloron didemni P4-Papua_New_Guinea | reverse complement strand
TTCTTGAAATGCTCCTTCATCGAAAAGACGGCTACTAATTAAAACTAAATCCGGTTCTAAATCCGGTAAAGTATATCCAGCAGTACAGCCAATATTGCGATAGGGATTGACTAAAATACGCAAGCCATTGCCGGTAAAGTAAAAACAGGTATGACCCAACCATTGCACCGTGAGAGTATTATTGGAAGGGGTTTGGGCTAAAGTACGAGAAACCCAAGGAAAGGCGATCGCGCTTAATCCGCTGGCCAGGGTATATTTAATTATTTGTCTTCGTTGCATATTATTTATAACTCACAGGCAAGATGTGTAACTCACAGGCAAGATGCCTGTGCCACTGATGAGATGAATGGGGATGTTATTGGTTATTACTCAAATATATAGCACTACGCATTTAGGTTAGGACATTAATAAAGCCTGAAACCTAGTCATAGCCTCTTTTTGAATTTTGAATTTTGAATTTTGAATTTTGAATTGCGCGTAGCGCTATACTTGTTACTCATCATCCAAACTAACCAAAAAATTGCGCAATAAATCCTTGCCCGCATCAGTTAATATACTTTCAGGATGAAATTGTACTCCTTGAATGTGGGGATATTCCTTGTGTCGAACCCCCATAATGGTTCCATCTTCCACCCATGCAGTTACTTCCAATACATCCGGGCAATTTTCTTTTTTAATTACTAAACTGTGATAGCGAGTAGCGGTAAAAGGACTAGCTAGACCGGCAAAAACTCCCGCCCCTTCGTGATAAATAGGGGAAGTTTTCCCGTGCATCAAAACCTTAGCCGAGACAATTTCTCCCCCAAACACTTGACCAATACTTTGATGTCCCAAACAAACTCCTAAAATGGGAATTTTACTCCCCAGTTCTTCAATTAATTTCATAGAAATCCCCGCATCTTCAGGACGACCGGGACCGGGAGAAATCACAACGCCCTTGGGTTGCAATCCAGCGATTTCCTCAACGGATATTTTATCGTTGCGATATACTGCAATAGTCTCGGCAACAGGTAATTCTTGGCCTAATTCTCCCAAGTACTGCACTAGATTGTAGGTAAAGCTATCGTAATTATCGATCGCAATCAGCAAAACCAATTCCTCCCTTATATAAGTTGATAGTGGACAGTTGATAGTGGATAGTGGATAGTGGATAGTGGATAGCTGACAGTGGACTGTTATAAATGCTAGTAAAACGCCTCATTAACAAACAAAGAATTATACTAGGCAAACCTTTGGGTAGTGGGGGAGAAGGAACCATTTACGAAGTGGAGAAACAACCATCTGTGGTTGCTAAACTCTACCATCCTGAAAAGCTGACTCAGGCTCATGGGGATAAACTAATGGCAATGTTGGCTAACCCACCACAGGAAAGAGGAAAATCCCACAATCTTAGGGCGATCGCCTGGCCCATGGATTTACTTATCCCTCCTAACGGCAGTCGCAAAATTCTCGGTTTTTTAATGCCTCGGGTCAGGAATGCTCGTCCATTACATCAATTCTACACCCCTAAACAACGGAGGGAACATTCTCCTTTTTTTAACTATCTCTACATGCTTCAGACTGGCAGAAATTTAGCTATGGCGGTGAAGGCGATTCACTCCAAGGGCTACGTTATCGGCGACCTGAACGAATCCAACATTCTGGTGACGGAAACTACTCTCGTGACTTTAGTAGATGCGGATTCCTTTCAAGTATATGATCGCAAGAAAGGCTATGTTTATCGCTGTCCGGTGGGGAAAGTGGAATCTACCCCACCAGAACTGCAAGGGGCAAATTTCCGCAATGTTGACCGCAGTCAGGAACAGGATTTATTCGGTTTGGCGGTGCTGATTTTTCAATTGCTAATGGAAGGAAATCATCCTTTTGATGGGGTGTTTAAAGGAAAAGGAGAACCCCCAGGAAAAAGGGAACGAATTAAAGAGGGTCATTTTCCCTATGGCAGTAAGAAAGTACCTTATACTCCTAAACCCATTGCACCTCCTTTTACCGTGCTTAATCCTCGGCTACAAGAGTTGTTTCACCGCTGTTTTGAAGAAGGTCACCACAATCCCCAGGCCAGACCTGTGGCGGCACAATGGGCCAAGGCCCTAGAGGAGGCCAGACAAACTCTCATAAGATGTTCGGAGAACCAACAACATCGCTATGGCAAGCATTTAAATCGCTGTCCTTGGTGCAAAAGAAGAAATCTTTTGGGCGGTGCGGACCCTTTTCCTTCTGTGGAAGCGGTGAAAAGGGGGGAACACATCCCTGCCAAACCAAAAAAAACTGCCCCCGTTATTACTTCCACTTCAGTTTCCAAACCCAAAAAAAGGTCATCCTCATCTGGCCTTTATGGAAGTCAATCAATGGTTTACTCTGGGGTCTTTTATTAATCAGTTGCTTGTTTCTAGCTTATCCCCTGTTGTGGCTAACAATTTCTTCTTTCCCAACTGAATCTTTTTCTAATTCTAATTCCCTCTCCTTGAAAACTTTGAACATTGGGGCTAAATCAAAAGATGTAGTAACTATCAGTCCCGATGGCAAAATAGTAGCTCGGGCTACAGAGAAAGGTAAAATCGAAATCTGGGACTTGAGTTCTGGGGAGCAAATCTATAATTTGGAAGCGAAAAATCCCTCTATTGAAGCAATGGCTATTAGTGCTGATAATTTTTTAATTACTGGAGGTATAGATGGAAAATTACAAATTTTTAATTTACAAAATGGGCAATGGAAACAAGGAATTAGAGGACATAGAAGTGCGGTTAAATCTTTGGCCATCGCTCCTAATCAGAGAACTTTTGTTAGCGGGGCCACGGATGGGACAATTGCCATTTGGCATTTAAATCGGAATGGGCGACAAAGTGGAATAATGGGCAGAGTACACAAATCCTCCGTTTTATCTTTAGCTATAAGTGGTGATAGCAAGACTTTAGTTAGCGGCAGTAGCGACTATAAAATTAAAGTCTGGAACTTGCTGGATGGTAGCTTGAAACATCAGTTTGAAACTGAGGGTTCTTGGGTCAATGCTGTAGATATTAGTCATAATGGAGAAATTGTAGATAGGGTCAGCTCAAATGGGGCGATCGCAGTTTGGAATTTAAATGAATTAAATGAAAACGAGCCAAAATATATGCTGGAACGACATCAAAATGGTGTTCGTTCCCTAGCCATTAGCTCCGATGGCAATACATTGGTTAGTGGTGGAGAAGATGGGAGAATTATTACTTGGAATCTGAATACAGGAACAGCTCAACATATTTTAGGAGATGGGAATCTGCCAGTGGATTTAGTCACAATTACACCGGAGGACAATAAGATTATTAGTCGTAGCGGCTCGAAGAAGATTATCATCTGGCCCATGCCTTAGGGAATAGGGAATAAATAATAATGGATAGTTGATATAGCAGTTGACAGTTGATAGTGGACAGTTGATAGTTATACAGCAACCTGCGGTTGCTCTGAGGAAACAGTAAACACTTTCATGGGCCAGTACATAATAAACTGCCTTGTGGCACAGGCATCTTGCCTGTGTTCCATCTTGGGATGCAATAAAATATTTTATTCATCTGCGTTCATCTGTGTTCATCGTTCGACTGAGCGGAGCCGAAGTCTGCGGTTAAAAATTATATTATTTGTAGCAACCATTTTTATAAGTTATATTATATATATACGGCGAATGGTGGGCATTGCCCACCCTACAAACTAACACTTATTTTTTCGTTTAATTCCCATAGTTAAGGGTCTGGAGTATCGCCGACTTTTTTATAGTTTTGTTGGCAGAAAATTGCTTCTTGGTCTAAATAAAATTTAAACTCCAAAAGATTGTAGAAGGGGTCTTCTAGGAAGAAAGTTCGATGCTCGATA
This sequence comes from Prochloron didemni P4-Papua_New_Guinea, assembly GCA_000252485.1. Taxonomy (GTDB): domain Bacteria; phylum Cyanobacteriota; class Cyanobacteriia; order Cyanobacteriales; family Prochloraceae; genus Prochloron; species Prochloron didemni. The sequence goes on along the minus strand of JH610621.1, from coordinate 540 downwards.
GGTGTCCCCACAAAGCGTCGCCTGGGGGGTTGATAGAATTTGAGTTGCTTGGTAGATGCTCTTTGAAGTAGGTGGTCAAAGTCTTTTTCCGATAAGAAAATGAGACCGAAATGGCGGGGGTAAATTCCTTTTTGTGGTGTAAGAGGTTGTTTGGTTACATGAGCGACCATTTGATGTCCGTATAGATTCAGAATCAAGGCATTAGGGCTTTCTCTCCCAACATCGCACCCCAAACCTTGACAATAAAATTCTTTTGTCTGGGGAATGTTGGTGACTGGAAATGCAAGATGAGCTTTTACTGTTTCCATAGCTGATTTAGATATTTCCTCGTAAACTGATATAGCAATGAACAATGATAGAACAAGTGCTGATGTGCTAAAATATACTTAGATACACCAGGGCGACCGAGAGCAAGCCTTGACTTTAGTCAAAATTTGTGATAGGATGACAATTGATATAGCAGTAATAGCAAATACGAAAAAAAACTATCCCCCTAAATCCCCTTAAAAGGGGGACTTTCCAGGATCCCCCCCTTATTAA
>JH610620.1 GCA_000252485.1 Prochloron didemni P4-Papua_New_Guinea | reverse complement strand
GNGATCCAGCGTTTATATCAACTCTCAACTACCAACTGATGCCAAAAATTTAAAACAAATGATTTTAAATCTAATTGCTAACAGTCCAGAAGGACTAGATGCCATTTTAAACCCTTTTCAATTTTATACCATCCCACTAGACGATTGGATTACCACCAGCATCAATTTTTTGGTGGACAACTTCCGTCCTTTCTTCCAAGCTATTCGTAGTCCCATTAGTTGGACCCTAGAAGGAATCGAATCCCTCTTTCTTGCCATTCCTCCCCTAATTTTTCTGGTCATTATTGTCTTAATAGCTTGGCAACTGGCAGGGAGAGCAGTAGCCATTTATAGCCTAATTGCCTTGACTTTAATTGGTTTTGTGGGGGCATGGGAACAAGCAATAGTATCTCTGTCCCTAATTATAACGGCGGTGGTATTTTGCATGATAGTAGGCATTCCCGTAGGTATTATCAATGCTAGAAGCGAAAAAGTAGAGCAATATTTACGTCCGTTCCTGGATGCCATGCAAACTCTTCCCTCCTTCGTTTATCTCGTACCTGTAGTCATGCTGTTTGGTATCGGGAAAGTACCTGGGGTGATTGCAACTATTATTTTTGCCATTCCTCCCTTGATTCGCCTCACCAACTTGGGTATAAGACAAGTATCTCCAGAAGCAGTAGAGGCGGCCATCGCTTTCGGTTCCACCCCCTTACAAATGCTGTGGGAAGTGCAGATTCCTCTGGCCATGCCCACAATTTTAGCTGGGATGAACCAAACAATTCTCATGGCTTTATCCATGTCTGTAGTCACTTCCATGATTGCGGTGCCGGGACTGGGAGATATGGTGTTGCAAGGAGTGAACCGTCTGGACGTGGGACTGGCGGCTGTAGGAGGATTGAGTATCGTTCTCTTGGCCATCGTCCTAGACCGCATTACTTTGGCAGTAGGAAAAACTAATTCTCAGGTTCCTTGGCAAGAACGGGGTCCCATGGGTTTTATCTTTTCTTACTTCAGATTTAAAGGGCAAAAATTGAGATTGGCAATCCTAATAACAGTTTTGTTCATCGGCTTCCTAACCTATCAACAAAGTAGCAAGTTAAATATTGCCTCCACTAAAGGGGTAACAATTCAACCCAGTTCTAGCATGGCAACCTATGGCATGTTTTCCACGGAAGTAATAAATATAGGTTTAGAAAAGCTGGGTTATGAAGTTAAACCTTTGAAAGCGGTAACTGTTCCCATTGGTCACATTTCTGTTGCTAACGGGGATTTGGATTTTTACGGCACTCATTGGAGAAATCTCCAGAAGAAATTTTATCTAGAAAGCGGGGGAGAAGATAAATTAGAACGAATTGGAAATTCTATTGATAATGCTTTACAAGGTTATCAAATTGACAAGAAAACTGCTGACAAATATAATATTACTAACTTAGAGCAACTTAAAGATCCAAAAATTGCTAAACTTTTTGATTCCGATGGTGACGGTCTCGCCAACTTAACAGGTTGTAATGCTGGTTGGGGTTGCGAACTGGTGATCGAACATCATTTGGATGCCTACGGACTGAGGGATACGGTGGAACACGAACAAGGACAATACGATATTTTGATGGCAGATGCCCTAGCTCGACAGCAACAGGGAAAACCGGTTTTATATTATACCTACACCCCCTATTGGTTACCCACGGTGTTAAAGCCAGGTAAAGATGTAGTTTGGCTGGAAGTTCCTTTTACTTCTCTACCCAAAGAACAGGGAGAATTTACTGAAGAAGATACATCTATCAATGGTAAAAATCTGGGTTTTGCAGTGGAAAAAGTCCACGTATTAGCCAACAAGAAGTTTATAGAAGCTAATCCCATTGCCAAACGTTTTTTTGAGCTAATTAACATTCCCATTGAAGATATCAATGCTCAACAAGGGCTGGTTCATAAGGGTGAAGGTACTCCAGCAGATATTCGTCGCCATGCCCAAGAGTGGATTGAAAACAATCAAGAAATGTTTGATAGCTGGGTAGAAGAAGCAAGAACAATAAACAATGAACAATAAACAATAAACAATCAATAATGAATAATAAACAATCAATAATAACCAATAACCAAGAACTAACAAATGAATCAGACAGAAGCTAAAATTCGCATTGATAGCCTCATTAAAGTTTATGGAGATAAACCTATGATCGTTGTTGGTTGTTGGTTATTTGTTGTTTGTTTATTCTAGTAGGTATTGGTGGACGAGATTGCCCACTTTAAGTTGTAGGGTGGGCATTGCCCACCATAGCTGTTTTTTTTTGATTTGCATTGCCCGGACCCCCTTCAACAGCAGGGCTGTTTCATTCTCGATCTCAAAATTTTTTTTAAGGTTCTGAAACCGGCTTTGGGCCTTGCGCTCGTCATTTTTTTGACGATAAAGGTATTTTAATATGAAATCAAGGGTTAAATTGCCTGTATCGAAAAGCTTGTAGGGGTAGGTTTTTTACAAATCGGCTAAGGTAAGACAAGGTGGACAAGGTGAGAAAGTAGACAAGGGGGCAAAACCGTACCAAAACAGTTCGGTTACTAACACGACTAAAATCGTCCAAAAGACCACTTTACGTTAAACAATCTTCCTTTTCTACCTGTCTTATAACCTACCAAGTCTAGCCAACACCCAAATGTTCAAAACCTACACTTGTGAGCTGGAGGGGATCACATCAGAGGGTTAAATTAATATAGTCCCATCGCTTTTGAGCTAAAATTCAAAAGATAATAGTTAAAACTTTAGAGCCTTTCGTTCAAATAAACACATATATATTGGTTGATGATAACAGCAGCTATTTTGACGAACTTTGACCCCATCGCCCCTCATCTAGGTGCTTTCTTCCCCAGTCTAACCGATAGTCTATTTTCCACCCAGGGCATCATGCTGATGCTCCTAGCTGCTTACGCAGTAGCCATGTGGATGTTTCTCACCAGTGCGCCTAAAATTCATACTATCATGGTATCCGACCTAGGAATAGCCAAACAATTTTACGAAGGTCTTCTCAATTTACCAGAAGCAGAAGTTCCCTTGCACTATTATTACGATTACGAACACAGTATGGGCGGCGCTACAGGGCTAGATCCTTTCTACATGTCAGCTTCTTCCGGGATTGCCACTCAACCTCGTTCTTCAGAAGGACTCTGGTATCAACTCAAGAAAAACACCCAGTTGCACGTTATTTCAGGGGCAAACTTAGGTAACAAAAATCGTCAACGCCACGTTTGTTTCGATAGGGATTGTTTGGAAAACGTACTAATGCGAGTACAATCCAGAAGGCTCAAGTATAAAGTGCGCCGGAATAAGCCCCTAAATTTTCTGGTTAAAGATCTAGAAGATCGGGTAATTGAAATGGCGGAAGTTTCCAATTAACTGCCAAGGGCTTTGGTGAAGGGCGCACCATGCGCCCCTACAAATGACTATTGCCCCAGGAATTTTCCCTATTGCTTGCATAATTTCAACATTTAGGTTATAATTCTAATAAGCTATGTTTTTTGGGTGCGTAACTCAGTGGATAGAGTAGCTGCCTTCTAAGCAGCGAGTCGTAGGTTCAAATCCTACCGCACCCGTTCCCCACCTCTTGTCCTATAGTACTTCTATAGGACATCCGTACTAGTCTTTTGAGCATCTCTATTGCTAAACTTTCTGAGAACCGAGAAAATAAGTTCCGATTAGAAAATTGCTAAAGATTCTTTTCCTATTTACAAGAATAGACTATTAGTACATTTGTACTAATAGTCTATTGCTGAGTATTTACACAGAAACAGAGTTTAGGAACGAAAAATCCCGATTTTAGTCGTTATCCCGGCGATAGACCCACAGGACTTACGCAGAAACCGGGTTTCTGAACCAAAACTCTGGGTTTTGCCATTTTATCCTGGTGAGAAACCCGGTTTCTAGGTTTGTTTGCGTAAGTCCTGACCCAGTTTCTAGGTTTCCGGTTTATGAGAATAATTTAGAAAGATTCTCAAATTAATTAAAAAATAATCGCAATAGTATTACAATAGCAGATACACTGAGGTAGAAGGGTTGCTACCTCAAATTCCACTGACCCAACAACAAGATATAAATAATGAAAATTTCTCGACGGATATTTGTTGGTGCGAGTACTGCTGCAGCAGCAGTAGCAGCCAGTCAACTGGGTAACATTAAACTAAGTTCTGCCGCTAGCCAAGAAATCAACCTCTACTCCTCCCGTCATTACAATACCGATGACTATTTATACGAGAATTTCACCCGCATGACCGGAATTAAAGTTAATTTAGTAGAAGGTAAAGCAGACCAATTAATCGAACGAATTAAAAGCGAAGGTCGCAATAGCCCAGCAGATATCCTAATTACTGTAGATGCAGGTCGTCTGTGGCGAGCACAAGATGCAGGTCTTTTTGCTCCCGTTAATTCCTCCATTCTAAGAAAACAAATTCCCTCCAACTTGCGCGATCCTAACAATCATTGGTTTGGTTTTACTAAGCGAGCCAGGGTAATCATGTACAATAAAAATACAGTTAACCCCTGGGAATTATCTACCTATGAAGACTTAGCCAATCCCAAGTGGAAAGGTAGAATAGCCATCCGTTCCTCCAGCAATATCTACAATCAATCCCTTGTGGCTTCTATGATTGAGGAAATCGGTGACGATTTGACATGGGAATGGTGTCGGGGTGTAGTAGCCAATTTTGCCCGCCCTCCTCAAGGAAACGACAGAGCGCAAATTGAAGCTGTAGCTTCTGGTTTAGCGGATATAGCTATTGCCAATACCTACTACCTCGCTCGCTATGCCAAATCGACAGAACGCAAAAAGAAACAGATTTTTGATACCATCGGAGTTTTCTTTCCCAACCAAGAAGGTCGAGGCGCTCATGTTAATATTAGCGGAGGCGGTTTAATCAAAACTGCTCCCAATCCAGAAGGGGCAATCCAATTCCTAGAATATCTTACTACCTATGTAGCTCAGGTTTTCTTTGCTCAGGGAAATAACGAATATCCCGTAGTTGAAGGTACAGCCTTAGACCCTGTGGTGGCTAGTTTCGGCTTCCCTTTCAAGAACGATATCACTAATGTTTGGTTCTATGGGGAAAACAACTCCGAAGCCATCAGAATCATGGATCTTGCTGGCTGGAAATGAGCAACTTTAGGGGCGCATGCCATGCGCCCAAGTATTCGTTGACAAAATTAATTAGCTGCCTGAGAGGCTGTTCCCTTACTGACCCTAATCTCATCCGTCAGCACTTCCAAAGCCTTGGCAAATTGAGGATCTTTAATAGTGCCGATTTGAGTGCGATCGTCTTCAGTTAATTCATAAACTATATCCGGAGCAATTCCTTCCTTATGAATATCCCGACCAGAAGGAGTTAAATACTTAGCGATAGTAACAGCTAAACCAGAACCACCTCGCAACGGTTGTACCGACTGCACCAAACCCTTGCCAAAAGTGCGAGTTCCCACTAACACTGCCCGTTTATTGTCTTGCAGCGCACCGGAGAGAATCTCGCTGGCACTGGCAGAACCCCCATTTACTAGTACCACCAAAGGTTTATCCGTTAAAGCCTGACGGTTGGCCTTTTGAAGGTCTGGCATTCCCAACCGATTTACCGTGGAAACAATAGTTCCTTCCTCCAGCCACATGCGAGCAATTTCAATACTGGCGTAGAGCAAACCCCCAGGATTAGAGCGTAAGTCCAGTATATAGCCGCTAACACCTTCTTGCTCGAAATCTTTAATGGCTTCGCGCATTTCTTCACTTGCTTGACTGCTAAATTGAGTCAGGCGAATATAACCAATTTCACCAATAGAACTTATCTCTGTTCTCGTCTTAACCGGATGAAGTGTAATCCGCGCCCTTGTGATGGGAAAATCTATTTCTTGGGAATTGCGTTGTATTGTCAGAATAACTTCTGTTCCTGGCTTACCGCGAATGAGCTGAACGGCTTCATTCACCTCCATCCCCTCAGTACTTTTGCAGTCAATGTGACTGATAATATCCTGAGCAATAATTCCCGCTTTCATTGCGGGAGTATCTTCAATGGGGGCAATAACTATCAGTTGGTTCGTTTCTTCATCCTTAGAAATTTGAATTCCCACCCCTGTCAATTCTCCAGAAGTATCGATCCTCATATTTTCAAACTCTTCCGGGTCCATAAAGCGAGTATAAGGATCGCCTAACTGTTCCACCATCTCGCGAATGGCATCGTAAGCCTCTTCTGGTTGAGAATAAGAACGTTCCAGATACTCGAATCGCACTGATCGCCAATCAATTTGATTGAAAGTTCCATCTACATATCGGCGATCTATAATTTGCCATACTTCGTCAATTAGCTCTTTCGGACTTTCCCTCAATAAAGCTAAACTAGAAAGATGAACACTCGCTCCGGTCACTGCTACAGTAGAGAGTACTACTGCCGTGGCACTGAAAACTAGCCCGCGTTTTGTTACAATCATAAACCTAACTAAAAAATTGTGGGAGGGGATTAAACCAATATTAACAATAGATAGATGAGAATTTGCTGAGTGAAAGCATCCTTATTTACTATAATTATTGAATTAATTAAAACAGGCTAATCTAATTACTTCTATTTTCAATTAACGGTAAAGTTATTTGTTTAACATTCTAGTAAATAAGTTTATTTATTAAGTTTTAATTATATCACATAGCTTTTAGGATGATTTTTTGATTATTTTTTGAAAGGATTAGATTTTGGAAATTTGGCTTGGAGGGCAATTTTTGGGTTTTCTTGCAATAAAGCCAGTTTAGCAAAGAAATTTTTTTTAGCCCGTTTAGCTGCTAATTATAGCTAAGTATCATTTAGATTTATTATCGATCGTTAACATTTCGTAAAAACTCGATAAAAGTATCAAGCTTTGGTAGAGCAGATTGAGCGCCCTGTTTGGTAACTGCCAGACCCCCAGCCACAGTACCCCATTTGACAGCAAAGAGAAAGATTTTCCAAAAGCTAGGGCAGCGGCTAATGCCCCATTAAAAGCATCCCCAGCCCCTACAGTATCAACAACTTCTACCCTCAGCCCAGGCATGGCAAAGGTTTCTCCTTTTGCAGAAGAACAGAAACATCCTTGACTTGCAAGAGTAACGATCACTCGCTGGACTCCCCTTTGATGCAATATTGCTGCAGCAATATTGCAGTGGAACTATCTCTAACAGTAAAACCCACTAATTGACTGGCTTCCACTTCATTAGGAGTAATAATATCCACTAGGGGATAAAGGGAAGAAGGTAGAGGCTCGGTAATGGGTGCGGGGTCCAAAATGACTGTAATATTGCGACTGCGAGCTGCTCGTGCTGCTTCTATTATAGCTGGCAGGGGAATCCCCAACTCCAGCAAAACAACTTTAGCAGCATCTAACTTTTGGATAAAACGCTCCACATCCTCCTCTCCCACAAGACCGTTAGCTCCTGCAGCACAAGCAATAGTATTGTCCCCAGTTTCCTCAACAACAATTGAAGCTACCCCAGAATGAGTGCTAGAATCAATGGCCAATCCATCGGTTTGCACCCTAGCAGCTTGCAATGTCTGATCGAGAGTGCGACCGAAATCATCCGCTCCAACTCGACCGATAAAATGAACTGGGATACGAGCGTAAAGAAGCCGCTACTGCTTGGTTAGCTCCTTTGCCTCCAGGAGTAGAGAAAAAGCGATCTCCAATGATGGTTTCTCCTCTTTTTGGGAGGTGGGCAACCCTCACGGTCTGATCCATATTCGCACAGCCGAAAACCACAACTGTCATTTTCTTGATTTCCAAAAAACTTCAATTTCTTTATTCATCGAAGATAGTAAATTTTCTTTGTAAAGGCTATTTGATAAACACGATGAGATTTTATACTCATTCAAAACTTAAAGAAAATCGCCAGCCAAAATTGCCACCCTTCGGCAACCAGACGGGCAAGCCTCCTCCGGCGTTTAAATTTTGGCTAGAAATTTGCCGTACACTCTTAATAACTGGAATAGCCGTCAGCGCATATTGGGCCATTACTTTGCCAGATTGGACAATTAAAGACAGGTCGCAAATTAAAATAGAAGGCGATCGACTTTTAAGTAAAGATGGAGTCAGGAAATTAATCTCTTTATCTTATCCTCAATCTATCTTGGAATTGTCAGCGAAACAATTAAGCCAACAGCTAGAGTCAACAGCCCCCATTGCCAAAGCGATGGTTACCCGACAATTACTACCTCCCAGTTTGACTATTGAGATAGAAGAACGGCAACCCATAGCCCTAGTCCTATCCCCCCTATCTTCCGCTGCCATCTCCCGTCCAGAAGAATTGGGTTTTTTGGATCCCAATGGTATTTTCTTACCCAAAAGCTTCTATACCCATGTTAGTGCGAAGTTTGAATTACCAACTCTGAAAGTGAGAGGCTATCGCGAGCAGGATCGGCAATCCTGGTCGCAAATTTATCAGCTCCTCGATCGCTCCACCGTGGATATTTTTGAGGTAGATTGGCAAAATCCCAGCAATCTCGTTATCTTTACAGAGTTAGGCCAAGTCTATTTAGGTGCTGACCATAGCCAATTAGAGGCACAATTAAGAGTATTAGCTCAAATGGGTCAATTACCAGAGCGGGTAGATGCCAGCAAAATTGACTATATCGATCTAAGCAACCCCCAGGAACCTGCAATTCAAATGCGATCCTAGTGAATTTGTCTATTTTTCTCAGTAGTTAAGATTCAAGGGTTACTAAATTTAAAGAGATAACACCCATGATGCTCTAGGGCTGCTCCTATATTCCTACTGACTTGACTTTATATTCAGTCTATTCTGGCAATACCCTTCAATTTGAAAACAAAATAAATAGTTGTTATCTAAACTGCTAACAACGACATCATGTTGACATAAGTTAAATTATAATAAGTCAGATTTAGATTTGTCTCTTAAACCCTGCTCAATCCCAATGACACGCGATAGCAAAATAAGGCTTACTCATCCAAGCATCAATAGTGAAGAATATCCAGATCCAAGAGTTTCTGTTGAGGGTACTTATCCCTTCAATAATTCTGGTTTATCTTTTCTTCCAGATCGAGATTCTCAAAAAATACCTGGGGAAGAAATGTACCCAGTGAATATCGTACCCAGCAACGAGGCCCAAATTAAAGTTATTGGTGTTGGCGGAGGAGGGTGTAATGCCGTCAATCGCATGATTGAAAGTGGTATTGCCGGAATTGAATTTTGGGCCATTAATACGGATGCTCAAGCTCTCACCCATTCCACAGCTCCCCAACGGCTGCAACTAGGGCAAAAATTAACCAGAGGACTGGGTGCAGGGGGCAATCCAGCTATCGGACAAAAAGCAGCCGAAGAATCTCGGGATGAAATTGCCCAAGCTTTGGAAAATACCGATTTGGTGTTTATTACGGCTGGGATGGGAGGGGGAACCGGTACGGGGGCATCTCCCATTGTGGCGGAAGTAGCGAAGGAAATGGGTTGCCTCACCGTGGGCGTGGTGACCCGTCCCTTTACCTTTGAGGGTCGTCGCCGTACTTCTCAAGCAGAGGAAGGCATTGCAGCCCTCCAAAGTCGAGTGGATACTCTGATTATTATTCCCAACAATCAACTGCTGCAAGTAATTTCTCCAGAAACCCCAGTCAAGGAGGCTCTGCGAGTTGCCGATGACGTTCTGCGTCAGGGGGTACAAGGGATTTCCGATATTATTACCATTCCTGGATTGGTGAATGTGGACTTTGCCGACGTGAGAGCGGTGATGGCGGATGCTGGTTCCGCTCTCATGGGAATTGGGATTGGTTCTGGTAAATCTCGCGCTCGGGAAGCTGCGGTGGCGGCAATTTCTTCTCCTTTGCTGGAGTCTTCTATTGAGGGAGCCAAAGGAGTTGTTTTGAATATAACTGGGGGCAGCGACCTCACTCTCCATGAAGTAAATACTGCGGCGGAAACTATTTACGAAGTAGTGGATCCCAATGCCAATATTATTTTTGGTGCTGTGATTGATGAGAAAATGCAAGGGGAAGTGACAATTACCGTGATTGCTACTGGTTTTACTGGAGAAACACCACCACCTGCAGCGGCAACAAAGAAAGTCACTCCCATTAAAAGCCGTTCCTCCTCTCCACCCCCTCCTCCCAAGCCTTCAGCACCAACACCAGCACCAGCACCAGCACCATCTCCTGTTAATAATACGGAAAAAGGTGGCTTGGACATTCCCGATTTTCTCCGCCAACGCCGTCGTTTTCCTAAACGTTAATTTGTCTATGCTATTGTCTGATGAATAATGGGAAACATCTCAATTCTTTTCCTGCTGTATCTTTTGTTACTAAATGTGGGTTTTTATTTCACTTAGAGCAATTATTGCAGCAGGAACTGGAGTTAATTTTGGATTTAATTTCTAGGGGCTGATGTAGGTTCGAGTTGCTACGAATTTTTGAATTGGTAGGTTTCTCCCACTTCAGTAAGGGAAAAATTAGTTCAAAATTTATTTTAATCTAGAAACACTTGAGGTTCAAGTTTAAAACGTTGTGCTAACTTCACTGATTTCAAATAAATTCAACACGCCCCATCATATAATCTGAATCAAGGCATTCCCAAATCAAGATAAGACTGCGGATAATTTCTCCAATCGAGCGATTTTCCTGGTGAGTGTAAATAATCCCTGCATGAGTTATCCCAGTTTGATGAAGTCTAAGGAAGTCGTCATCGAAAGTCACGATAACTCTTCTGCCAGACAAAGCAAATGTAATTTGTTCTTTGTCCGATGCACTTCTTAACCCTTCTTCAGGAGAGGTGGTGACATCAATTTTTCGCTGTCGCAAACCATCAGCGATCGCATTACTGACACTTTCATCTAAATGAAATTTAATTTTTTCTACCACCATTGCCCTTGAGAATTTGTTCAATTAGAGAAGGTCTATCTCCCTGCATTTCCTTAGCAAAAGTTTCTCCCTCTTTAATTTGTTGTCTGATTTCTTCCATATGATCGTGATAATATGCCAAGGCTGCGTAAACATCAGCAATAGTAATGGTAGGATGGTGATAGACAATCTCCTCTGGTGACATTCCCAGGCGTTCGTGCCAGATAGCGATATTCTGCACGGTAATGCGATGTCCAGCAATGCGAGGTTTGCCTCCACAAGTGCCAGGGGTAATTTCAATATGTTTTGAGATAACCGGTGCGATGGTCATTATTTCTCCTATTATTTATTATCTATCGATAATTGTTTATTGTTAGATGAACAAGAATGCTACGGATAAATCTTAATTAGGGTTTGCTGAAAAAGGCATTTAAGTTCTTGAGGATTTTGTGTGCCAAAAATTATTTGATTTCTGTATGTCGTGGTACCGCTTCAGTAACTCCAGTTTGAGGATTAATCCAAAGAGAATGAGAAGCTCCTTCTCGCTTAAGATAGCAACCCGCCTTCCGTAACTTTTTTTCTAATTCTTTACGTTTCATGGAATGGAAATTGTCTCTTCGATCGCTTCTTTGGGTAGTCCTCGACGAATATCAGTTAAACGATCTTCAAAAATTAGTTGAATTGCATTTTTCAAGCTTTCTTTTGCTTCTTCAACCGTTTCTCCTTGACCATTCGCACCAGGGATTTCAGGACAAATCGCCCAATATCCTCCTTCTGTTGCTGCCTCAATGATGGCAGTGAATTCTGCTTTCATAAAATCTCCTTTTTGGTAATGTCTGGCTTAGTTCCCCTCCGGGGAGGGGTTAGGGGTGGGTGGCTCAAAATCCAATTCTCAATCACCTATCATACACCCTCCACCTCACGACAAACATCTTCCTCACGAAACCGTAAAAATTGAACCCCCAAAGACTCCAAACGCGCTTGTCTTTCTAGATCATGTTCTTGCGCTTCCTTGCTATCATGGGAAAAACCATCAATTTCAATCGCCAGCATCAGTTTTTTGCAATAAAAGTCAACAATAAATTGATCGATGGGACGTTGGCGATCGAAATCGTAGCCACACATTTGTTTACCTTTCAGGTGTTTCCAAAGCGTTATTTCACCAGGGGTCATGTTTTGGCGAAGTTGTCTGGCTCTTTCTTTTAGTAGTGGATTGTAGGGAATAATTTTCGTTTTCATCTCTAGTGATAATGGTAAGGGTTTTGACCCACCCCTAACCCCTCCCAAGAGGGGAATTGAACTCGGAGGGGAATTGAACTCGGAGGGGAATTGAACTCGGAGGGGAATTGAACTCGGAGGGGAACTGAACTCGGAGGGGAATGAGAGAGGATGTCAAAATTCTAATTTTGCTCCTAGAAGGCGATCCAGATTGGAATCTGAGATTTTGATGATTGTCATTTTATAGCACTACGCATTTAGGTTAGGACATTAATAAAGCCTGAAACCTAGTCATAGCCATCTTTTTGAATTTTGAATTTTGAATTTTGAATTGCGCGTAGCGCTATAGTTCCCTGTTTTTTGCAAATTGAACTGTTCAAGATTAGCTCTATTGCGGAAGTTAATGTGTTGGGTTTCGTTCGGAAACCCAACCTACAAGGCGATCGCACTCCCATTTTTTGTTATCTATGGATTTAAAAATAACGCTACGGATAAATCTTAATTATCTGAGTTAACCTATGAGGGCGAGGACAGCCCAGGGGGCTATCCCACAGAGTATCAATCAATAATGAAACAGTACAGCTCTAAATTAAAACTGCTCAAACAATCTAAGCCCGTGACGAGGATTGAACTCGTGACCTCACCCTTACCAAGGGTGTGCTCTACCACTGAGCTACACGGGCAAATTGTGGTGGGCCGAGTTGGATTTGAACCAACGTAGGCGTAGCCAGCGGATTTACAGTCCGCCCCCATTAACCACTCGGGCATCGACCCATTTCACAGTTATTAATCCTAACACAGCTTTTTGCCAATGACAACATTTTTGGTAAATTTTTTTTGACGATGAGAGGAGGGCGACCAGGCCCCGGCCTCTACAGGGAATTGTTCAAAAGTTGGCAAAGAGTTTTAGCACGTTGGGCGATCGCCTGCCAGTTTCTCTCTTCTACCAATGCTTTGGGCAATAATTCACTGGACAAACCCACGGCGATCGCCCCGGCTTGAATAAACTCAGGAGCATTCTCTAAAGTAACCCCTCCTGTAGGAATGAGGGGAATTTGTCCCAGAGGGCCTTGGAGACTTTTAATATAACTGGCGTAACCTAATGCGCTAATAGGGAATACCTTGACACAGGTGGCTCCTGCTTGCCAAGCAGTGACTATTTCCGTGGGGGAAAAGGCTCCCGGTATGATAGGAATGTGGGCTTTAACTGCAGCTTGAATTAAAGTGGGGTTCACGTGAGGAGAGAAAATAAATTCAGCCCCGGCAGAGATAGCCTCTTGAAGTTGCTCTCCATCTAAAATAGTCCCAGTTCCCATACTGCAATGGGGTAATTCTGAGCGCAGCTTTTGGATCATAGTAGCTGGCTGCTGGCTATTCCAAGTAATTTCAATTATTCTGATCCCCCCAGCAGCTACTGCGGAGGCTATTGCTGAAGCTGTTTCTAAGTCTTGGCAACGAATAACCGCGATCGCTCTGTATTTTTCTAGCAATTCCAGCCATGACCCTGACATGGTTTGAGAACGCTCCACTCCATTTGTTATCATTTATACTATAGACTAGGCTACCATTTCATAGGTAGTGCCTGAATATTTATTAACGGTTAGCACTGGTGTCCTTACACATTACAGTGTAAGGACACTAACCACTACACTTGAGGAATGACCTTTGTCTAAAGGGAAAAGCACATTTTTCTGATAAACCTCTTAATTGTTCATTGTTAATTGTTCATTGCTCATTGCTATAACTGTACTCAATTGGTTCTTGTTTCATTTGGAACTATTCTCTCATATCTGGATCTTCTTCATTCCTCCTCTCGCCGGAGCAATTATCGGCTATTTCACTAACGACTTAGCTATCAAAATGCTCTTTCGTCCCTATCAACCCGTTTATGTCAAAGGACGGAAACTGCCATTTACTCCTGGATTGATTCCCAGCAACCAAGAACGTTTGGCTAAAAAAGTGGCAGATACCATTATGGGTTCCTTACTCACTCCATGGGAATTGCAAAATCTGGCACGGCGGCTATTGGAAACAGAACGGGTTCAAAGCGCCATTCTTTGGTTGTTACAATTAGCCCTCAAACAAGTAGAGGGGGATAGGCAACAGAAGACAGCCAAAATTCTCGCCAATATTCTGGAAGATTTGTGTAAGGCATCTTTACCCCGCCTCTTGCGGGTACTGGCGCGGCAAGAAGATTTCCTTAAAGAACAATTAGACCAAATTTTTGACCGCATTTTACTTGAATTGCAGTTGAGCAAAACTCAAGCGCGACAAATTACTGATTGGTTGCTGCAAGAAGTTCTCTCTCCAGATATTTTGCGCCAAGGAATTATCGATTTTCTCACAGATCGCAATATTCAGTTAATCGATGAAAGTTTTCGGTCTAAAACCAGCGGTACTTACTGGGTGGTAGCTAATTTGTTTGGGGTGGGTAATAGTTTAATTGGCTTGCGCAGTTTTTGTTTGGATGAAAAGGAAATTGCCAATGCTCGCTTGCAAGAATTACTGCTTTCTTTTGAGGTGAGGAACCGTTTGCGTCAATGGCTGCAAAGTCTCTCGTTACAAAATTTACCTGTTTCCACAGTAAACCAATTGCGTCAAACCAGTGGGGAAACTGTTCGCAGTTATATTCAAGCTGAAGGAGTTGAATTAATTCAAGGATTAGGTGAGTCAGTTAATTGGGATAAACTAGCTCTTGTAATTATGAATCGGTTGAAAGCATCCGCTACAGTGAGTAGTTCTTTAGCAACTATTAGCGCTGAACTTGCTGGGATATTAGAGCGTTATTTAGAAAAAGATTTAGAGAAAATTGTGGCTCAGATAATTCCCATTTTATCTATAGATCAGGTAATTGTAGAGAGAGTTAAAGCTACTTCCCCGGAACAGTTGGAAATAGCAATTCAAGGTATTGTGAGAGAGGAATTACAGGCTATTGTTAATCTAGGTGGTTTGCTTGGTTTTGTAGTTGGTTTGTTGCAAACTATGCTGCTGCTATTTAATTAACCACTCCATTAATTATCCCTTACCATCTCCGTTCATCTGTGTTAAGGAGCGGTTAATCAATTCTCTAGTGCGATCGCGCAGCCCCAGGCTCTGCCCGATCGCCAATCTTGTAGGTTGGGTTGAGGTAACGAAACCCAACAGCACCAAGTTCTGTTGCGAGGGTTTTGTTAGAGACCAAGTATTAGCAGAAAATGAAGGGATTGGGGAAGAATAAACAATTTTTGTGGCATTTGTCTGCGATACGGACTTTACTATTTCTTCTGCGGTTAATCAATTCTCTAAGCAAAAACATCTACTCCCTACCCTATCGATAGAGTAGCTATCAGATTGTAAGAGAGGATTGAAATTAGATAAGTTAGTTTGGGAAGAGAGTAAAAGTTTCTGATCTTACTCTAAAATCAAATCAGAAACAAGCAAGAAGGAAAAACATTGACTTACGATAACACATGTAAATCCCTGGCGAAAACCTACGCAGAGAGTTTTATTCGCTAGCTCTTGAAGGAAGAACCAGAAAATGTCTCCATTCTCAAAACAGAGTTTACAGCAAGGTAAACAAGAAGGAGAAGCAGCAGTTTTAATTCGTTTATTGTCTCGACGTTTTGGTACTATAGAGCAAACAATTCGTTCTTTGTCTATTCCTCAGTTAGAAGAGTTAACCGATGCGCAATTTGATTTCACTACCAGTGAAATCAAATTGCTTGGTTGGATAGTAAATAGAGAATATCTACCATTTAGTGTGGTGCGTTACGAACGCACCCTACTAATAGCTTTAGTCTGAGCTACTTTGAAGCAGCTATTGCTTCTTTCCAACAAGCGTTACAACTTTATCGTCAGAGCAATAACTTAGAAAAAGAATTGGTGGCCTTAGGTCAAATTGGAGCGTGTTACCAAGGGCTGAAAAACTATTATACAGCAATTAATTACTTCCAAAAAGATCTAACAATCGCTGAAGCAATAAATCATAGTGAATACCAAGCTCTCTCTCAGGAGAAGACTATCGCCTATAGTGAATTAACCTTTTCTTCCGTAACAGCAAATTCTGCTTTTAGTGGCTTGTAGGTGGTATTAGAAACAATGATAAACACAACCAGGCCAACGAGCGGGCTAATGAGAGTGGGAAATCCATCAAAATCCGCAGTAAACAAATTATTTTCAATATATAACAATGTGTTGTCAACACCAAACATAGTTGGCATTAAAACAAACAAAATCAACCGAGTTATAGAACCCACAATAATACAAGCAACCGCTCCTTGCCAAGTAGAGCGAGTCCAAAATAGCCCTCCGGTTAAGGGAACTAACAGTCCAGCAAACCCTAAATCAAAAGCTAGCAATAGCAATACCCCTGTTTCAGGAACCTTAATGGCAAAAAAAACACCTAACAAGGTGATAAAAATAGCCATCAAACGGGTAATCAGCAACAGTTTATCCCCCCCCTCGAAACCATTTTCATGGTGAGAGTGACGAATACCCAGGACATTGTGAGCAATAACCGATGAAGTACCCAAAATAGCACCATCAGCGGTGGATAAAGAAGCTGACATGATGGCTGCAATAATCACCAATCCCATTACCGGAGGAATAACCCCTTGCAGTAGAGAGAAGAGAACGGGACCATCTGGTGTAATGCCCACCTGTTCGAGAATGCGGTTAGCGGAAAGTGCCACTATCGAAAATGGAACCCCGATAATTATAGTTCCCGCACTACCAGCAAAACAAGCCCGTTGAGCAGTTTCTGGACTATCAGCAGCGAAAACTCTAGCCATAAAATCAATTGCCACAATATCCCCCAATCCTAGAGCTAAAATTGTTGCCCAGTTAATAGCAGCTCCAGAGGCAGGATCTGTTAATTGTTCCAGAGCAAATGGTCCCATTCCTGGGGGAATTTCCAGCCCAAAGTTTAAGCCGATAAATCCAATCAGTAACAGAGAACCTAGGAAGGCAATTACTACCTGAATAGCATCTGTATAAGCCACAGCAAAAAGGCCGCCAGACACGGTATAAACAAAAACAAGGGTTGCGATTAAAGTAACACCACCGAAATAACTCAATCCCAAAAAAGTTTGAAACAGATACCCGCCAGCTACCAAATTTCCCGCTAATAAAAAAGAAAAGCTAATTACCATGAGAATAGCTGCGATAAATTCGGTTAGGCGATTGTATTTTACCCGATAAAAATCAGGTAAAGTAATCAAACCCATGCGGTTCATGGGCTTGGCATAAAATAGTCCTGTCAACAATAGACATAGTGCCAACCCAATAGGAAGGGAAGCCCCAGCCCAAAATCCAAAAGTTGCTGCCAAATCTGTATTGCCCAAAGTTGCATTTGAATCAACAGATTGAGCCATTAAAGTAGCTGCAGCCAAGGGCAATACTAAGCCTCGACCAGCCACCAAAAAGTTAACGCTATCTCCTTTAATGTGTTTGGAAGCCCAAACGCCAATTCCCAGAGTTCCCAGGAGGAATACAATAATCCCCCAAAATAACATTCCCTTATCCATTTTTACTAATCTCCTGATTTTTAATTGCGATGGGATATAATAATAAGTAACGAACAACTAAGAATAAATAATTCACTTGCAAAAAACAAGCAATAAGCAGATCTACAATATTTCCAATTTTAAAAAACTTCTATCAACAATTTTTCCAATAAACTGTATTTTTAGATACCAATTTTTTAAAAAACTGTATTTCTAGATACAAAAAAACTATCAACTCGACCGAATCTGAAAATTGACAACAAGCTAAAATCCAAGAGGAATAAGGCGAGTATAGTTTCTGCCATAATAGCCCAGATGTTCGTCACGAATTGAATTTTGAATTTTGAATTTTGAATTTTGAATTCGACCGTCCGGAGCTATCAACTGCTATATGTGCTTGACCAATGATTAGGATTACTTCTATAGTTTTTTTGTGAAAGGAAGTTGGAAATCCATTACTTAAAACAAAATAAATTAAAATTCATAGTTAGGGAGGCGAGAAAATGACTACCGATCCATCTGAAAATTCGGTGTTCCAGAATCCGGGAACGAGCAATGGCCAAACCGAAGCCAATCGGGCATTAGAACGGGAATCGAACCTACCCTTAACAGGATGGCAGCAGGAAGTTTCTAAGGGGTTAGAGTATGGCTTAGAAGCTGCTGATAGCATTCGCGATCGCACCATCTCCACCTTCTCTCGGGGAGAATTCCCCCACTACGCTGGGATTAACACTTTCTTGAAAGCGCCTTACATTGAAGATGTTCGTAAAGTGGGGGAATACGATGTGGCCATCGTGGGAGTGCCTCACGACTCCGGAACCACCTATCGTCCGGGTACTCGATTCGGTCCCCAGGGGATTCGCCGCATTTCCGCTCTGTACACTTCCTATAGCTTTGAATTGGGAGTAGATTTGCGGGAGCAAATAACTCTCTGCGACGTGGGAGATATCTTTACCATTCCTGCCAATAACGAAAAGTCCTTCGACCAAATTTCTAAGGGTATTGCCCACATTTTCAGTTCTGGAGCATTTCCCATCGTCTTGGGGGGCGACCACTCCATTGGTTTCCCAACCGTGCGAGGGGTTTGTCGCCATCTGGGAGATAAAAAAGTGGGTATCATTCACTTCGATCGCCATGTAGACACCCAGGAGACAGACTTAGACGAGCGGATGCACACCTGTCCCTGGTTCCACGCCACCAATATGGCTAACGCTCCAGCTAAAAATCTAGTACAGTTGGGTATTGGCGGCTGGCAAGTACCCCGTCAGGGAGTGAAGGTCTGTCGGGAAAGAGCAACTAATATCCTGACAGTAACGGATATTACAGAGATGGGTTTGGATACGGCTGTGGACTTTGCCCTGGAGCGAGCCTTAGATGGCACTGACTGCGTTTGGATCAGTTTTGATATCGATTGTATTGATGCGGGATTTGTCCCCGGCACTGGTTGGCCGGAACCTGGAGGTTTGCTACCTCGCGAAGCCCTGTACTTGTTAGGCAAAATTGTGCAAAAAGCCCCCATTTGCGGTATAGAGGTAGTGGAAGTGTCTCCCCCCTACGACATTAGCGACATGACATCCTTGATGGCTACCCGCGTTATCTGTGACACTATGGGTCATTTAGTGTTGTCCGGCCAACTGCCCCGGCCAGAAAAGCCAGCCTACATCCATCCTGAAGCCAACATGAACGTTGATGCTGCCTGGACTTGAGCATAATGCACGAAACAGACATGACCAAGGCTTTGATCCTAACAGTGCGAGATTGGTGGGAATCCCAACCGGAAAAACTTCAAATTTCCAAAATTTATCTAATTGTTGGTAAGTTTACTTGTGTCGAGCCAGCCAGTCTGCAATTTGCTTTTGAGGTACAAACCCGCCAGACCTTCTTGGATAAGGCGGAGTTAGTCATTGAAGAGGTTCCCTTGGTGGCATTTTGTCATTCCTGCCAGCAAGAATATAGCCCGGAAATTGGGCTGCAATATGCCTGCCCCAGTTGTAACTCTCCCATGGAGGATATTCGCTCCGGTCGAGAATTAAAAATCGATCGCATTGAATATAAAGCATTGGAATAATTAAATTAGTATAAGCTTTAACGCTGGATCCCCCCCAGCCCCCTCTTGTAGGGGTAGGTTTTTTACAAATCGGCTAAGACAAGACAAGGTGGACAAGGTGGGGAAGTAGACAAGGGGGGAAAACCGTACCAAAATGGTTTGGTTACTAATGTTACTTGAATCGTTGAAAAAACCATTTTTCGTTAAAAAATCTTCCTTTTCTACCTGTCGAATTATCTTCCTTGTCTAGCCAACACCCAAATATTAAAAACCTACCCCTGTGAGTTCGGTCCCCCCCAGTGGGGGGGAAACAGGGGGGGTGGAAAGTCCCCCTTATTAAGGGGGATTTAGGGGGATAGCATTCTTTTTTTGTATTTGATATAATCATGCACCAAACCTTTGATGCCGCTTTAGGCATTAATCTACTCCACGCTAACCAGGAAGGAGCAACTCACAACCGATCGCACTTTGATGAATGGGGCATCACCTGTTTCAACGTCATGAGCAGTCCCGGAGCGGGCAAAACCGTCTTGTTGGAACGCACTCTGGCAGCCTTGAGTTCCGAACTGAAAATAGCAGTAATTGAAGGGGATATGACCACGGAATTAGATGCCGATCGCTTGCGGCAATATGGAGTCCCTGTGATTGCCATCAACACCGGGCGGTCTTGCCATCTAGACTCGAAAATGGTGGCTGGGGGACTTCATCGGTTTGCTCATAGTTACAATGCCGCTGAGTTCGATTTGGTGCTGGTGGAGAATGTAGGCAATCTGGTCTGTCCCGCTGAATTTGAGGTGGGAGAACATGCCAAAGTTGCCTTGTTGAGCATCACGGAAGGAGATGACAAGCCTCTTAAGTATCCCGTAATGTTCCAGCAAGCGGACTGTTTGCTGATAACCAAAATGGATCTCGCTCCTTACCTGGATATAGATTTAGAGAAAATTACCGCCAATGTCAGGCAAATTAACCCCCAGGTAACTATTGTTCCGCTCTCTGCCAAAAGTGGAGAAGGATTGGAGGTTTGGTTTGATTGGGTGCGATCGCACTTTATTCATTAGATTAGATTTTTGGGGAAAATCTTTGATAGCTACCCTATCGATAGATTAGGGAGTGAGTATTATTGCTCAGTCCAAAATTAGATTTTTGGGGAAAATCTTTGATAGCTACCCTATCGATATTTGTTAGATGATAAGATAGAGGTAAGTAATAAAAAAAACCAAGAAACGAGATTGCAGATTATGCGGGATATTCTTGACCGAGTTTTGGTATTTGCTGCCGGTGGCAGTTTATCAGGATATGTCTTCGACAGCATCCTTGCTGGAATCATTGGCTTATTTGTTTTTGCTTGCCTTGGTTTATTAATCGGTCTTCGAGAGCAAAGAAATATTTCTACCAATGACTGAATATTTTACTCTATTTCATTATAAAATTAGTGGCAATACCATATTTATACTCATTGGTTTATTGATTTCTTCGATAACTTGTTTAGTTTGTGGCCACAAAAGAAAGTCGTTGATTTCTTTCGAGGAAATCATGTATATAATGCTAGGATGTTTGACACTCTTAGCAACATCTAGTCTTTTTTTGAAAGCTATCTTCTGGAAAGAGTTACAAGAATTAATAGGAACAGATATTATTATCCTAGAAATAGGATTATTCTCAAGTATTTATATTGCAATGTCTGGAATAGCAAAAATATTTAATAAAACCCAAGAAAATTTAGGCACAAGTCAAAAGCCCGAACTTGAGGAACAGGATCGAGAGCTTTTAGTTGATTTGATTCAGCTCGGGGGGGTAACACTAAAACAAATTATAATTAAGACGAATCGAATAGGTCAGGAAAAAGACGTGCGTAGCGGTTTAAAAAATTTGGAAGAGCTTGGCTATATTAAAAGAGTTACTTACAATGGCGATCGCGAGAATGAGATTTTCACTCCTTCTCGTATAGCCCTACAGAACTTTTACTCAATTCTTAAAAGGAAATAGCCCATCCCAGTCCAGAGATTTTTTTTGCTAATACCGAATCCATTGGTGTTTTTCCTTGGCCGATCGTAAATTTATTATTCTCTCCATGGACTCTATCACAAACTTGATTCTCGTTCTTGAAGTAGGTTTTTTGTTGATTTGCGGTAGTTTGATAGGTAGTTTAATTGGGCTAAAGGATATATTTCCAAATGTGTTATTATCTGTACTTCGAGTAGCTTATAGACCGATATTTTACTTGTTTGTATTAAGTGCAATCTCATCTATAATACTTTTTTCTCTAATTATAGGAATATTTTTTATCCTTGGAAAACTGTTAGAAATGCAATGGTTATATTATTTGCTTATTGTTTTGTTTGCAGCAAATGTTTCTTGGTCACTTATTAATCTAGCTAAAAGCCAGAATCAAGTTAAAATTAGTGGTGGAGATGAAATTAGTCTTGGAGATGAAATTAGCTCTATTTTAAAATTAAAACCGAATAGTATTCCAATTGTTGGTCAATTTCTCGATAATGTTATCGATATTTTTAGTGGTTTCTATCCTGAAATTATTAAATCTATAAAATCAGAATATGCTGCATTTAAGAACACAATAGAAGAAGCAGTTAAAAAAGAATATAAAACTTTGTCAGAGCTTAAGCAAATAGTCAGCACTAGAATTAAACAATGGGAGTCTGAGACTGATCGCCAAGCTCTTCAACAAAAATTTGATGAGATTCTAGATAAATACCAAACTGATGAGGAAAAATATGAATATTTGCTGACTTTTGCTGTTGACGAAATCTTTAATCAGAAGGAGATTCGGAGGATGCTCGCATCAAAAGATCGGGCGATTGCAAAAACTTAACTCCAAAAACCTATTTCATGCCATATAAATGCCGTACCGCAAAATTGAAAGCATTTAAAATATTTCTTGGTAAATCTCAACAACCCATTTGTCAAGACTGTATCGGATGTGTTAACATAAATTAACAATATCAAAAAAGCTTTACTACTAGCTTATACCGAGACCCAGGAGGCTCAAAGCGTGAGTAAAAATAATAAAAAATGGCGCAATGCCGGACTATATGCCCTACTAGCCATAGTAGTCATTGCCTTAGGAACAGCATTATTAGATCGCCCCAATCAAGCTCGGGAAATCTTAAAATACAGCGAGTTCATCAACCAAGTCGAGAATAACCAAATCGATAGGGTCAGCATCAGCGCAGATCGCAGCGAGGCACAAATACCCAACCCACAAGGAGGACAGCCTTTACTGGTGAACCTCCCCAATGACCCAGAACTGATTAACATTCTTTCGGAAAAGGGAGTAGATATAGCAGTACTCCCTCCCACGGATGATGGTTTCTGGTTCCGGGCCTTGAGCAGCCTCTTTTTCCCCATTCTCCTCTTAGTGGGACTGTTCTTCCTGCTGCGTCGGGCCGGGGGCGGTCCTGGTTCCCAAGCCATGAACTTCGGCAAGTCTAAAGCCAGAGTGCAAATGGAACCCCAAACCCAAGTCACTTTTGCCGATGTAGCTGGGATCGAACAAGCCAAACTAGAATTGGCGGAAGTAGTAGATTTCCTCAAGAATGCTGATCGCTTCACTGCCATTGGAGCCAAAATTCCCAAAGGCGTTCTCTTAGTGGGACCTCCTGGAACTGGTAAAACCCTGCTGGCTAAAGCAGTTGCCGGAGAGGCAGGAGTGCCTTTCTTCTCCATTTCCGGTTCCGAGTTTGTAGAAATGTTCGTGGGTGTGGGGGCTTCCCGAGTGCGCGACTTGTTCGAGCAAGCCAAAACTAACGCTCCCTGTATCGTCTTTATCGATGAAATAGATGCGGTAGGTCGTCAGCGGGGTGCTGGTCTAGGGGGCGGTAACGACGAGCGGGAGCAAACCCTGAACCAGTTACTCACGGAAATGGATGGTTTTGAAGGCAATACAGGCATTATTATCGTGGCTGCCACCAACCGTCCCGATGTTCTGGATGCCGCTCTCTTGCGTCCCGGTCGTTTTGATCGCCAAGTTGTAGTAGATCGTCCAGACTATTCCGGTCGGAAGGAAATCCTTCAAGTCCACGCTCGAGGCAAAACTCTGGCTGCAGATGTAGAGTTAGAGAAAATTGCTCGCCGCACTCCCGGCTTTACTGGAGCGGACCTTTCCAACTTATTGAACGAAGCAGCTATTCTCGCCGCCCGTCGGGACTTTACCGAAATATCCATGGATGAAATCAACGATGCCATCGACCGGGTATTAGCAGGACCGGAGAAGAAGAACCGGGTAATGAGCGAGAAGCGCAAGCAGTTGGTAGCCTATCACGAAGCAGGTCACGCTTTAGTAGGGGCCTTGATGCCGGACTACGACCCAGTGCAGAAAATCAGCATCATTCCTCGGGGTCGGGCTGGCGGTTTGACCTGGTTCACTCCCAGCGAAGATCGGATGGATTCCGGTTTGATGAGCCGCTCTTATTTGCAAAATCAAATGGCAGTGGCCTTAGGGGGTCGCATCGCTGAAGAAATTGTCTTCGGAGAAGAAGAAATTACCACTGGTGCAGCTAATGACTTGCAACAGGTAGCTCGGGTAGCTCGTCAAATGGTAACCCGTTTCGGTATGAGCGATCGCCTCGGTCCTGTAGCCTTAGGACGGCAGAATGGGAATGTTTTCCTGGGACGGGATATTGCTTCCGACCGGGATTATTCCGACGAAACAGCAGCGGCTATAGATGAGGAAGTTAACGATCTGGTAGCTCAAGCTTATGGCCGTGCGAAGGATGTATTGGTAAGTAATCGTTCCGTTCTCAATCGCTTGGCAGAAATGCTGGTGGAAAAAGAGACTGTGGATGCTCAGGAATTACAAGATCTACTGGCCAATAACGAGGTGAAAATGGCCGCTATTGCTTAATTTTCAGGTTAGACTCCCTGAATTAATTGATACTCCCACGGTTGGGCTATGGCTAAAACCGTGGGATTTTTGTTTCAGCCTCTAATCTATCGATAGAGTAGCGATAGAGAATTTTCCCAAAAAATCCAATTTTCTCTAAGCAATAATGCTCAGTTTCTAATCTATCGATAGAGTAGCGATGAAGAATTTTCCCAAAAAATTTAATTTCTCTAAGCAATAATACTCAATCTCTCTGATTTATCTAGATTCGCTCTCATCAATTGTTGGAAATAAACGCTTTATTGTTGGGAATAAACGCTTTATCGAAACCCCTTTGAAGTATTTTCCCCCTCCGAAATCAAGACCTCTTCCATTAGTGTGAATTCCAATAACATTTAACTCAATATCAAAAATAGGACCGCCACTCATACCACTCTTAGGCTCAATTTTAGAATTGTCTGGAAAGTACAAAAACATATTACGAGACTCTTCAGCCTTCACTTGAACTTCCAGATCATATTTATAGACTTTTCCTGGGACTAATTTTTTAACTTTCTCCTTTGGCCATCCGAATATATAAATAGTATCCAATTTTTCTGCAGTGTTTTTTAGTTTAGCAATCTCATACTTCTTTGGGCTTTTAAAGCTTATAATAGCAGCATCTAAAATCTTATTATCTTCATCTGTGATTGGCGTTAAAAGTACTTCAACATTCTTACTATATTCGTTATTATCTGAAGTAATGACTTTGTACTGATTGTCCTTTGGATTGGGAACAGAGTGAGAAGCAGTTAAAACATAATAAGTATTGGCTTTTTTTTCATGATGAATAATCACTCCAGTTCCTCTATATTGCCACTCTTTATCGAATTGACTTTTGATTTTAAGCCTAACAGTAATTTGTTTCCCATGGCTTGATATCTTAACCAGATCGTCCGACGATCTAGAACAAGAGGTTATTATGCTGGTAAAGCTAATAAAAACAATAATGACAAATATAATCGAAGTTTTCTTCATCTTACAAGCGGTAGGTATTAGTTCAATATCATTAGGCAAAAGTTTTGCTATAGTTTCCGTAGGTATTGCCCAACTATTATCTCGTAATATATTTTCAGGAACATCAGGAGAAGTTCCATCTTTGTTAATATATAAAGGTTTAGAACCTTCAAACATCTTCACCGGGTTACTCAATTTTCCATTCAGACCAATTAATTCTCCATTATCATTTAATAACGGTCCTCCACTCATTCCTGGTTTAACATCAATGGAATAGCCAATTTGATAACCTTGGACTAATGGTTTGTTCAGTATTAAAGTAAAAAATCCTTCCAAAAAGCTTATATTGTCTTGTCTCCGAGGAAATCCAACTGCATAAACTTTATCATTGGGAGTCAAATTAGATGATTGACTCAAAGAAACAACTTCATATTCTTTGTCGGAACTTAGAAATTCAAGAATGGCAAGATCGTCTTCCTTATATCTTTTAACTATTTTGACATTATGGGTTTGGTTATCGTAGGTTCTAATGGTGTAAATTTCTTGATTTTCGACAACATGATTATTAGTCAAAATTTGATAAGTGTTATTTTTCCTGTCAAACAAAACTCCAGAGCCTGCTGAAGTTTGAGTTTTTGAAGAAACTTTAACAGTAATTTTTTCAGACCATGCTTTAAGGAATTGAACAGGAATATCTGGCTGTTTTTGCTTAAATATATAATTCCAAGGAAAGTCAAACAAGCTTGGAAATAAAAACAAACAGCTCAAGAATCCTCCTATAAATCCTTGAGCTAAATATAGGTATTTTCCAGATTTTTGGCTGGTCATTTAACTTTTTAACTTTTTTTGTTTTTGAGATATTCTTTCATATTGATGTAGATTCTGTCATCATAATAACTAACGATAGATTTATTTAAAGAATGGGTAATACCGGTTCCTGTACCTAACTCACGAGCTCCTAATAATCCATCGATGTAGTCATTTACTCTTCCTTTATCTTCTGGTGTATTCATTAAGGTAAATAATTGACCATCTTTCATGCAAGGACCACCATACTTTTTGGCAGCACAAATAATAGTATATACTAAGGTATCTCCCTTGGTATATACCTCTTTTTCACCCCAAGTCAAAAAATTGAGCATTCCTTTCGTATGTAATTTTTGAAATTTTGAAGAAACTTCCCGACATCTAGTTAAAGGGTCATATCCTGAAGGCTCAAAATACTTTGTTTTCCATGTAATAATAGTAGTGACTTTTTCTGGATTGTAAGCTTTGAAAGCTGTTTCCTTGTCTCCTTCTAGACAAACAAATTCACCAAGTTTTTGGACAACACTATTATTACCAGGAAAAAATCTATCAATTAGTTCAACAACATCAGTAGTTGCGGTTATCAAAGCTGCTGCTGCCGCTACTGCAGCACATATAAACATTTTTTTCTTATATTGACCCATTTTGATTATTCCTCATTTTTGGGAGTATAACCATCATAACATAGATTTTATTGGATTGGAAAAAGCCGAAGGGCAGGGCAGCGCCCAACAAGCCAAAAGATTTGGTGTTGGGTTTCGTTATCGGGAAACCCAACCTACAGTTGCCAAAATGGTAGTCTAGATTTGGACTAACGGTTGGGGTTAGAAACCGGGTTTCTTCTCTTAATTTCGGCAATTTACTCTAAAATAATGGGAGAAACCCGGTTTCTTCGCTGAAAACATGAAAATAAATTAAAATTAGTTTTCCAAAGGCGATCGCTGTTTGATGCAATCTAAGAAGATACCTTATTTAGAACATCTCAATGTTTGGCAGGAAGTACATCATTCGCTAATTAGCCTCATTGCAGAAACTTTAATACCTCAAATACGTCCCAAATATGAAGTAGGAATTGAAAAGCGAATTTATGAAAGCGAACTTTAATAGTACCATAATACAATCGCAACTCCTGATAAAGCAGCTATCTGTTGAGGAACGCTGGGCATTGCTCAAATGGTTGCTAGAGTTGTTACAACAAGAATCTCAAACTGCTTCAAGAGAAATAGGATCGCTAGAAACATCAGATATCTTGCCTAAATATCCTGCTGCAAAATTCTACGGCTGTATTGAGGATGATACATTTTTCCGCCATGCCCAAAATAATCAACCCGAACGCGAGCCTATAATATGAAATTTCTTTTAGATACAAATACTTGTATCGTTTATCTCAAAGGCAAAAATTTGAGATTAAAGCAAAAATTAGAATCAATCTTAATTGAAGATATTGCAGTTTGTTCAATTGTAAAATCCGAACTATTTTACGGTTCTATGAAAAGCGCAAATCCACAAAGAAATTTGAAGCGACAGCAAGATTTTTTGGCACAATTTAGATCGTTCCCATTTGATGATGTAGCTGCAATGACCTTTGGAACTATACGTTCTCAATTGGAAGCATCTGGTAGTCCCATTGGAGCCTATGACCTACAAATTGCAGCCATAGCTTTAGCTCGTGACTTAACTCTAGTGACTCATAATACAAAAGAATTTCAGCGTGTAAATGGTTTAAAAATTGAAGATTGGGAAGTAGAAAATTGAGTTGAAGCTAACTCTGATGCTATCCAAATAATATATAGGTTTCAGGCTTTATTAATGTCCTAACCTAAATGCGTAGTGCTATAGCTGTGTCAAGCCTACATGGTTATATCTGTAGCAAACATTTTTGTTTTTAATAGAGAAGATAATCAAAACGCGCCTAACGCACCCTACGGGATAGTTTACTCAATGTTTCAAACCCCTTTAAAACCGCCACTCATCTCCGTTTCCACCACCGAAGGTTTAGTCTTCACCTCAGAGCGCATCACCCCAACTTGATTGAGAATAATACCCCCAATAATCACCGCACCACCAATATATTGAGCAAAAGTCGGCACTTCTCCTAAAATCAAATAAGCAGCTAAAATTCCCGCCACCGGATTAAAAGAATTAGCTAGAGAAACCTCTCCTGCAGTAGCAGTTTTCAATCCTGCATACCAAGTTAGTTGTCCAGCCACCACAATCACAGCACCATATACTAACATCCACTTCCACAAAAAAGGAGAAAACACATCTAGGACTTACGCAGAAACCGGGTTTCTGAACTAAAAGTCTGGATTTTAGCCGTTTTATCCTGGCTCCAAACCCGGTTTCTAGGTTTGTTTGCGTAAGTCCTGACATCAATAAAGTGAATGGGTCCGAATAAATAGACGGCGATAGTAAAGAAAACTACAGTGGCGATCGCGGTTCTCAAAACACTAAAAATACCCAAAGGAATATTGCCCAAAGATACCTTAGCCACAATCCCCCCTACCGCTCCAGCAACTGCCCCACCACAAGCCATTAACTCGCCGATGCCTAAGTGGTTAGATAAAATTAATTGTATATTTTAATGCTCACTCTCTAATCTATCGATAGGGTAGTTATCAAGGATTTTCCCCAAAAATTCAATAGAATCTAAGCAATAATCCTCACTCTCTAATCTATCGATAGAGTAGTGATCGAGAATTTTCCCGAAAAATCTAATTTTGGACAAGCAATAATACCCACTCTCTAATCTAAAGTCCCCCTACCCATCTGAAAACCTGTAATTTGTAATTATCTTGATTAACGTAAAATTTAAAGTTTATTTCACTCCCACATCTGGGAAGCGATCGCTTCGCGGCACGAAGGGATCGCCTGTTCTTCCTCCCTCAAAGCATTGACATTTCATCAAGACACCTATGGAACCACAGAAGCGACCTTGATTAGATTTAATTAGACATGGGTCAATTTATCTTCAGTTGAAGATATAAATAACGCTCAATTTAACATTTTGTAATATAATGGACAAAATAACAATAAAACAATCTTCAATTATTTGCTAAAATAAAGTTGAAAGACGAAGAAAAAAACGTGAAAAATTAATGGAAGAATCGATTCAAATAGATGAATATGATAGCCCGTGGAAAGAAGCAATAGACACTTACTTTGAAGAGTTTATGGCTTTCTTTTTCCCAGAAGCGCATAAAGATATCGATTGGTCCAGAGGATATGAAACTCTGGATACAGAATTGAAACAGGTAGTGAGAGATGCTAATCTAGGGAAAAGGTTAGCAGATAAACTGGTAAAAGTTTGGCTGCACAACGGGAAGCAAGCTGTTGTCTTGGTCCATATAGAAATCCAAGGACAATACGAAAGTGGTTTTAGCCAAAGAATGTGGATTTATCACTATCGGATTTGCGACCGCTACCTGGATGAAAATACAGAAGTAGTCAGTTTAGCAATCTTAGGAGATGACAATAATTGGTGGAGGCCCAAAAACCATAAATACAGTCGTTGGGGTTGCAAACTGAATTTCCAGTTCCCAGTGGTGAAACTACTAGATTATCGGGAGAATTGGTCGGCTTTAAGAGAAAGTCGCAATCCTTTTGCTATCATGGTGATGGCATATCTTAAAACTAAAGAAACTCGAGATAATGCCTCAGAAAGATTCACCAGCAAATTAAGTATAATCAGAGGACTGTATGACGGAGGTTATACTAAGGAACAAATTCTACAACTATTTCGATTAGTTGATTGGATGATGACTTTACCAAAAGAGTTAAGGTCAAGGTTTGACAATGAAGTGAGTAGCATAGAGGAGGAAAAGAAAATGCCTTATATTACCAGTATTGAAAGATTGGGAATTGAACGAGGAATCAAACAAGGGATTGAACAAGGAATCAAACAGGGGATTGAACAAGGAATTGAACAAGAGAGTTTACGAAGTAAAAGGGAGTCAATTATTGAGGTTCTAGAGATAAGGTTTGCTGAGATACCTTCAGAATTAACTGCAGTTATCAATGGGATAGAAGATTTTGAATTGTTAAAGCAGCTTCATAAACGAGCAGTTACGGTAGCCTCGGTGGAGGAATTACAACAGTTAATTCCTCAAAATGATGGAGAAAATTAAGAGTTCCGCTTATCTTCAGTTGACCATATAAATAACGCTCTCGGTGGGCGATGCCCACCCTACAATTCTGGGCTATCCCACGGAACAGCCCAGAGGGCTATCCCACGAGATATTTATTAGTAATGAAGGGCTGGTGTATTTGTAGCAAACATTATACTAACATCCACTTCCACAATTCGCGAGAAAACACATCAATAAAGTGAATGGGTCCGAATAAATAGACGGCAATAGTAAAGAAAACTACAGTGGCGATCGCGGTTCTCAAAACACTAAAAATACCCAAAGGAATATTGCCCAAAGATACCTTGCTCACAATCGCCCCTACCGCTCCAGCCACAGCGCTCCCAACAGCCATTAACTCGCCAATGCCTATTTCAAATCCCCCATATCCATCATGGATTCAGCTGGCGGTTGAAGCAACACGGTCAAGGTTACTCCAACAATCGCCTTCTCAAAAGAAAAATCCTAATACTTAAGCTTCAACATCGGGAAAACCATTAGGCGATCGGGTAGTATGCCAAGATATAGCCATTATTTTGATTATATCTTGGTAATAAATTGACGTGTAATAATGCTGAATGTCTTGACTAAGTACCTGTTAAAGCCCCTGCACCATGGTTATCGAGCCTTATCCAGAAGAAATAAACGCTCTATTCTCATTGCGATGGATGTGTTTTTATTCTTCTTAGCCATTTATAGCTCTTTTTGGCTCCGTTTTGGTGAGGATGATTCTGAAGTACATATCTCTAAATATGCTGGACTGGTTTTATTACTCATTACCATTAAGCTTCTAGTATTTTATTTCAAAGGAATTTACCGCCCCGTTATTCGTTATACGGGCTTAGAATTTTTATCCACTGCGGGAGCAGCGGTATTTTACAGTTCGGGAATGCTGGTAATTCTGGCCTATTTACAAGGATTCTGGCCTTTACCTCGCTCCGTTCTGATTATCGACGCTTTATTGACCTTTATACTAGTCATTGGCGTGCGCTTGCTAATTCGCTCTTTAGCCCACCAACTAACTTTTCGCTGTCGTCCCACCAGTAAATTACCAGAACGATTGGTTATCTACGGTGCGGGAGTAGCAGGTTCTCAGTTAGCTCGAGCTTTACAGAACGACCATGGCTATTCTATCGTTAGTTTTGTGGATGACAATGCCGACTTGCAGCACCAAGTAATTCAGGGGTTTCGGGTTTATTCCCCAGAATATTTACACCAGCTTTACCGTCAACAACCATTTAACACCGTTATCTTAGCTATTCCCTCCCTAGACAAGGTGAGAAAAAGGCAAATTATTGAGCAATTGCAGTCTTTACCAGTTTTAGTCAAGACAGTACCCAGCTTGACAGAAATCTTGTCGGACAAACTTTCTATTAGCGCAATCCGCAATATTGACGTGGTGGAATTGCTGGGTCGAGAGGAAGTAAAGCCAGACCCAGAATTATTGCGGCTGAATATTACTGGCAAATCTGTACTGGTAACTGGTGCTGGAGGTTCTATTGGTTCTGAATTATGCCGTCAAATTGCCCAACTGGCCCCTAAATTTTTGGTGCTGTACGAACTATCGGAACATGCTCTCTACCAAATCGATTTAGAATTAGGGGAAATCTATCCTTACGTACAACGATTTGCTTATTTAGGCAATGTCACTCACCAGTCCTATTTAGAGACTATTTTGAGAAGACATGAAGTAGATACTATTTACCATGCAGCAGCCTACAAGCACGTCCCGTTAGTAGAACATAATCCGGGACCGGGAGTCTACAATAATGTGGGTGGGACTTTAATGGCAGCTCAAAGCGCTATTAATTGCCAAGTAAGCCACTTTGTTTTGATTTCTACTGATAAAGCAGTGCGTCCTACTAACGTCATGGGAGCGAGCAAACGGGTGGCAGAATTATTAGTGCAAGGTCTGGCAGACCAACCCCACATTAATACTTGTTTTGCCATGGTCAGGTTTGGGAATGTTTTAGATAGCAGCGGTTCGGTAGTACCTCGTTTCCGCAAACAAATTGCTGAGGGAAAGCCTCTTACTGTTACTCATCGGAAAGTTACTCGCTACTTCATGTCTATCCCGGAAGCAGTTCGTTTAGTACTACAAGCAGGGGCTATGGCGCAGGGAGGGGAAATCTTTTTACTAGATATGGGGGAGCCTATTCCCATTTACCATTTAGCAGAGCAAATGATTCGCCTGAGTGGGTTAGTCCCGGTCGAAGATATTCCCATTGAAATTGTTGGTTTGAGACCAGGAGAAAAGCTTTATGAAGAATTGCTGATTGACTCTGCTACCAGCAGACCTACCAAACACCCGAAAATTTTTGCTGCTCGGGAAGCAAAAATGAGGTGGTTGGATTTAAAGCCTCAGTTGGAAACTTTGTTGAACAAAGCGGAGCTGAACGACTATGATGGAATTATTGCACAACTAAAAGCTTTGGTGCCGGAGTATTGTGCAGCATTTAACCGAACCTAATCTACCCATTGCTGGACAAATTTGAACTAGGTATGGCATAATCACGATTGATGGGCGGCGGCTGCCCGCAAAGCTCAACCTAAAAGTTAAGCGCATTTGTTAAATTTGGAGCCTATCATGGAGGCTACTCAAGCTACCGCTGTGACAATACGCAACGACCCTTCTTTATCCTGGCTGCCTAACCAGTTCATTCTATCAGGAAAGTTTATTCTGCCTTTTGTCGGGGTAGGGTCATTATACCGGCCTACAATTATCGGCGGGAAATGACCATTTCTAATATATCTCATTAAAACTAAAAAACAAGCGTTCTAAGTGTTTTCAAGGTTTGTCTAGATTTGTCCAGGTTTTTAGCTACTAGTTAGCACCTCCGAAAAGCAATAAACTTTTAGCAGGGTGTGTTCAAAAGTAGTCGAAGAGAGTTTTTTAGTAGGGTGGTCATTGCCCACCACAGCTTGCGGAGAGGGTCGTCGAACTGCATCTATCGCCTCCGTCAAAAGCAGTATCAATAGTCTCCTGACGGACTGCAGTTACAATATTCTGAAAAAACTAGATCTTAAACCCAACTGGTTTTGACCGCAACCCTTTCAGCACTCAGCACTCAGCACCCAGCACCCAATAGATAGATATACTCCCCGATCGCATTATGTCTGACTATACTAACAATAAGTTGATAACTCAACGG
Organism: Prochloron didemni P4-Papua_New_Guinea; assembly: GCA_000252485.1. GTDB lineage: Bacteria > Cyanobacteriota > Cyanobacteriia > Cyanobacteriales > Prochloraceae > Prochloron > Prochloron didemni. Next base: position 4,906 of record JH610620.1, on the reverse strand, counting down.
TCTGCCACAGAGAAACCCTTAGAACCAGAGTCAGTAACAAGGGATGCTGGGGAATCGATGGAAGATCTCTTTTCAGACATAGATCGGGTATTAGAAAAGGACAATAATTTAGCCAATCAACCAACAAGTCAAGAGTCTGTTTCTCTGTCATCAATTAGAGAAAGGAAACCTAGCTCTCTTCAACCTTTACAACAGGAAGAAAAGGAAAACACTTTCCAACCAAACAATCTAATTTCTCCTCAAGACTCCCGCAGTTTTGCTGACTATTTTGACACAATCGTTTTTCTTCTAGCCTGTATCTGCCTTGTAGGGTCTATCTTTTTATTTTTACATCGAGATAAGTTGGTGCAGCATGTCCAAAAACCAGTTTCCACCCCAGATAAGCAACTAAGTGAATCTGATGCCCAGTTTATTGCCTACGTGCAGCGGACACTTGAGGAAATAGATCGCAAACAGCAAGCAAAGGAGGAAGTTGCCACCGCTGTCAATCCACCACCATCAACTGTTAATTCTTCCCCACCTCCTACAACTGCTGCAACTCCTGCAACTCCTGCTCCCATCCAAACGCCGAAAGTAATTGAAAGGAAGGTGTATATCCCCATTCCAGTCTATCGGCCAACTCCCAAAGAGACTGTTGCCGCAATTCCAACAAAAAATCCAACAGAGACACCTTTGGAGGAAAAAGATACAAGACCTCTTCCCACTCCCGATGTAGTAACTTTACCCTCACCATTGCCTTCACCACCAGCACCTTCTCCCCAAGCTGTACCGGAAGCTTTAGCACCATCGCCAACGGTAGAAGTTGCTCCCGATCTAGCTAACATACCGCCAACACCGGAACCATCACCTTCTGTGACTGGTGCTTTCATCGGATTCTTTGAATTCGGCGATCGCTCTGTCGCTTTGTTTGATATTAATGGAAATATGGAACGTATTAGTCTTGGGGAAGAAATTGGCTCTACTGGTTGGATTTTGGATTCTGTCGCCAGTGGGGAAGTAACAATTCGCCGTAATGGTAACCTACGTTCTCTTTATCCGGGACAAAATTTTTAATTTGATTTGAGTTAATCTAAAACAATGGGTCTTTTTGATAATCCCAATCTCGAATTACAAGCACTTTTAGCGCAATTACAAAAGCAAGAACAAAATGCCCAAAGGTTAATTGCTGAATTGCAGCTGGAAGAAAAAAAATTGCAACAACAGATTATTACCGTTGCTAAAGATATTCAAACTTGGAATGCTAGAATTCAGAAAGCAAAAGCTGCTAAAAGAATGGATTTAGCTAATGCAGCTCTAGAGAAAGAAACAGCTTTGCGAAGGGAAGGAGAGAGACTTTGGCAACAAATGGAAGCCATTAAAAAGCGTCTTGTCAAAGCCAAGGAATTATTGGTTCAAATTAAACAGAAATCTCAAGAAGTTCGGGCTAAGGCAGCTAATGTTGGCTCATCTAAAACAACATCTAATTTTCATTATACTAATACTAATACAAGAGTTGATTCCAGTCAAAGTACTACGGGAGTTGATGATGTAGAACGAGATTTTCAGCGTTGGGAAATAGAAACTGAATTAGAAGAAATGAAACGCAATCTCGGACTTTGAATCAGTTATAGCAATGAGCAATTAACAATTAACAATCTCTCAACGCCAGAGGTTGATAAGAAAAATGCGCATGCACGCTTTATCCAAAGGTGATGCAGCTGAGGCAGCACATTTGTATAAAAATGTAGTATAGAAAAACACTTTTGGTAGCGAAGCGCTATACTGAGAAAAACTTGACAGTAACCAAAAAAGTAGCTAAATAAAACATTGCCTCTTGCCTCTCAACTAGATTCTGAGGACCGATGATGCTAGAATTACCATAGGGATTGGAAAGTGGTAATGGGGCTGAAATTTTTAATCAATCTAACAAATAAATTAACAAACCTATTGGAAATCTAAGGTAATATGGTTCCAGAGCCTATTCCATCTATAGCTATGTCCCAACCAACAAAATATCACAAGTTCTTAACGAAGCTTTTACAAACCACTACGGAGAGCCAAGGCGATAAGAATCGGGTGTATCCTCTGCTGGAAGCAAACCAGGATAAGTTGGATGAGGTGTTGCAGCAAATTTTGCAAGCTTGGGGAACTGAGACTTTAGGAAAATCGGAGCGCAAGCAAGCAAATTATCTCGCTAGAGCTATTGGCGAATTCAGCAATCTAATTGGGGAGTTTCCCCTGGGTAACAGGGCCAATAACTTGGAGATTGCTATTACTGGTTACGAGGTAGTTTTATCAGTTTGGACTCGGGAAGATTTTCCTGTGGAATGGGCAACTCTTCAAAACAATCTGGGTACTGCTCACAGAGAGCGCCTCAAAGGAAATAAAGCAGAAAACCTGGAATTGGCCATCTCTTGTTACCAACAAGCATTACTAATCTACACTCAAGAGGATTTTCCTCTACAGTGGGCAAGTACTCAAAACAATCTGGGTCATGCTTACAGCGATCGCCTCAAAGGAGATAAAGCAGAAAACTTGGAACTGGCTATCTCTTGTTACCAACAAGCATTACTCGGGAGCAGCCAAAATTTTTCCCTAGATTGGGCCAAAACTCAAAACAATCTGGGTAGTGCTCACAGAGAGCGCCTGAAAGGAAATAAAGCAGAAAACCAGGAATTGGCAATCTCTTGTTACCAACAAGCATTACTAATCTACACTCAAGAGGATTTTCCTCTACAGTGGGCAGGTACTCAAAACAATCTGGGTAGTGCCTACAGAGAGCGCCTCAAAGGAGATAAAGCAGAAAACTTGGAATTCGCCATCTCTTGTTTGCAACAAGCATTACTCATCCTTACAATTAAGAATTTTCCTCTAGATTGGGCCAAAACTCAAAACAATCTGGGTAATGCCTACAGAAACCGCCTCAAAGGAAATAAAGCAGAAAACCTGGAATTGGCCATCTCTTCTTTCCAACAAGCATTACGAATCTTTACAATTAAGAATTTTCCTCTAGAGTGGGCAGGTACTCAAAACAATCTGGGTACTGCCTACAAAAACCGCTCCAAAGGAAATAAAGCAGAAAACCAGGAACTGGCCATCTCTTGTTGGAAACAAGCATTACTCATCCTTACGAAAAAGGATTTTCCTCTAGAGTGGGCAGGTATTCAAAGCAATCTGGGTATTGCCTACAGAAACCGCCTCAAAGGAAATAAAGCAGAAAATTTGGAATTGGCCATCTCTTGTTTCCAACAAGCATTACTAATCTATAGCCAAAAGGATTTTCCTCTAGAGTGGGCAGGTACTCAAAACAATCTGGGTACTGCCTACAGCGCTCGCTTCCAAGGAGATAAAGCGGAAAACTTGGAACTGGCAATCTCTTGTTTCCAACAAGCATTACTAATCTATACGAAAAAGAATGGAACTCTACAGTGGGCAGGTATTCAAAACAATTTGGGTACTGCCTACAGAGAGCGCATCAAACAAGATAAAGCAGAAAACTTGGAATTAACCATCTCTTGTTACCAACAAGCATTACTCATCTTTACGAAAAAGGATTTTCCTCTAGAGTGGGCAAGTATTCAAAACAATCTGGGTATTGCTTACGGCGATCGCTCCAAAGGAGATAAAGCAGAAAACTTAGAACTGGCTATCTCTTGTTGGAAACAAGCGTCACTAATCTATACGAAAAAGAATGGAACTTTACAGTGGGCAAGTATTCAAAACAATCTGGGTACTGCCTACAGAGAGCGCTCCAAAGGAAATAAAGTAGAAAACCTGGAACTGGCCATCTCTTATTGGAAACAAGCATTACTAATCTATACGAAAAAGGATTTTCCTCTACAGTGGGCAGTTACTCAAAACAATCTGGGTCTTGCCTACAGAGATCGCGGAAAACAAGATAAAGCAGAAAACCAGGAACTGGCCATCTCTTCTTTGCAACAAGCATTAGGAATCCTTACGAAAAAGAATGGAACTCTACAGTGGGCAGGTATTCAAAATAATCTGGGTACTGCCTACAGAAACCGCTCCAAAGGAAATAAAGCAGAAAACCAGGAACTGGCCATCTCTTGTTTGCAACAAGCATTACTCATCTTTACGAAAAAGGACTTTCCCCTAGATTGGGCAATTACTCAAAACAATCTGGGTCTTGCCTACAGAGAGCGCCTCAAAGAAGATAAAGCAGAAAACGTAGAACTGGCCATCTCTTGTTTGCAACAAGCATTACTCATCTTTACGAAAAAGGACTTTCCCCTAGATTGGGCCAAAACTCAAAACAATCTGGGTAGTGCCTACAGAGAGCGCTCCAAAGGAGATAAAGCAGAAAACGTAGAACTGGCCATCTCTTGTTATCAACAAGCATTGCTAATCTGTACGAAAAAGGACTTTCCCCTAGATTGGGCCAAAACTCAAAACAATCTGGGTATTGCTTACAGCGATCGCCTCAAAGAAGATAAAGCAGAAAACCTGGAATTGGCCATATCTTGTTACCAACAAGCATTACTCATCTTTACTCAAAAAGATTTTCCTCTACCGTGGGCAGGTATTCAAAACAATCTGGGTACTGCCTACAAAAACCGCTTCAAAGAAGATAAAGCAGAAAACCTAGAACTGGCCATTTCTTGTTACCAACAAGCATTACTCATCTTGACTCAAAAAGATTTTCCTCTACCGTGGGCAGGTATTCAAAACAATCTGGGTACTGCCTACAGAAACCGCCTCAAACAAGACAAAGCAGAAAACCTAGAACTGGCCATTTCTTCTTACCAACAAGCATTACTAATCTATACGCAAAAGGACTTTCCCTTAGATTGGGCCAAAACTCAAAACAATCTGGGTATTGCTTATGGCGATCGCCTCCAAGGAGATAAAGCAGAAAACCTGGAACTGGCCATTTCTTGTTACCAACAAGCATTACTAATCTATACCC
>JH610619.1 GCA_000252485.1 Prochloron didemni P4-Papua_New_Guinea | reverse complement strand
CAGAATCCGACGTAGTTAGCGAATTTACTCTAGAAACAAGGGTAACTTTCAGCTCTTACACTATCCCCCTAGACGACAATCTCCGAGATTTCATTCCAGGAGATGTGAATGGAGATGAGATTGTGGATTTGGTGGTCGCCGGGGACAGTAAAACATCCATTCTTTTAGGTGCAGGGGATGGAACCTTTCCTGCTGATTCTTTCTTGGACATTGATTTAGAAGCTCAACTCCTAGGATTGGGAAATTTCAACTCTGATGACCATCTAGATTTATTTTCTATCGGGTAAGTCGGCGGGATTGCTCCCGCTTCGTCCCCTTAGAACCGTGCAAGCAAGTCTCCCTGCACACGGCTCAACCGATTCCTTTCGTACTCGGTGTTTTTGCTACTTCTTTCCTAGGTTTGCGGGTTTGTACCTTTTGGCTTTTGGTCCGCTTTCTAGGGGGTTTTGTCCTCCCGTCTTTCAGTTTTGCCTGTATGTCGGGATTTGTAGCACCCAAGGCGTGTATGGATTGGTGGCACATTTCATGTAGATATATGAGATTGTCATAGGTATCTTTACCACCTAGGTGTTTGGGTTGTATGTGATGAACGTGTAGTTCCTCCATTTTCCCCAAGCTTTGTTCACACCATGGACATTTATAATTCTGCCATGCTGCTAATTTATCCCTTCCTCTTGAATACCGACCCATCGCTGTTGTCTCTTCATTTTTAGCAATTCGCTTTTCCCAGTACTCCTTCAATTGGGGGTCGTCGGGACTATTCTTGTGCGCAACTAGCGTGTGACGTTGAATCGGAATCCATGAAAGTTTTTCTACATAGAGATGCTCTTTCCTTTTATCTCCAAAAACCCATTTGTCTTTCCTCCCTGGGCATGAACACCCGAAATATCTCTCGACAACCCACTCACTTGATTTCTTAGGGTGTGTTTTCTTTCCCCAAGACATCAGTTTCCACCAAACGTAACTATCTAGTTCGGAGAAGGTTTCTTTCGCAGCCACTCCCTGGTGATAATTTCCCCACCCTCTAATCCTCGGGTTTAAGTCCCTTATCACCCTGGCAGCTGGTGACCCTTTGAAACTTTTGAACAGTTCCTTCAGACCTTCTTTGAATTTCTTTATATTTTTCTCGGAAGGTTTGATGAGGGTGACCAAGCCTGTTTTACGACTGGTGGTTTTGTACTTCCGAAAGTTCCATCCGAGAAAGTCAAACCCCTCTCTGAGGTGTCTGATTTTTGTTTTTTCTTCGGACAGTGCTAGTCCTTTCTCCGATAACCATTCTTCTATGATTGTCTTAGCTATCTCCGCATCTTCCTTGCTTTCCGTTAGAATCACAAAGTCATCAGCATAGCGAACCAGCGAGCGGTTACTGAGATTCGCCCAGGTACCCCCGTTCTTCTTCCGGGAATCTTTTTTCCACCTGTATTGAATCCCAAGGGCTTCTTCCATGCCGTGTAAGGCAATATTAGCCCATTATTGGCTAATTATACCCCCCTGTGGAGTACCGGCCTCCGTATCATAGAATACGCCCTTGTGGACATATCCAGCCTTCAGCCACTGTTCCACTAGTTCCTTGGCGGGGAATCCCCTCATCTTATCCATTAGCGGTTCATGTGCTATATTGTCGAAGCATCCTGAGATGTCCGCATCAAGCACCCACCATTTACGGTTGTTTTCCCCTCTAATATTCAGGAATATCCTTTGTCTCGCGTCATGGGTACTTCTGCCAGGCCTGAAACCGTATGAGGTGGCTTCAAATTGGGCTTCCCATTGAGGCTCTAATGCATTTTTGACCATGCCTTGTATGCACCGGTCAATCATGCTAGGTATTCCCAAGGGTCTTTTCTTCCCGTCGCTTTTTGGGATGTATACTCGTCGTGTTGGTATGGGTTTCCAGCATTTGTATTGGGTTAGGGCATCGACGACCCTGCCCCTGGTTTGTGGATCTAATTTAGCCACTTTGTCAGTACCGGGGGTGTCTTTACCCTTGTTTAGCTGTGCTGCCTGTCTTACGGATATGAGTCTATTGGAGTAACTCTTTAGCATCAATTTCTGTAGGTTTTTCACCTTTTTCCAGTCGCCGAACTGAGTCGCCCGGAATATCCTCCGTCTCAATTTCTCTACCTGCCGATAGGCTTTGGGCCAGTTGACCTTATGCCAATCGGTAGTCTGCTTTGTTACGATATCGTTCCTATTAGGGTTCGATTCCATCTTTTCCATTACAATTAAAGGATTGTGATTTTGGATTCCTGGCTCGGAATCAGCTACCGAAAGTTGGCACTCTTTCGAGTCGGGGAATTTCCCCTATCCAGCCACTTATAACTCCAGGGTCTTTCGTGTTGCCTTTCAGCTTGCTGGCTTTCGCTTTCTTCAGTTATCTCTTACCGGACTAAGATTTATACCTCATCTTGCGATTTGGCTACCAACTCCTATCGACCTAGGGAGTGGACTCAATCCGGCTTACCCGGTTACACACAAAGAAGATTCGGGTTGGAGGTCACCGTCTATACGCCAAGCCCTTGGGGTTCTACTAACTTGTCAAGTTGGCATTCTACTATCCGAAAGAGACCGGATTAGTCCTTGAGCTATTACACCCATTACCGCTTTTCAGGTGTATTCATTCTTTTGACGCTTACAACGATTCCTTTCGTTGACCTTTCAACTCTACCCCTAACGATGTCTTCCCTTGCGGTATTCGGGTTGACTTACGCATTACCTTCTAGCTATGATACACGCTGGTTCGGGAATCATCACAGTCGTTGTTCGGTTATCCCTACAAGTAAATACATCGATTTCTTGTTTTGGGGTCCGATTTGGACCGTTTTGTCCATCCCAACTTGCACCTTCGGGTGGGGTCAGGCTTTGAACCCTAAGCCTATGCTGGAGTCGGCTCCAGGCTTCTTTGAGCGCCTCTCGGTCGCCCCTCAATAGTAATGATAGTGCCAGTGTTTTCTTGAATGGTGGAGATGGTACTTTCTCGAATGAAGAAATACCAGTGTTACCAGGGGAACTAGAGATTAACAACCCCTCAGATGTAGTGATAGATGACTTGAATTCTGATGGGGTGGATGATGTAGTCTACGGAGACTATAATCAGGGAGTTACTGTTCTATTGGGTTTGGGTAATGGCTTGTTTACCAAAACAAACCAACATCAGTTTTCTGGTTTGACAGATATAGGTCTTGCTGATTTCAATCAGGATGGGGACTTAGATGTGGTGGCCAGCAATGACTCTAGCCAGAAGCTGTCGGTGTTCCTGGGTTCTGGGGACGGGACTTTGGCAACTGGTACGGAATTTTCAGTGGGGGGCTACTCCAATTCGGTGGATGTTGGGGATGTCAATGGAGATGGTAATTTAGATTTGATAACTGGTAATACAGGTTATTCTAGTGGTAGTGTATCTCTGTTGTTGGGTCTGGGAAATGGCTCTTTTGGTGCGGCAACTAACTATTTTGAGGATGATTCAGTAGCATCTGCTGCCTTGGGGGATTTAGATGGTGATCATGATCTGGATTTGTTGTGGACCACCGATCCTGGTTCTGGTTTGGTCCCTACGCTCTCTTGGCGCTTAAACTCTGGTTCCGGCTCTTTTGGTGAGACGAATCAGTTTTTGCTGGAGGAAACAGAGCTGGAACAAGTGGAGTTGGCTGATTTAGATGGGGATGGCTATCCTGATTTGATTGCTCTTTCTGGCGGCAGTCTCTTCACTTTCCGGAATGAAATCTAAGGCAATGGGCTGATTTTTTCTATATATAGCAGTTGACAGTTGATAGTGGACAGTTGATAGTTATACAGCTTGCAGAGAGGGTCGTCGAACTGCAACCTGTATAAATGCTGGAACTCAATAGTAAACACTTTCATAGGCCGGTATATAGATGTACATATTCAGACCCAAACAACTACTTTTAACCACACCCCTGCACTTCGGCTACGGGGCCACTGAGTGATCGCCCTGAGCTCTTACCCTGGGGCTAGTCGAAGGGTAGCCAAAGGGGTGCGGTCAAAACCAGTTGGGTATTCGTTCTAGTTTGTTCAGAATCTTGTAACCGCAGTCCGTCAGGAGACTATTGATATTGCTTTTGACGGAGGCGATAGATGCAGTTCGACGACCCGGTCCCTGCCCTTCGGCGACCCGGTCCGGCCGCGTAGTCGAAGGGCACCGCAAGTTGTGGTGGGCAATGCCCACCCTACGAAAAAACTCGCGTCTTCTACTTGTGACCACACCCTAGCCAAAGTGCAGTGACAGCCCAACAAGCTACAAGCGATTGTAGTACTATTGTATAGCACTACGCATTTAGGTTAGGACATTAATAAAGCCTGAAACCTAGTCATAGCCATCTTTTTGAATTTTGAATTTTCAGGAAAGAATTGCGCGTAGCGCTATATCTGTAGCAAACATTGTCAGATTTGATATAAGATTTTGAAGATAATTATTAAATCCAATTATGACATTAAGAGACCTAGCAAAAAATTTCCAAATTGGTACGGCAGTCAGGCATAAGGCACTGAAACAAGATGCTAACTATCGCAATATTTTGGGGTCAGAATTCAATTTATTGGTTCCAGCAAACGCAATGAAATGCGCTTGGGTCTGCAAAGAACCCCATACCTATGATTTCAGCGCTGGAGATGCCCTTGTCTCTTTTGCTGAGTCCCACAACCAAACAGTCCGAGGACATACTCTTTGCTGGCATCTGAGCTACGCTCCTTGGATGGGCAACCTCACCAGTTTAGAATTAGAAAAGGTACTGCGGGATTATATTTTTGCTATGGTAGAACGTTACAAGGGCAAATGCTCCGCTTGGGATGTGGTTAATGAAGCAATCAACGATAAAGGAAGAGCAAGACAATCCATTTGGAGACAGATAGAGTATTTTATTCAAAAATGTTTTCTCTGGGCCCATGAAGCAGATCCGGAGGCTCATTTAATCTATTTAGATTATCGCCTCCACACTTTGGCTAGATGGAATGCGATTTCTAAAATGATTGGGGAACTTAAAGACAATAATATCCCCATTCACGGCATAGGCTTGCAACTGCACCACGAGTTATTCCGCTCTCTTGCTGTGAGTACTATTAGATTACCAGATGCAGTAGCAAGGTTTAAAAAATTGGGGCTAGGGGTACATATTGGGGAAGTTTCTATTACCATTCTACCCCCAACTCAACATTTACCGGATGCTGCTAAATACGAACTGCACGCTCTAGCCTATGGGAAAGTAATGGAAGTTGCTTTGAACTCGGGTTGCGAGAGTTTAAATCTTTGGGGATTTACGGATAAACATGCTTACTATAAACCCCCGGAGCAAGACAACAAAGGCACTCCTTGTATTTTCGATTTTAACTATCAACCTAAACCAGCTTATTTTGCTTTAAAAAGGGAATTGGAACGATTTATAGCAGTGGATAGTGGATAGTTGATAGTGGATAGTTGATAGTGGATAGTTGATAGTGGATAGTTGATAGTGGATAGTTGATAGTGGATAGTTGATAGTTATACTGCAACCGGTTGGTTGCTGTCAGTTAATAGGCTCTACAGAGGAAAAAGAGAGTGTAAGTTGATTAAACGATACAAGAGTAAATCTTGTTGGTCAATTAATCTTTGCTTCGTTTTCTATAGTTATTTGCCCCCAGTTTCCCTGGGCATTGGGAATTAAGTAATAAATTCTTTCTCCCAACTTATTATCAACGGGAACGGCGGGAATAAGATTGAATGACCATTCATAAGCTCTCAATTTTAAAGTTACTGCCTTGCGCTCTAAATTGAATTCTACTTCTTGGCATTGCTCTAAGGATGATAGATAATTAATTAGACTATCAATAACTTTTTTTGAGTTAACGTAGCCATGTCCATCGGGATAAAGGGCCAAAGAAGCATTAGGTGTATTTATCTTCAACCAATAAGTCTGAGAGTCTAGAGGAGATAGAGCGACTTCTGTGCCTTCCCCACTCAAAAGTAGCAAAAGATCTAGTTCTCTGAGGGATTTAATTGGGCCAGGGTGAGCTTGATAACCATAAACTAGATAATGGTCATATATTTTAGGAAAACCAAAGACGCTAACAGCTAGTGTCTTGACTTGCTGGAAAAGATCGTCAAGACTGGAATAAGCCTCTTCAATTATTTTGCTGGGCAGGTTCATGGTAGATGCTGTTACTATAATGTCTACTATAGCGCTACGCGCAATTCAAACTGAGAAATTCAAAATTCATAAAGACGGCTATGATTAGGTTTCAGGCTTTATTAGTGTCCTAACCTAAATGCGTAGTGCTATATAATGGTATTTAATTTAAAGATTGATTGATCTTGCGTATTCCAAGATACTATTCTTTTTATAGCTGGGCCAAATGCCAAACTTAAAAATAATTTTAGTTACCTTTTCCTTACTGATTCCTTGTTCTTTACCAAGTAATGCTCAAACTAGTCTGCCATCAGATACTAACCTGCCAGCAGTAAGAGAAAATCCTCAACGGATTCCAGAACCGGAAACATTGCCGCCACTGGAAGAGTTGTTTCCACCAGTACAAACGGACCCTAATAGAAGCCAATCCCCAGGAACAATAATTCCTGAACAAATTATTGTCTCGGATTTTTCCGTGGTGGGCAGTACAGTATTTAGTAGGGAAGAATTAGAAGAAGTCCTGGCAGATTACAGAGGCAAGCCTATTTCATTTGCCCAACTGCTTAAAGCTCAGGAAGCAGTGACTAGATTATATGTAGAGAAAGGATATATTACCTCTGGAGCCTTTATTCCGCCTCAATCCTTGCAAAATGGGGTGGTTTTAATTCAAGTAATCGAAGGGTCGGTAGAGGAAATTGAGATTATGGGATTGAAACGACTAGATCCTAGTTACGTCCGCAGTCGTATCGAAATTGCCATTACACCTCCTCTGAATCAAAATAAGTTGCTCAACGCTTTGCAACTGTTGCAACTAGATCCGTTAATTGAAAATTTATCGGTAGAATTGGGGGCAGGACCTCGTCCGGGAATTAGTATTTTAGAAGTTAGAGTAAGGGAAGCGGATACCAAGGCAGTGCGACTGAGTACGGATAATCAGCGATCGCCTGGTGTAGGTAGTGTTCGTCGCAAAGTCGAGTTAAGTTTCAATAATGTTTTGGGAATAGGCGATCGCCTTGGTGTGGGCTACATTAACACGGAAGGCAGCAACTCTCTGGATAATCTCAGCTATTCTATCCCCATCAACCCCCGCAACGGAACTCTCAGTTTCAGTCACAGTCATACCGAAAGCAGAATTATCGAAGAACCCTTCGATGCCATTAACATTGAATCTAAGACTCTTAACTACGAACTGACCTATCGCCAACCCCTCTGGCAAACTCCGAGCGAAGAGTTTACCCTGGGTTTAACTGGTTCTCATCAGGACTCGGCAACAACTATTTTGGATAATATTCCTTTTCCCCTATCGGAAGGATCTACGGATGATGGGAAAACGAAAATTTCTGCTTTACGCTTTTTTCAGGAATATACCAATCGGGACAACCGCCAGGTGTTAGCCTTCCGTTCTCAATTTAGTTTGGGGGTGGATGCTTTTAACTCCAATCTCAATTCAGGAGATGAACCCGATAGTGATTTCTTGGCTTGGCGAGGACAAGGACAATATTTGCGCCTTTTGAATAAATCCGGTCTAACTTTATTATTGCGTACTGACGTTCAACTTACTCCACACGCTTTAGTTCCTCTAGAAAAGTTTAGCGTTGGGGGGCAGTTGAGTGTTCGCGGCTACCGTCAAGATGTTTTATTGGAGGATAATGGGGTATTTGCCTCTGCTGAACTCCGGGTTCCCATTTTGCGTATTTCTGACTTGGATACGACGGTACAACTCACTCCCTTTTTCGACTTTGGTACAGCTTGGGATAGTGACGGGGAAGAGACAAGGGAGGAAAACACCATCTACTCTTTGGGTGTGGGTCTGCGCTTTAACGTGGGGGACGATTTTAATGCCCGAGTTGATTATGGCATTCCTTTGGTAGAGATAGATACTCCAGGAGATACTTTACAAGAAAAGGGATTCTATTTCCAAGTAGAGTATTCACCATTTTAGAAGGAACAAGGGCGCATGGCATGCGCCCCTACTCTCTCCGTCTCTGTGCCTCTATGCAAAACTAACTCAACCAACCTAAAGAAACTCTCTAGGATCGGTCACATATCCAGTGAGAGCTGAGGCTGCTGCGGTATAGGGAGAAGCAAGATAAATCTGAGCCTTCTTATCCCCCATCCTACCGGGGAAATTGCGGTTAGTAGTGGAAACACAAACTTCTGGCTTATTCATCCGGCCAAAAGTATCCTTGGGACCCCCCAAACAAGCTGCACAGGAAGGAGCTGCGGGTTCAATACAACCAGCAGCCAGGAATATTTCTGATAAGGTTTGTTCTTCGTATTTAAGGCTAAATAAGTCCTCATAAACCTTTTGAGTTGCCGGGACTAAATAGGTGGGCACTTTCACTTGCCGACCCTTGAGAATGCGAGCAGCATTGAGAAAGTCGGTGGTTTTGCCTCCAGTGCAGGAACCGATATAAGCTCGGTCTATCTTGACATCACTACACTCTCGTGCTAAGGCCCGGTTATCGGGGGAGTGGGGTTTAGCAACTACTGGTTCTAATTGAGAAACATCGTAGGCGCGATCGCTATAAAATTTCGCATCTGGGTCAGTATAAACTGGCTCGAAGGGCTTATCAGTGCGGGGACGGACGTATTCAAAAGTAGTCTCGTCTGGAGCGATTACTCCATTTTTGCCCCCTGCTTCAATTACCATATTGCAAAGAGTCATGCGCTCTTCCATGGTCATTTTCTCTACCGCAGTTCCTGCAAATTCCATGGTCCGGTAAGTGGCTCCAGATACGCTAATATCGCCGATAATTTGCAGAATCAAATCTTTGGCCAGGATGTAATCTGGCAGTTCCCCATCCAGAACGAAGCGCATAGTAGCTGGGACTTTAATCAGGAGTTTGCCAGTACCCATGATAAAACCAGCATCTGTATTACCTATACCTGTAGCAAACTGACCGAAAGCACCTGCGTTACAGGTATGAGAATCAGTTCCGAACAGTATTTCTCCAGGGCGAGTGTGACCTTCTTGGGCCAGGGCAACGTGACACACACCTTTATAATCTGGATTAGCTTTGAAATTAGAGCGATCGCTAATATCGTAAAAATATTTAATCCCCTGTTCCGTAGCAAAGTCCCGGAGGATATCCACATTGCGGTTAGCCCGTTGGTCCTCAGTAAAGATATAGTGGTCGGGAATCAAAACAATTTTCTCTGCATCCCAAACCTTAGCATCATCACCAAATTCTCTTTGAAATACGCCGATAGTACCGGGACCACAAACATCGTGGGTCATGAGGACATCTACATCTACCCAAACATTTTCCCCTGGTTCTACTCCATCTCTACCTGCAGCGCGGGCGATAATTTTTTCTGTGAGCGTCTTTCCCATAAGATTATATTTTGTTGTTGGTTGTTGGTTGTTGGTTGTTTGTTATTGGTTGTTGGTTGTTTGTTATTGGTTGTTCCATATCAAGTCTTTATATTAGTTTTTATAATATAACACAGAGGCGATAGGCTTCGCGATCGCATTTAGACTAGGGCGATCGCGCCCAGTGCCAGGAAGTGATCGCTTTGATAAGTAGTCGTGCAAAATTATTTGTATATAATTTTGACGGACATTGTAGGGTGCGTGCGCAACGCACCGCAACCCATAAATACAGGCGAGGGCAATTCGCGAATATCCAATTAATTTTGCCTAGGTACTTATTGCTGACGACCGCTTCCAGCTGACACATAATCAATCTTCTACCATTTGAGCAGATTAAACTGCTCCATATCGATAGTATCGCGGTTGCGGTAAATTGCTAAAATAATTGCCAAGCCTACAGCAGCTTCTGCCGCAGCAACAGTAATTACGAAAATGGTAAAAATCTGGCCCTTAATTTCTGCAGGGTCGAGGAAATTGGAAAATGCCATTAAATTGAGATTAACTGCATTGAGCAATAATTCAATGGACATCAACACCCGCACCGCATTGCGACTGGTAATTAAACCGTAGATACCAATACAAAACAGAGCGGCGGCCAATACTAAACAATACTGTAGTTGAATCATAAATCCTTGTGTTCTCTCCTTCTTGTCTCTAGTTTAGGACAATGAACACCAAAATTGTTGATTCACCAAAAAAGAGGTCCAATGTAGGGTGGGCAGTGCCCACCATAGGTTCACGTTACTTCCGAAAGAGATTTGTTTCAATCTGGTTCTCAATAGAGGCGATCACGAAGGGCTCTGCGAAGAGTGCGCTCTACTATTTAGTACGTATTTAAAATAATAAGAGAAACCCGGATACAGTGCTTAAATATAATCTACAATTGCTGATAACACTATTGCAAAGGTTATTTCTGATGCAAAATGCCAACATTCAGGAAGCAAAAACTCATCTTTCTCAGCTGATTGAGTCGGTTTTGGCGGGGCAAGATGTAATTATTAGTCAAGGGGGTAAGCCTTTAGTCCGTTTGGTTCCCTATGAGGAGATCTCAAAGCCAAGAACTCCTGGTGCATGGAAAGGACGCATTAGAATTGCCGATGATTTTGATGATGAGTCCCAAGAGATTAACGCCATGTTTTATGGGGAGTCCGAATGAAGTTTTTATTAGATACTCATATTTTGTTGTGGTGGTTAGAAGACAATCCGAGGTTATCAGCGGATATTAAAGAAACTATTCGGAATCCTGACAATTTAATTTTGGTCAGTGCTGCCACAGTGTGGGAAATGTCAATTAAAAAGTCTCTTGGTAAGTTAGATATCCCGGATGATTTATTGGAGATACTCAAAAAGAATAAATTTGAGATTTTAACAATAACGGCGGCTCATGGGTTAAAAGTTGGGAATTTGCCCCATCATCATAAAGATCCTTTCGATCGCATGTTGATTGCTCAAGCTTTGTGTGAAAGGTTAACGGTAATTTCTAAAGATGAGAAATTTACGCTTTATAATCTGCCGCTTTTATTAGCTTAGGGTTAATTGTTGAATTATTAAATTGTCTGAAGAGGCTTTTTTTTAGATATAGCGATACCTAATTATTCTCCCCCCCCCCTAAATAAGAGCGACTTTATTCTTCTAGCCCCTAAATAAGAGCGACTTTATTCTTCTCCCTCCTTTCTTTTCCCCCAGTATTGGGGGATTTAGGGGGCGATGTCAGCTTCAACAAAGACTTAAGAATTGAAAAAACCCGATTAGACGCTTTTGACACAGAGAGAGAAGAGAAATAGAGATAAAGTGTTTGGAAATATCCCACCGCGAAGCGCTATAGTAATAGTTTGGGCATATCGATCGCCAGATCGATTAATTATGGATTATAGCAATTAACAATTAATATCCAATCTAAAAGTGGTTGCTACAGAGACAATAGTGTTACAAGCAAATGTAGTTATAAGCAAATGTAGGTTGGGTTGAGCGATAGCGAAACCCTTCGACTGTCGCTCAGGGACCGCCCAACACAAGTTTCTTGAGCTTGTTGGGTAAAGGGCTTCAACCCAACTACGAAAAATAAACTGCATCGCCTGGATCACCTTTATCTAAAGCGTGCATGGGCATTTTTCTTATCAACCGGTTAATTGTTAATTGCTCATTGTTCATTGTTCATTGTTAATTGTTAATTGTTAATTGACATGAATAATTGTTTTATCTGGTAGCATCGCATTTTTCCACTTGGGATCCGGTCCTCTCTTGCCCTTGCTAATGAAGGGACGACCGTTGAATAAAGGAATTAGCCACATTCTACCGCACTTATAAGCCCCTTCTACTCGACCCTCGGCCAGAAGCACCCGCAATCTGGCTCCTGTTATACCTAAAATCTCTGCTGCTTTTTTGGTAGTGACAATCATGGTGGGATACTCCTTTGTTATTGCAATAGTTTTATTCTAGACCAGCTTTTGGCTAACGTCAAGGGGTTGCAATGAGCAATTAACAATTAACAATGAGCAATGAGCAATTAAGAGATTGATCAGAAAAATGCTATGCTACTATGCATGTTCCAAAACGAAGTGCGGAAAGTGGGTTTTAATTATCTGCTCGAAAACGGCGCAATAATTCTTCACGAGATAATTGAAAGAACAAGGGAGCGAATTCCCTAGAAGATAAAGCCGATAATAGTTGATAGTTGATAGTTGATAGTTGATAGTTGATAAATCGGCGCTTTTACTTCCCCGTAAGGTTTGAGAAATTCTTCTAAGTAATCTTTGGCAAACTGGTCGTGAATGAATCTGGTCATCTCTACCTCTTTTCTAGTTTTCCTAATCTTCATTGTAGCATTAAATTCAATAAAAATATCGCAAACAGATAAAGCATGAGAAATTATTTAATAATAAATATTAAGCAGGATGGAAAAAAGTATAATTTTGTAGGGTGGGGGGAGCCTGGAAAGTCCCCCTTATTAAGGGGGATTTAGGGGGATAGCAAACGTTTTCAGATTGGTTCTAATACGAAATCTGAAAAAGCTGGTCACTACTTAGATGCTAATTCTCGAGGACGCTCCGGTAAAGTCAAAACAGTGTCTTCTTTTTCCGTAGAAGGCAATGTATCGGGAATGAAATCTCGACGGGCGAGAATAATTGCCCCTACCATAGCCATCAATAAGAGAACGGAAGCCAATTCAAAAGGTAAGAGAAAGTCGCTAAAGAAATGCTCTCCAATAGCAACAATGGTATTCTCTACCGCAGCGGGAGAAACAGTTGAAAGGGACCAAGGGGTTAGCAAGACCATGCTTCCCAAAATAGCAAAAACACCGAGGCAAACTAAAGCAGTTGCTCCGGTTCTAATCCAACGCCGGGGTAAGTCCGCAAAATCTTCTCGCTTATTCACTAGCATAATGGCGAATAAAATCAGCACGTTTACCGCACCCACATAAATCAGAATTTGCGCCGCTGCGACAAAATCCGCATTGAGCAAGATATAAATGCCGGAAATGCTAAGAAATACTCCTCCTAAAAGAAAAGCAGAATAGACGATATTGCTTAACAGTACTACTCCTAAGGCTGCCCCTATGGTGGTGGCAGCGAGGATAGCAAATGAAACTATTTGAACTCCTTCTGCTAGATTCACGATGCTCTATTCTCCTGTACTTTTCTCTTCTTGGGATTTCATCTGGGCCACAATTTCTTCCGGACGTTTGCCGGCTCGTTGACTACCTGGGGGTAAGTCGTGGGGATCTATGGTTCCTTTGGGTAAATAAGCAAACTCTCGCAGGGGTTTAACCATGGGATCTTGAGTTACTTTATAGGGCAAGCGTCCCAAAGCAACGTTATCGTAGTTGAGTTCGTGGCGATCATAGGTAGCCAGTTCGTACTCTTCTGTCATAGAGAGACAATTAGTGGGGCAGTATTCCACGCAATTACCGCAGAAAATACAAACTCCAAAATCAATACTGTAGTGTTTCAGCTCTTTCTTTTTCGCTTCCTTATTGAATTCCCAATCTACCACCGGTAGGTTAATGGGGCAAACCCGAACGCAAACTTCGCAGGAGATACACTTATCAAACTCAAAGTGAATGCGA
Source organism: Prochloron didemni P4-Papua_New_Guinea (assembly GCA_000252485.1). GTDB lineage: Bacteria > Cyanobacteriota > Cyanobacteriia > Cyanobacteriales > Prochloraceae > Prochloron > Prochloron didemni. The sequence continues at coordinate 1,518 of JH610619.1, read as the reverse complement.
CCCCGAAACCGTTCTGAGGGAATTAGTTTTTCGTAGGGATATTGAACTGTCACCGGACGGCGGCGCATGTGGTCGAAGGTAACAGATAATCCCTGTCCAATATATTTAGCAGCTTGGAAGCTTTCTTGAGCGTAATCTTTAACTTGTTTGAGAATTTTGAACATGGTTGTGAACCGCAGATAAACGCAGATAAACGCCGATGAGATGTTTTATTATCCGCCAAAAGCAACGGGGAAAGTTAATTTCAGGGCTGCTGTTAGAAGCAGGTTGACTAGAGAAACTGGCAAGAGAAACTTCCAACCCAAATTAAGCAATTGGTCGATACGCACGCGAGGAACAGTCCACCGCATCAGAATGGCAATAAATACGAGAAAATAAGCCTTTAGTATTGTCATGGCAATGCCGATCGCCGCCATGATTGCTTGGAGCCAAGAAGTAGTTTCACTAACTCCCAGCACATTAGCTAATTGCTCTACAGGAATGGGAGACTCCCAACCTCCTAAGTAAAGAATGGCAAAAATCAGGGCTGAGAGAACCAAATTGACGTAGGAACCGAGATAGAAGAGGGCAAATTTCATCCCGGAATATTCCGTTTGATAACCTGCTACCAATTCTTCTTCTGCTTCTGGCAAGTCGAAAGGCAGTCGTTCGCATTCCGCCAGAGCAGCAATCCAAAAGATAAGGAAACCTACAGGTTGCCGCCAAATGTTCCAGCCGAGAATGCCGTAGCTAGATTGCTGTTCCACAATGTCTATAGTACTGAGGCTGTTGGACATCATAGCAATAGCCAGTACGGCAAAAGCCAGGGGAATTTCGTAGCTAATAGACTGAGCTGCAGCCCTCAAACCACCCAAAAGAGAGTATTTATTGTTGGAGGAATAACCCGACATCAGCAAGCCGATGGGGGTAATACTGGAAAGGGCGATCCAGAAAAAGATGCCGACATTTAAATCCGTAATTACCATATTCTGCCCAAAAGGAACGATTAGATAGGACAGAAATGCGGGAATTACGACGAAAACTGGTCCGAGAGTAAAGAGCCAGGGATCGGAGCGGTGGGCGATGGTATCTTCTTTAAACAGTAGCTTCAGACCATCTGCTGCAGGCTGTAATATCCCTAGGGGACCTGCGTATTCCGGTCCGATTCTTTGTTGAGCAGCAGCGGAGATTTTCCGTTCCAGCCACACCACGACTAATACTCCCACAGTGGCTGTGATGAGCATTAACAGCAATGGCAAAGGCATCCAGAGGGTTTTTGCTACACCTGCTGGCAATCCCAAATCCTGGAGAATTTGGATAAAACTTGCTTGTAGGTCAATTCCTGAGTTCATCGTATGGTCAAAATTGAAATATATGTTTTAGCCTTTTTCGCCATGTAATATACATTATCCCATGAAAATTTACAATTTGCAATAAATAATCGATAATTGAGATTTTTTTTTGACAATATAGCGCTACGCGCAATTCAAAATTCAAAATTCAAAAATAGAACCAAAAAATGAGCAATCTATAAATCCC
>JH610618.1 GCA_000252485.1 Prochloron didemni P4-Papua_New_Guinea | reverse complement strand
GGTAGTTTTCGTAGGGTGGGCATCGCCCACCACAACATCTATGGATATAATCAAAAACAATCTGCTGCATCACCTTCGTACAAAGCGTGCATGGGCATTTTTCTGCTATATCTCAATTGTCACGGCTTATCCTGAAGGTTAGGCAGCCCAGAGGGCTACCCCACGATTCATAAATAGATATTTAGCCCCGCAACTACTTTCCACCACACCCCTTAATTGTTCATTGTTCATTGTTCATTGTTCATTGCTCATTGTTAATTGTTCATTGTTCATTGTTCATTGTTTATTGTTCATTGTTCATTGCTATAGCTGCCAATAATAACCATCCTAATGTATTGAGACGAAAATCGAACAAAGTCACATCCAAACAATTAAAAAGAATCAAGCCAGCAAATGCTACCAGATAAGTATAGAGAATCAATTTATCTTCCATGGCTTTGGATTCTACTTGCTTATTAGCCAAGAAAATAACTGCTCTAGCTAAAATCCAACCTACTATTGCGCACAATAAAAAAGTAGCTACAAAACCAGTTTCTGCAGTGAGCATTAAAAACAAATTGTGAGGATGTCCTAACCACACATTCATCTGTGTTTCATAGAGAGGAGTAAAATTGCGCAATCCCCAACCAGTCCAGGGTCTTTCCAGGGTCAGGTTCCAGCAAAACTGCCATTGAGTGGTGCGCAAAGTAGGAAGAGGGCGATTTGGATACAACTCATCGGCCAATCGAGTCCAAAGGTAAGGGGGGACAAGGGGGCGCAACCATTTTTGGAGGGAAATGGGACCGAAAGACGCACCCAAAACTGCAGTTCCCCCAGCTACAACTATTCCCACGAGCCAATACCATCGTAAATACAAGGCAAAGGCTAAACCAGCGAGAAAGGCGATGGCCCAAGCATTGCGGGAACTAGTTAAAATCAAACAAATCCCCACGCTAATAATTGTGATAGTTAAAAAAGATAATGCTCTTGTTTTCTGTTGCTGATAACTTCTATAAGTATCCAACCACAAACCTAAAGCGAAAACCAAAACTAATAATAAATAAGCAGCAAATATATTGGCGTACATGAAAGTAGAAGCCATTCTGCCTGTGGGATTGCCATTGGCTACTAATTCCCAACCAAATATTAGCATGGGGGAGTGCCAACCAGCTAATATTTGACCTAAACCCAGAATTACTGGCAGAACAGAACCTAGAACTAAAATCCAAGCTAACTGACGCAGTTGAGCAGGTTTTTGCAGTATAATCCTGAAGGCGGAAAAGAAGAAAAAATAGAGAACCAAATTAGCTAAACCGAGGAAAGATTCAGCGGGTTTTGCCGCCAAGCAAGAGATAATAATTAGCCAGAAACTTAAAATAGCTAATCCCCAATTGAGAGGATTAGCAATAATAAGTTTGTATTTTTGCCACCAAGTAACTATGGCGATAATGATAAGTGATATTCCTCCTAAAGCCGGAAAAGAAGGAAAAATAAGCAAACTAATGTTGGTTATTAGTTGTTTGTTGTTTGTTGTTTGTTGGTTGTTGGTTGTTTGTTGTTGGTTGTTTGTTGTTGGTTGTTGGTTGTTGGTTGTTTGTTGTTTGTTGTTTGTTGTTGGTTGTTTGTTGTTTGTTGTTGGTTGTTGGTTGTTGGTTGTTGGTTGTTGGTTGTTTGTTGTTGGTTGTTTGTTGTTGTTTATTGTTTCTTTCTCCTCTTTACATTACATGACCAAATTATAAAAAACTGAAAACACCGTCTCACTGGTCACTGGTCACTAATTAAGCAAATTCCCAACATTCGTGACTGCGAATGAGACGAATCTGAGCGATGGCAAATACGCTAGGAATAATGCGACTGTAGTTAGTGGCAATAGAGCGCCAACTCAAATCAACTAAAAAATAACCCCACAACAAAGGTCCAACAAAAGCCAGAACAGATCGCGCCGCACCCTGACGAGCGACAGTCATAGCTAGACCTCTTCTCGCCCCTTGTAAAGCGAGATGACTTTGAACGCAAGTTGCCACTGCCGTACCACCCTGAACTAGGGCGTTTTTAGCTGCTTGATAACTGGCGAAGTGGAGGGCAAACTGACGGGCTATCTGTTTCCAGAGTAAAGGAGTAACTAGAGAACTCACAGCAATAATCCCGCTACCTTTAACTAACAGGGGAACGGGATTATTTTCTAACTGAGTTGCAATAGTTTGGGGAAGTTTTAAATGAGCGAGCGATCGCTTAAGGTCGGCGATCACCGATTGTTTGTCCTCATTAGGCATGCGTTTCCAGGCTTTGCCCGCCAAATGAAGAAATATTTCCACTTCAATCTCGGTGGTAGAAAACTCTTGAGAATAAGGTACTTTTAAATAATGGCAGATTCCAATTAATGCCTGTCTGTAACTCACCTGTTGGGTCTGGCCTCGCAACACCGTTATACCATCGGCAGCCAGAAAGCGAAATCGCCTTTCCAAAGAATCAATCCAATCGCTCCAACTTTGACTTTGAATCTCGATGGGTTGAGGAGAGTTTAGATAGTCCAGGGGGTTAAGTCGGCGAGAGAAGAGAATCTGGGTCAGTTGTTTTAATTCATCTTCTGTCGCCAGTTCCAAAGCTTGCCGCAGTTCGTTCAATGTCTTACCCTCAACAACACCTGATTAAGTTTATCTCGTTCATCATTCTATGTCAGTTTTCAATTTTGGAATAAACCGATGGTTGCTGAAAGTTTCCCGAAGGAGTTCTGAGTCGTCGTCGAGAGGGACTGACATATTGGCCATGAATATTGACAATATAGGGTACTATAGCAATGAGTAATGAACAATTAACAATCTCTCAATTAATTTTTTTCTTTACTTTATTTAATATTATCAGACGCAAGAGCTAACAGCGGTGCTACTCAGCTAACTATTTGCCGGACCGGAAATCGCAGGGTTGTTTTATTCTACTATACATTTGGGTGTGAGTTGCGGATTTTATGCAGCATGGGAAGGTTTATTTGAATAAATTAGAGGTGTTTTGGATCGCTCTTGGGTGGATGCCAACCGCCACAAATCCAGAGACGACGCGCACACTGAATAGAACCATCATCATGACGCTCGTCATTCATATCTAGACGCTCTACCGTAGCTCGCCCAATGGAAGTGATACCCAAAATCTTCTCTCCATCCGCAGACCAGATAAAATGGTCTGACCACCGATTTTGTCTGGGGTTAAAGAGAGGGACAATAGTTTGAGTTTGAGGATCGATGCCGTTTATAAAGTTGTAGCGCCGACCGTTACAGCGATGACAAGCCAGGGCAAGATTATCTTCACTGTCAGTGCCACCCAAGGATTGGGGGATGAGATGATCCATTGTAAAGAGAGAGGCACTGGCTTCTTCGGAAGAATGGCAATACTCGCACAAAAAGTTTGCACGTTGCCTAATGCGTTGACGAAGAGCAATGCTAATAGTCATGACTCAGCAATAACGCGAGCATTGAGCAGAGTGAAGATACGATCTAGTTCGCTCATACCAGCTAATTCGGCAGTTTCTTCTGAAGTGAGGAGATTATTTTTTTGCCGCTCTACGAGAATTTCCAGGCGAGCTTGAAGTTCGTCGGTAAACTTAAAAAGATTGAGTCCCCGAACCTTTTGAATCTTAATGCCAACTTCTACCCAGGAGGAGGGTTGAGCCATTGTTTGAATCATCACGGTTATTTATTCTATCTTTAGTTATTTGTTGTTTGTTGTCCGTTGCTTGTTGTCCGTTGCTTGTTCATAAAGCCCATATATAGCGCGAAGCGCTGGTATCTTTACATGCTACATTTTTATACTGACATATTGGCCATGAATATTGACAATATGGGGTACTATAGCAATGAGTAATGAACAATTAACAATCTCTCAACGCCAGAGGTTGATCAGAAAAATGCCCCTGCCAATCCTGGTAATGTTGCCATTTTCTATACAAAACTATTTTTTTCTTTACTTTATTTAATATTATCAGACGCAAGAGCTAACAGCGGTGCTACTCAGCTAACTATTTGCCGGACCGGAAATCCTGTCCTAAGGTTGTGGTGGGCAGTGCCGCACCCTACAAAAAACCAATAACAAATAACTAATAACTAACAACAAAGAACAAATAACTATTTGCCGGACCGGAAATCCTGTCCTAACTGTCCTAAGGTTGTGGTGGGCAGTGCCGCACCCTACAGAGAACAAATAACAAATAACTAACAACAAAGAACAAATAACTAATATACAATGGTAACTTTGGGCCGAAACAACCGAGGTCTGGATCGAAACAATTCTCCCGAGAGGTTTAGATGAGCAAACGCTTGCAAGTAGTATTAAATAAAGATGTGCGCAAACTGGGCAAAAATGGCGACTTAGTGGAAGTAGCGCGGGGCTACGCTCGCAACTATTTAATTCCCCAAGGCATGGCTATTTATGCCACTCCCGGCGTTCTCAGACAAGTAGAACAAAGAAAGGAGAAAGAACGGCAACGGATTTTAGCTATTAAACAGGAAGCAGAAGCACAGAAACTTGCTCTGCAAACTATCGGTCGCTTCATCATTCGCAAACGAGTGGGAGAAAGCGAAGCTATTTTCGGTACGGTCACCAGTCAAGATGTAGCTGATGCAGTTCTGGAAAATTCTAACTTGGAAGTAGATCGACGGGGCATTACTTTGCCAGATATTAGCACCACTGGATTTTTCCCAGTTACCGTCAAGCTTCATCCGGAAGTCACTGCTACTATCGAAATTCAAGTTGCTTCTCTTTAATCAATTAACAATAAACAATGAACAATTATCAATGGAGGAAAATATTCATTGATAATTGTTCGTTGACAATTGAGAGCTCCTGAGGTCGAATTCAAAATTCAAAATTCAAAATTCAAACATGTTGAATTGATGAATGTCTCCGCAAAAAATGGCAGAAACTTTCTTGAGCCTTATTCCTCTTGGTTTTTAGCCTGTTGTCAATTTTCAGATTCGGTCGAGTTGATGGACCATTCCTGAGCTAAAGATTGCTAGAATCTAGACTCTGTGCCGCTTCTGGAGTGAGAGGTAAAGCGAGAGGTAAATGGATGCCGCATTCTTGCTTGAGACCGTTAAAGCGAGTATCCCTTTCGTTATGGTCATCGGCAGTAAAAGCCCGACTGGAATGCCAATCCCCCACAGTCACGTATCCCAAATCGAAAAAGGGATGATAGGGCAAATCGTACTTGGTGAGATATTGATAAACATCCCTAGAATGCCAATAGAGAATGGGTAATATTTTGTATTGTTCCTCTTGTTTATTGATTCGAGTGAGTTGTTGGCGGTGGTTGGTCTGGTCTTTCCGCAGTCCAGTGAGCCATCCCTGGGCTTTCAATTCCTTTAAGGCCCGCTGCATCGGTTCCACCTTGCGGATTTGGTCGTAGCGGTTGAAGGCTTCAACGTCATTTTGCTCCCAAAGTTTGCCCTCTAAAGCTTCCATTCGCGCCGGACTGATAGGGGATTGGTAAACTTTCAAGTTGAGGTTGAGCCGTTCAGTTAATTCTGCGGCAAATTTATAGGTTTCTGCTGGTAGGTAGCCCGTATCCACCCAAATAACTGGGATATTCGGCAGAACCTGAGTGACCATGTGGAGCATTACTGCAGACTGAATGCCAAAACTGGTACTCATGACTAAGCCTTGGGGAAAAGTCTCTGCGGCCCATTTTACAAGGCCAGTAGCTGAAACATCCGCAAGTTCTGCATTCACTGCTTCCAGGTCTAGTTCTACCTTCTCCATTTGATTCCCATTCCCTATGTTTCCTGAGATACCATGGCTCCGTTCTAGAATGGGGTAACTGCCATTGGCTTCAAGTATAGTTGGCAGGGAATCAACTGGCTGTAATTGTACCATAATCTTTCTTTTATCTTTTCCTCTGGATGGGAGCTGAACTAGATTTTACAATCATATTTTACATAGAGGCCCCAAAATTCAAAATTCAAAATTCAAAATTCAAAATTCAAAATTCAAAAAGACGGCTATGACTAGGTTTCAGGCTTTATTAATGTCCTAACCTAAATGCGTAGTGCTATAGGACTTACGCAGAAACCGGGTTTCTGAACTAAAACTCTGGATTTGAGCCGTTTTATCCTGACTCCAAACCCGGTTTGGAGGCTTGTTTGTGTAAGTCCTGACAAAATCAAATCCATCAACTCCTCTTCAATTGCTCTCGCTCTATCGCTTCAAATAAAGCGCGAAAATTACCTTCGCCAAAACCTCGGGCTTGGCGACGACGCTGGATTAACTCGAAAAAAAAGGTGGGTTGACTAAAAATTGGTTGACTAAAAATTTGTAATAATAAGGGGTTAGTTGCCTCAATTTCTTGGTTGGCTGGCTGATAATCTACTAGGATTTCTTGCTTCATAATTGCTTGCCATTCTTGAGAGGATAAAATATTAGGGGGATAGGAAGACTTTATACTATGATAATATTCCCTGGGAACTGTTAAAAAAGATAATCCCCTCTCCCGTAATTGCTCGGTTGTCTCGGCAATTGCCTCGGTTTTTAAGGCTAAATGCTGAATTCCAGCTCCTCGATTAATTTCAATAAATTCCTGGATTTGGGAATTAGCCGAAAGAGGTTCGTTGACAGGAAATTGAACGCCACTGACGGGATGAACCATGACTTCTGAATACAATCCAGACCGCTCTGTTTCAATTTTAAAAGTTTCTTTTCTTTGAAAACCAAGTACTCGTTGGTACCAGTTAACTGTTGGTTCTAAATTACCTGCTGCCACATTGAGAACCAGATGGTCGATACCGGTGAATTTGGTCTCGGGAAGATTAATTAATTCTTGCTTAAGAATCCAATCTTCTGGTAATAGGGGAGCAATACCCCTACGTTGAACTAAAGAATGTTTTAAGGAAGTGGGACCAATAATTTGACTCCATTGCAGAGAACCGCTAGGAAATTCTCGTTTTTGTATCGGTTGTAACACTTTGGCTCCAGAAGCAATGGCCTTTTCCATTACCCCTTCTAAGTCGGTCACGGCAAAGGCTAAATCTGCCACTCCTGGGGGATGAAAATTGAGAAAATGGGCTACGGGACTGGAGTTGTTGAGAGGAGAAGAAAGAACAAAATTGATGGGAGAAACAGTGAAATCAGTCGCTTTAATGCTATTACTAACTACTTCTGTGTGGGTATGACTGTTGCTTCCTCCAGCAATGGACTGAAAGCCGAATATGTGGACGAACCAGTCTCGCCATTTAGCTGCATTATCGACATAGAAATGAACGCGATCGATGTACATTATAACAATGAGCAATAAACAATAAACAATTAACAATTAAGAGTAAACTGCAATCTTATATTTTTCTTTAACTGTAGCGGCCAGCAATAACAATCGCTTCGGGCCAGGATTAGCAACCAACCGGCACGGAGGAAGCGTCCGCCAGAATTGATTGTAACGGTAGATTGAGAAGAATACCCAGGACTGTATCAGAGGGGGACTTTGAGAAGTAGGGTGGCTGGAAAAACTAGGGGTGCAATCTTGATATACAAGGGTTTCAGAACCAATTCTTACGATGTCTATTAGAGATTATTCAATTGCTCTTTCCTAGACGAGATAAAATTTGGTTGCGGTGGGCGATGCGGACCCTACAATTCTAAGATACAATAAACTGGTGCTGTTAAAATAGCATATGATAAAAGAAAAAGGGGTTTTGTAGAATGACAGTTGCCACCACTGAAAAAATCTCACCCACTGCTTCAACAAAGTTGTGGGAACCAGAATTGCCCCCAATAGATTTAATTTTCGATGATGGAGAACCCTTGGAAAGCAACCGCCACCGCATTGGTATAAACGTGTTAATTCGCTCTCTCAATCAAGCTCTAGCTTCTCGCAATGACTTTTTTGCTGGGGGCAATATGTTTGTCTATTATAGTACCCAACAAACTAAAAATAAAGACTTTCGCGGCCCGGATTTTTTTGTAGTGTTGGATGTAGATGGTACAAAACCCCGTGAAGGTTGGGTAGTCTGGCAGGAAGCGGGTCGCTATCCGGATTTGATTGTTGAGTTAATGTCTCCCAGTACAGCTCAAGTAGATTTAACTACCAAAAAACACCTCTATGAAAAGACTTTTCATACCCGCAATTACTTCGTTTATAATCCTTTTGACCCAGACTCTTTGCGAGGATGGTGTTTAGACAGCAATCAATCTTACCAAGAATTGCAGAGAAATGAACGGGGTTGGTTGTGGTGTTCAACTTTAGGGTTTTGGTTGGGAACCTGGTCGGGAACTATTGATAGAAATACTTGTTCTTGGCTGCGTTTTTATGACTCGGATTTTAATTTGCTGTTATTACCAGAAGAAGCTGAACAGCAACGGGCTGAGGAACAACAGCAATGGGCTGAAGAACAACAGCAACGGGCAGAACGTCTAGCTGCACGATTAAAGGAGTTAGGTATCGATCCCGATACCGTTGAATAAATAGTATAGCAGTTGACAGTTGATAGTGGACAGTTGATAGTTATACTACAACCTGCGGTTGCTCTGATATCATAGTTGTCAAATGTATCTGTAGCAACCATTTTTAGATTGGATATTAGATGAATTGGCTGGACAAACTTTGACTAGGAAATAAATTTACGAACAACATCATTTAGGAACACCTTATACAAAAAAGAATTACGCAGGCATCTTAGATATATTTCTTTTACGTTGAGTTCTAGAATATTTTAAACTTTGCTGAAGGTGTTGCTCCCAAGCTTTAGGCATTTCATCCCAAATTTCGCCATCTAGCAATCTCCCACCGGCTTTTGGCGTTCTCCCACCCCACTGTTTGAAGAAAAATGGTGTATTGCTGTCTTGACATTGTTGACGAATATTTTCCACCCAGTTCTTTTGAAGAGGACGATGTTTATGACCGGATTCCCCACCAACTATCACCCAGTGAATATCTGTTAGATCCAGCTGTAAATCTCCTAACAGAGGTTCGCAGGAAAGAAATCTAACTTTGGCTGGTACTTTTCTTAAATAATCAATTCGCTTAAGGTATTGCTGATTTTCCACAGAAACTCCCAGCCAAATATTCTCATGCCAGTTTAATTTTTCTGCTAGTCGTTCTAAACGTTCGTGCCGTTTGGTCAGTATTTGATATACATGCCAAGGAGTTTTTCCAATAACCTCAAATACTTCTTCAAGGAAGGAAAATGGGATGTCTTCATGAAAAAGGTCGCTCATGGAATTAACAAAAATGCGACTTGGTTTGCGCCAATGAATGGGCATTTCTAGACGCTCTGGATGAAGTTGTAAGGCAAATCCTTGAGGAAAATTTTGAGTAAAACGCTTGGTAATTGCTTCTGCATAGCAGTGAGTGCAACCGGGACTAACTTTGGTACAGCCAGTAGTAGGGTTCCAGGTTTTGTCAGTCCATTCAATGCCAGTATTAGTACTAACCATATTTCTAGGTTTTTTTAGTTCAAATGTACTATACATTCTAGCACGAATAAACTTTTATTATATCGTTTAACGGGACTTGAACGAAAAACTCTCTTCAAAATGGTTTATAATAGATAGTCAGGTACAGCCATTTCTTTCCGTACATCAAAATTTGTCTGGTGGAATTGAACATCCCACTTGCACTTGATGGTGGAAATCACAATTCTCTACTAGAGATACAATTTTGTTAAGCTCTAGAAAACGCCCACTCAACAGTATTAGTTCTAAACTTGATAATATTAATAGGAACTTAAAAAAGTACTTTACTCCCTTTCTTTTTAAACCATATAAGCAAATAATAATAGAAGAAAAACTTAAAATTATTCCTAGTAATGAACAGAAAAACTTGAAAGCTAGTGCCTTTGAGCTAATTACATTGGAAGAAAAAGAATCTTGGATATCCCTATATGGGTACAAACCAATTTTTAGATCAGATAAAAATAAATAGAAAATCAAAAAATTGAAAGCTTTTTGGCTAAGAAGAATTATTATTAGCCAAAATTGACATAAATCTGGATTTTTAGCACTATTTTTTTTTCAGTCATGCAACTTCTATTAGTATTATGATTTAGTTTGCTTGCATAAATCTATTTCAAAAATAGCTGCAGCTTTTCAAACCGTCAAATGCACTTTGATAATAATTTAGTTAATAACTTTTTTATTACCAGGATTATTCCAGAAATCTTCTAAGTTAGAATATACCGCACCTCTATGATAAGCTCCTGCTAAAGCTAGCTTATCACAAGCTTTTCTTAAAATCTGCGCTGTGTAATAAAAGTTAATAAGAGACAATTAGCAATTGTCTAAATTGTCTCTTTAGATACATTCTTGTGCGATTTGTTACATTCTGTAAATGGAAAGTAGGTGATAATAGAAGACGGAATGTTCAAAGGCAGTATCATGCCAGCAAGTACGTAAAATGAAACCCCGAATTATAGTCTGTGGTTTAGGTCGCACTGGGTACAAGATCTTTAGCTTGCTGAGACAGCAAGGAGCGGCAGTAGTGGGTATTAGTACCCGCCCTATTTTGGGGGAGCCTGAGGATAAAATATTGGTTGGAGAACTCTTAGCTCCTTCTACCCTTATAGCTGCGGGAATTAAAGAGGCTGAAACTCTAGTATTAGCCAGTAATGATGATTCTCTCAATTTGGCAGTTTTAACTCAAGCCAGATCTATTAATCCCCACATTCGCATTGTTAATCGTCTCCTCAATCAAACTTTGGGCGATCGCCTGGATAATATTCTCCCAGACCACCTCAGTATGAGCGTTTCCGCCCTAGCAGCACCAATTTTCACTTTTGCTGCTTTGGGGAATAAGGCTATCGGTCAATTGCAATTATTCCATGGTATTTGGCCGATTCACGAAGAAGAAATAGATCAAGACCACCCTTGGCTGGGTCGCAAATTGAAGGATCTCTGGGATAACCCATCTCGAATGCTAATTTACTATTTACCAGCTCGAGGAAAGGTAGATTTAGTAACGGCTATGGTGGAGGGAAAGGTGTTGCGCTCCGGAGACCGTTTAATTATCGGTACTAAACCTACAGTTCGCAATCGCCGCCGTAGGAACTGGGGCAAACTTTTTAAAGCTATTACTAACTTAAATAAATATCGCCATCACGCCAGTCCGGTAGCTGTAGTAACTTTGACCCTAATTGTCATTATTGCCATGGCCACTCTCACTTATATTTTTTCCAATTTTGAAACTTCTATGGTGGATGCCCTTTATTTTTCCGTGGGCATGATTACTGGTGCAGGAGGGAAGGAAGAAGTTGCGGAAAATGCTCCCAATATAATTAAAATCTTCACTGCCATCATGATGGTTGTGGGGGCGGGGGCCATCGGTGTTTGCTACGCTCTGATTAACGATTTTATCCTCGGTAGTCGCATCAAACAGTTTTGGGACGCTGCAAGAGTTCCCCAGAGCAATCACTATATTATTTGCGGACTGGGAGCCATTGGCATGAAAGTGGCCCGTCAACTGCTCCGTCAAGGATATGAAGTGGTGGTAATTGAACCGGACCACAACAACCGCTTTCTCCACACGGCTCGTTCTTTGAAAATACCCATTGTTTTAGAAGATGCCAGTATGTTCGCCAGTCTCAAAGCAGCTAATATAGAAAAAGCAGCGGCATTAATTGCCGTGACCAGCAAAGATATGGCTAATGTGGAGATTGCTTTAACAGGTAAAGCAGTTGCGCCTAAGTTATCGGTGGTGGTAAGGATTCAAGAACCTTCATTTGCCCGATCTGTCCAAGCAGTATTTGATTTTGAAACCGTACTTTGTCCGGAAGAATTAGCCAGCGATTCCCTGGCGGCAGCAGCTTTAGGAGGTAGAATTTTAGGCAACGGCATGACTAAGGATTTGCTGTGGGTGGCTTTGGCAACTATGATTACCCCAGCACATCCTTTCTGCGGTCAAAAAGTCAAAGCAGCAGCCATGATTGCTGACTTTGTTCCTTTATATATTGAAACTAAGGGCAAAACTATTCACGGTTGGGAATTATTAGAAACTTGCCTCGCTTCTGAAGATGTGTTGTATTTGACTATTCCTGCTAATAAGTTAGAGCAATTGTGGCGTAAGCCTGCAAATCAATTATCCATGAGTGATTATGAGTTTTCTATGAATGGTAAATTTGTTTAATTTAGATGATATAAGAACTATCCCCCTAAATCCCCCTTATCAAAGGGGGACTTTGATAATAGAGTGTATTAACCATGTACAAAAGCTCTCGAACTGTTCAATAGCTTTAGACCACAGGCTAGGGTTAGAAACCGGGTTTCTTTTACAAATTTAGGTATTAATGCTATAATAATAGCAGAAACCCGGCGAATTGGCTGAATAGCGAGCTATAGATCTATTCGTTCTGAAGTGTAAACTTCTAAAGCATGTTGGTAATGGGCGATCGCCTTTTTCAAATTCTTGTCTTTATCTCCACGAATCCGATTACTATAAGCAACAGCTAAGTTATTTTGAATTTTTCCCCATTGTTGGGGAAACTCTTCAGGGGTGTAAACCTGTAACGAATTTTCGTAAGAGGCGATCGCCTTCTCCAAATTTTCCGAGACATCCCCATCGTTATAATTACAATAACCATTCCCTAAATTATTGTGAAATGTAGCCCATGGTTTGGGAAATGTTTCCCGGGTATAAACCAATAACACTTGTTGATAAAGGGCGATCGCTCTTTCAATCTCTCCTTTTTCAATACGGACAATTCCTATTTGATTCAAGGCTTCTGCTTTACCCAAGTCATTCTTTATACTTTCCTGAATTGTTAAACAGTCATCAAAATAATTTAACCCTGCTTCAAATTTTCCTTGTTGAGTATAAATAATTCCTATTTTATCTAGTGTTTCTGCCGTTCCTTTAAAATCGCCGATATTTTTTCTCAGTTTTAAAGACTTTTGCAAATAGCTAAGGGCTGAAACTAGGTCTCCTAGTTTAAGATAAGTAACACCCAATTCATAAATAACATTTCCTCGAACAATAATTGATCTGGATGAATCAGCACTATTGACTAATTCATAGGCTTGTTTCAAATATTCTTTTGATTCAACTAAGGTATTATAATTGCTGCGACAAGCTATTCCCAACTGAGTTAAAATAGTGAGATAATTGTGCAGATTCTGTTTTGTTTCTCTGTTCTTAACAGAATGCTCTTGTAACAACTCTTTCAAGAGTTCTATCCGTTCTTTGCTCACAGAAGAATCTAAACTCTGTATAGTTAGATAAAATTGTCGCGTTTTCGGCATAATCCATTCTTGAGTGGATCTAAAATCCTCAAAAGTAATAAACTGAAACAATCCCGATCGCCAAGACCAAAAATCCGGTGCAAACAGAGCTAGACGAGTAATAGCATAATCCGGCAAGAAAAATAAGATGGGATGAGGAACGCTTTCCGGAAAAGCATCCCGAATATAGTTGAGGTCTTGTAAAATTGGAGGATAGTCACCGGAACTGCCGATAGAATTTTCCAATCCTCTAATGATTATAACTAATTTTTTATCCCGTTCAACGGTTACCTTAGATAGTGAGTTTATCAGTTCATCTCGCAGAAACCTCAGCTGAGGGTCGTCAAAATTACAGATTAAAAATCGAACATCTTCACAACTAGGATGATTTTGCAGGGATTCAATTAAATAATCAGTATCTTGGACATAGTTAATTTCTACAAAACCAATAGTCAAATTAAAAGCCTCAGTAAATTCCAGAAAAGTTAGCACATCAGCAAAATTTTGCTGATTAACTTGCTGAAACTTTTCCGCTTCTGATTGTGGATGAGAAGATCGCTCCTCATCATGAAGTAGTTTCAAGGGCTTGTTGGAAAGCATCGCTTTGTCTCACCACTGGATTGATATAGTTCCACCGACTATTGCCATTATACTCTAACACTGACGTATTGTATAACATTTTCTCCCCAATTTCATTATCAACTGTAAACTATAAACTATAAACTCGACCGAATCTGAAAATTGACAACAAGCTAAAACCTAAGAGGGATAAGGCTTTTGCAAGTTTCTGCCATTTTTTGCGGAGACATTCGCCACGAATTAAATTTTGAATTTTGAATTTTGAATTTTGAATTCGACCTCAGGAGCTATCAACTCCACCGAATCTTAAACCTACGCTGAAGTTAGCTCAACCAGTTGATAACCGAGGGATTGAGCTTTTTTAGACATGTGTTTGAGAGTTCTTTGTTTATGGAGAAACTCTCAACGTCCTCTGCGTCTGGGGTGGTTTTTTCAATTCTTAAGTTTTTGTAAAGTCACCAGCGCTAACTGCTATAGGTTGGGCAGAGTGATATATCTTGCTGGTGCGTTACGAACGCACCCTACAAAACTGATGTATTATATAACATTTTCTCCCCAATTTCATTATCAACTGTAAACTATAAACTATAAACTATCAACTCGACGGAATCTTAAACCTACGCTGAAGGTAGCTCAACCAGGGTATTTAGGGGGATAGTCCCCATAAGGGAGCAAATATTTTCACATTTCACCACCAAAAACTCATCTACGAACATCTGCGTTCATCTGCGTTCATCTGCGGTTTGTAATAAAGCTAAATCTCTGGTTTGGGGTATAACAATAAATAATTCATTATGCCAAACGCCGATAAAGTTCAGCATTTTTATTCAACACGTACTCTGAAGCGTGAGTAAAATCTCTTTTAGAAGAACTGAGCCATTCTTCTATACTTGCACGTAGCAAGACTTCAACCGGAATGCCATATACTTTAGCTAAATCTTCTAGCTTGTTCAATTGGCTGTCTGGAAGGTTAATAGTGATATTAGCCATAATTACTGTTTTGCGAGTATCTTTAGAGTAAAGTGTAACATCAAAATCAACGCTAGAGTGGTGTGGAAGTTTTGGATAGGGAGGATTTTTAATTGTGTGGTAGAATAGAAGTGATACAATGGGTACTTCAGTAAAGTAGTTTTTTTGAACAATGATTTTAAAAGACTTGGAAAAACAAGCACTGCAATTACCAAGGAGTGATCGCTGGCAATTAGTACAAACTCTGTTAGAATCCCTTAAACAGGAACCTGATCCAAAGTTAAAACGAGGAAACCTTTCTCGACTTCGAGGAATTGCAAAAAGTTCGGTAGGACAAGATAAATCAGACTCTAAAGAAGACTAGAGGTTAATATTTAATGGGCGATCGCCCTTCAGTCTTGTTGGCAACTTGAGTAAAAAAGTTATAGCAGTTGACAGTTGATAGTGGACAGTTGATAGTTATACAGCAACCTGTGGTTGCTCTCTCTCAATACTAAACACTTTCATGGGCTGGTATATAGATGTACCTCATAAGTAAAAAAAATGCTATATATGATGTAGATATGGAGTTTGAATGGGATAAGGAGCGAGAAGATTATGAACAAAATGCCTTCTGACCAGACACACAATCCCGACGATACCCTTGAGGCTGAATATAGCTTTGATTATAAGAAAGGGAAACCCAATCGCTTTGCTGCAAAAATTGCTCGGCAGATTTCTAATAAATCACCTTCTATTGAAACAACAGGTAATCTCTATGACAAAACTCGATCGCCTTAAGACAGAAATTGAATCTCTTACTCCAGAAGATTTTGCCTATTTAAGAGATTGGTTGGCTGAGAAAGATTGGGAAAACTGGGATAAACAAATCGAGGCCGATAGTGAATCGGGAAAACTGGATTTCCTCGCGCAGGAAGCCCTAACCGCTTCAACCTCGAAAAGATGGCAAAGCAAAAGTTTACCAAGTTGAACAATTTATCAATTATCAAGAGAAACAATGTCTTTAGAGAATTACTATTTCGATAGGTTCGCGATCGCTCTATACATGGACGAACAAGGAGACTGGCTGGCACATTTTCAGGAGCTGGCAAATATTTCAGCCTTTGGTGACAGTCCTCAAGAAGCTTTAGAAGAATTAAAAATTGCTTGGGAATTAGTCAAGGAAGACTATCAAGACGAAAATTTAGCAATTCCCGTAGCTAGTCATAGAGAAAACATTCTTAGTCCGCGATGCAAACAAAAAATTTGCGCTATAATGGACATATCAGCTGGGAGGGAGCTATAGAAAAAGTTATTCGTTATTATTGCTAGATGGAGGAAGAAAATAATGACCGCTTTACTAGAACAAGCATTCAAGGAAGCTCAAAAACTGCCCAATGAACTTCAGAATGAAATTGCCCAACAATTGCTGGAGGATATTGACGGTGAACTCAAATGGCAAGAAACTCTGTCTAATCCAGATATTGACATAGATGTTATTGAAGCAATGGCTCAAGTAGCACTAAGGGAAGATGAAGAAGGGAAAACTGAAGAGAAAGGTTTTGGTGAAGAATAATGAAGTCATCCAGAACTAGCAATTTTCGGAAGTTATTTGTTAAACTACCTCCATTCATCAACTAAAATAGTCAATTGACCAGTAATATCTGATAAAATTCGCAGCGAGGAAAAGACAATGCCGAAATTCAAGCAAGCAGTTATAAAAGAATTCATGGAAATTATTGAAGAATCTTATTTTACTTCTTATTCTTTTAAATTAGAAGATTCAAATGAGCCTAATATTTGTATACAAATATTATTTAAAGATGATAACAAATACTATTTTAGTATAGCTAATCAAGAGGGTTTATATTTCATTACTCAAAGTCCTGGTAAATTCATGGAAGTTGAGCAATACACAACAGATCATTTTAATAGCTGTTTTGATTATCTTAAAATTTGGTTAAATTTTCTTGAAGAAGAGCTTAGGAGTATTCATCCGCTGGTTAGGGATGTTGAAGAATTACGTCGTTAACGAGAGACTTGAAGAGCATATAAAAGATAAATCTGTTCACTTTGACGCAAATGAAATCGAATCTTTACGGGAGATGTTAGCAAATCTAGAGCAGAAGTTTGAGACTGAACTGAAGATTAGTAAAGAACAGCTTGAACAAGTAAAATCTGAATTAGAAAAGCTTAAACAAGATTTAGATGTATTTTCTAAAAAAACTTGGTGGAGAACTGCGGGTAATAAAATAATAAATATGACAAGCCAGTTTATAAGCAGTAAAGAAGGTCATCAGCTACTAGCAGATTCAATTAAGAAACTTTTATCACCAGGTGAATGATATCTAACAATCGTAGGTTGGTAGCGCCATAGCGAAACCAAAAAAAAATTTCTGGCTTGTTGGGCCTGCCCTGCACGTAGCCGAAGGGCAGTGGCCGCGTAGCCGAAGGGTTTCGTGACCTCAACCCAACCTACGATCTAATAAATTGTGGTTTATAATAGAGCTAAATTACAATAGTATTGATAAATAGTTAGTACAAGCTTTAACGCTGGATCCCCCCAGCCCCCCTTCAAAAAGGGGGGAGAAGAAAAAGTCCCCCTTTGATAAGG
>JH610617.1 GCA_000252485.1 Prochloron didemni P4-Papua_New_Guinea | reverse complement strand
AAGAAAAAGTCCCCCTTTGATAAGGGGGATTTAGGGGGATAGTCCCCATAAGGGAGCAAATATTTTCATATTTCACTACCAAAAAGTCATCTGCGTTCATCTGCGTTCATCTGTGGTTTATAATAAAGCTAAATCTCTGGTTTGGGGTACAAAAATAGATAATTCATTATTAGCGGAGCCTGATGGCGCAGATAAGAGCGCGATCGCCCTTGATGTTATTTCTAGATTACTTCTTCTGCTCAAGTTAAACTTTAAACAACAAATTAATTGATAATATAGGAATAAGGCAAGAGTGAGAGTAAAACCAAATTGGCTGAGGGTAAAAGCCCCTCAATGGGAGCGTGTAGGCAGTGTCAAAGAAACCCTTCGAGATTTAGGATTAAATACAGTTTGTGAAGAAGCCTCCTGTCCCAATATGGGCGAATGTTTCCATGCAGGAACTGCAACATTTCTCATTATGGGTCCCGCTTGTACCCGCGCTTGTCCTTATTGCGATATTGATTTCGAGAAAAAACCCCAACCTCTAGACCCCTCGGAACCTCTACGTTTAGCAGAAGCAGTCCATCGCCTGCAACTGAATCACGTGGTTATTACTTCTGTGAATCGGGACGATTTAGCCGATGGGGGTGCAGCTCAATTTAAACGCTGTATCGAAGCAATTCGCCAACTAACTCCCAAAACCACCATTGAAGTGTTAATTCCAGATTTGTGCGGTAATTGGCCAGCCCTAGAGCTAATTATCCAAGCTGAACCGGAAGTATTAAACCACAATACAGAAACAGTCCCTCGCTTGTATCGGCGGGTGCGTCCCCAAGGAAAATACGAGCGAAGTTTGGAACTGCTGCAACGAACTCGCCAATTAGCCCCTTGGATTTACACTAAATCCGGTATTATGGCCGGTCTGGGAGAAACAGACCAAGAAATACGAGCTGTGATGGAAGATTTGCGGCAAGTAGACTGCGATATTTTAACCATGGGTCAATATCTCCAACCTTCTCAGAAGCATTTAGGAGTCCAAGAATTTATTCCACCTGAGAGATTTGATAGTTGGAGAAAGTTTGGCGAATCTCTCGGTTTCTTACAAGTGGTTTCTTCTCCTCTCACTCGCAGTTCCTACCACGCAGAAGAGGTGAGAGCCTTAATGAAACTTTATCCCAGAACAAAGGGATATAGCGCAATTCAAACTGAGAAATTCAAAATTCAAAATTAATAAAGACGGCTATGACTAGGTTTCAGGCTTTATTAATGACAATACCTAAATGCGTAGTGCTATAAAGGGATAGCGATCGCTCTCGGGTGCGGTCAAAAACAGTTGGGTTTAAGATCTAGTTTTTTCGGAATATTGTAACTGCCGTCCGTCAGGAGACTATTGATACTGCTTTTGACGGAGGCGATAGATCCAGTTCTAAAAAACTCTGTGTGAAACTTTCTCATCAATTTTGCCGGAATCGGAATCTCCAGTCTTGTAGGTAATTGTATAGATTTATCAAGTAACGACCAGCCATGTTCTTTCAAGCTGCGGATTTGGGAACAATGAAAAATATAGAGCGATAGTTAAATATCCTCTTGTCGCCAGAGCTCTTGTTGATTTCGCCATGGACAAACAAAACAATAATCTCCCATCCACTCCTACATCGGAACCAAAGGGCATCAATGCCACCCAAATCAACCAGGTAGATGTCTGGCGCAATCTTGAAAAGGAAGCAGCAGAAGTATTAGCAAATAATACTGTAAAGTACAATCGCAAGACAACAGACTTGGTAAGATTATACCTGCAGGACATCGGTCGCGTTCCTTTACTCAGGCGAGATGAAGAAATTACGGAAGCACAAAGAGTCAAGGATTATGTTAATCTAAGGCAAATATGTGCAGCAGCGGCAAGTGAAGGGGATACATTAATGAGTAAATTGGTTGAATTACTCGAGATTCACGATCACCTTGTATCCCAACTGGGTCATGGTCCTTCTCTAAACAGGTGGGCAATGGCTGCTGAGATGGAGGTATCACAACTGAAGCAGATTGTGGCAAGAGGAAAGCGTCGCTGGGCCGAACTAGCATGGTGCGATGTGGTCCAGTTGGAGGCAATCAAAAAAGCAGGCATCAAGGCCAAAGAACACATGATTAAGGCAAATCTGCGCCTGGTAGTATCTGTAGCTAAAAAGTATCAAAATCGCGGTTTGGAATTGCTGGATCTGATTCAGGAAGGAACTTTGGGACTGGAACGCTCGGTGGAAAAGTTCGACCCCAGTCAAGGCTATCGCTTCAGTACCTATGCTTATTGGTGGATTCGTCAGGGAATTACCAGGGCGATCGCCACTCAAAGTCGCACTATTCGCCTCCCACTTCACATGACAGAAAAGCTTAATAAAATCAAAAAAGCCCAGCGCACTATCTCCCAGCAAAAAGGTCGTACTGCTACCATGGAGGAGATTGGCAAGGAACTAGATATGACCCCAGGTCAAGTCAGGGAAGTGCTAATGGGAGTACCTCGTTCCGTGTCCCTAGAAATTAAAGTAGGTAAAGACAAAGATACGGAACTGGGAGATTTGCTGGTAACGGAGAAAGCTTCTCCAGAAGAAGTGCTGATTCGAGAAGCATTACAAAAAGATTTACAACTTCTGTTAGCAGATTTGACTACGAGGGAAAGAGAGGTAATCCAAATGCGATATGGTTTGACAGACGGCCAGTTCTATTCCTTTGGGGACATTGCTAAAGTATTAAAATTATCTCGGGAAAGGATTAGGCAAATTGAAACCAAAGCGCTGCAAAAGTTGCAGCAACCTAAATGCCGCAACCAGGTAAGGGATTATTTGGAATTGTTGAATTGAGGTATCCCCCTAAATCCCCCTTATCAAAGGGGGACTTTTCTCTTTTCTTCTTTGACAAGGGGGCTGGGGGACTTTTCTCTTTTCTCCTTTGACAAGGGGGCTGGGGGACTTTTCTCTTTTCTTCTTTGACAAGGGGGCTGGGGGACTTTTCTCTTTTCTCCTTTGACATTGGTAATAGTCTCTGAGATGATGGAAAATCAAGAAAGAAGTTCGGCCCGAACATCTCTGTCAACTATCAACTATCAACTGTCAACTATCCACTGTCAACTGCTATATGCCCGAAACCTACCAAATCGAAATCCTTCACCAAGGAAAAACTCACAGGTTCCCAGTCTCAGAGGAGCAAACCATCTTAAAAGTTGCCAATGAAGAAGAGGGATTGGACCTGCCCTGTTCCTGTCATTCCGGGGTATGTACCACTTGTGCGGCTCAAATTATCGGCGAAGGGACTGTAGACCAAACCGATGGCATGGGAGTATCTCAGGAGTTGCAAAAAGAAGGATACGTGCTGCTTTGTGTTGCCTATCCCCGTTCCAATCTGAAAATAGAATCCTCAAAAGAAAATATAGTTTACCAACGTCAATTCCCACAGCCTTAATTTAGCTTACAAAAACAAAAATTTTGAACCAGCGTCCTTATACAGTCGTTCTCATTGTACCTACTGGAGTAGGAGCAGCTATTGGCGGCTATGCAGGGGATGCTTTACCAGTGGCAAGGGCGATGGCTGGCATATGCGATCGCCTTATTACTCACCCCAACGTCCTCAACGGGGCGCAACTTTACTGGCCCAACCCCAATACTTTCTATGTGGAAGGATACGGTTTGGACCGATTTGCCAGTTCTTCCTGGGGATTGAGACCGGTACACTACAATCGAGTGGGTTTGATTCTCGACCAAGGTATAGAATCAGATTTGCGCTTGCGTCACCTGCAAGCAGCAGATGCAGCTAGAGCTACTTTGGGTCTCCATCTCACGGATTATATGATTACCGATGCTCCCTTAGAAGTTGAATTGCGGCAAGCTAGTTCCTCCGCTAGTTGGGGAACCATTGGCAACCCCGGCAGTTTATTGCGGGCAGCATCGGCAATCTTAGAAGAAGGTGGAGCAGAGGCGATCGCCGTGGTAGCTCGCTTTCCCGACGAGGAGGACAGCCAAGCACTGAAAGACTACCGTCACGGTGCGGGAGTAGACCATCTGGCCGGAGCGGAAGCAGTGATTTCTCACTTAATTGTCCGTACCTTCCAAGTTCCCTGCGCCCACGCACCGGCTCTCATGGCTTTACCCCCAGACCCTCAAGTTTCCCCTCGGGCTGCGGCGGAAGAACTAGGCTATACCTTCTTGCCCTGCGTTTTGGTGGGACTCAGCGGCGCACCCCAATTTATAGTCAGCAATAAGGACAGAATCCCGGTTGCTTCCAGAAACCAGGATTCTAATCTTGATATTCCCCACCCAGAAGATATTTGGGCCGATGCAGTGGATGCAGTGGTAGTTCCTGCCAACGCCTGTGGCGGTAGTGCTATACTGAGTTTCGCCGTAAGGAAAATCCCCATTATTGCCGTCCAGGAGAATCAAACTCAAATCCAAGTTGCTCCAGAACCGTTAGGAATTAAAGCAATTCGAGTAAACTCATATTTAGAGGCGTTAGGCATGTTAGTTGCCCTCCGCGCTGGAATCGATCCCAGCGTCTTACGCCCCTCTCTCTGCTCTTTGCGTTGTTTGACCCAAACTTAACTTGTGACTAATTCTAATCAACCGGAAATTAAACCTTTAACTCGCACCGAAATTTTGGTGGTGATGGGAGTTACGGCAGTTATTTTACTGATTATTGCTAAAGTTATTCAACAAATCAGTTCCGTCTCCATGCTGGGGCTGGAAATAAGCTCCAGGGCAGCTTTATTCGGTTTGGCTGTAGCAGTGGTAATTACTTTAGCTAGCAGTATTGTTTATTCTCTTTGGCCTGCTTATCGAGAAAGTGCGGATTTTTATTTAGAATTGGTAATTAAACCTTTAATTTGGCCGGACTTAATTTGGTTGGGACTTTTGCCCGGATTGAGTGAAGAATTGCTCTTTCGAGGTGTTATCTTATCTGCTCTAGGTTTGAATGTATTTGCCCTAACTGTTTCCAGCGTTCTTTTTGGCCTTCTCCACCTCAGCGGTTTAGAACAATGGCCTTATGTAGTTTGGGCAACGGCGATCGGTTTTCTTCTCGGCTATAGTGCTATAGCTACTGGTAATTTGCTGGTTCCTATTATAGCTCACGTTATTACTAATTTGGTTTCTAGTATTCTTTGGAAAGCAGGGAAATCAACGGACAATTAACAATGAACAATGAACAATGAACAATGAACAATGAACAATGAACAATTAGCAATAAACAATGAACAATAACACATAACACATATAAAATTTGTTTTTACCTAGGTAGTTTAATCAGTTAGATTGTAGGTTGGGTTGAGGCAACGAAACCCTTCGACTACGCGGTCCCAGAGGGTCGCCGAAGGGCAGGGCAAGCCCAACACAACTTTTGACCACACCCATCTATCGATAGAGTAGTTCTCAGAAATTTTTCCAAAATAAATAATCTGGCAAGATAGAGAACTGTTCTAATCGCCAAAATACCCAGTTGCTAATCTATCGATAGAGTATCTCTCAGAAGTTTTCCCAAAATAAATAATCCGGTAAGATAACGAACTTTTCTAATTGCCAAAATACCCAGTTGCTAATCTATCGATAGAGTAGTTCTCAGAAGTTTTCCCAAAATAAATAATATCAAATACGAAAATGTTTGTTTGCTACAAATAGGTTCTATCCCCCTAAATCCCCCTTGCCAAAGGGGGGACTTTTAACATAGAAGTGTTGCCCTATCCGTAAAAGCTCTCGAATTTTTATTGTATCTGTAGTATTCTTTTTCGGATTTCATATAATCCGGTAAGATAACGAACTTTTCTAATTGCCAAAATACCCAGTTGCTAATCTATCGATAGAGTAGTTCTTTCAATTAGAGCAATTGCTTCAGAAGTTGCGATCGCTGCTGCCCAAAGTGATTTCCATCGGTGTATTTTTACGAATGATTTAGGATTGCTATGGGACTTTAGATATTGTAAATGGAGAAATGAAGATTAATGGAAAAAATCAATACCATGTTATTCCCCGTACTAGACCCAGCTAAGGGTGAGTGGGATTTTGTGGAAGTTTGGATTGACCCCATGCGATCGCCTCCTTATATTCTGATGTTACTTGGTGATTCCTCCGGTAGTTATGGCGTGTACGATCCTGCTGAAAATTACAAGGTAATATTTGCTGCAGCAACCTACGATGAAGCTCAAATTTGGCTTTTAGAGGATGAATACGAACCCATTGAGTAGGGCGACTTTTAACATCAGAAAAGATATAGCAGTTGATAGTTGATAGTGGATGGTTGATAGTTGATAGTTATACAGCTGGTAGCCTCCTTCTTCTGCTGGATGGATAATTGCTTTGAGTTTCGTTTCTAAGTTGCTCAAGTAAATTATTTCTATAATAATTGATGTTTAATGATTTAGATTTATAGTCATGAAGAAGCTGTTTAACTAATTGGATATAGGTTTCTACAGAATCCATTTTACTATCTCCCTATCTTCTGAGTTAAAAATCATTAGTTTAAGACGATTGTTTTCTAAAATAATTTTTTTTACCACAGCTCACCGCAAGCTGTGGTGGGCAATGCCCACCCTACTAAAAAACTCTATCAACTTTCATAGGCCAGTATATAATGTGCCTCATGAGCCCAAGAAACCGGGTTTCTAACAAGATTTTGGGATTAATACCTAAATTTGTCAAAGAAACCCGGTTTCTAATCTTAGGCTTTCCCAGTTGTCAACAACTCTAATGGGTTATTCTTGTAAATAGTGTATTGGCGATCCTGTCTCAATTGCACATTCTCAACCCCAGCAATAGTCCTAATTAACTTACTGGCTGGCTGTTGGGCTTGCCCTGAGCGCTTGCCCTGAGCGAAGTCGAAGGGTTTCGTGAGCGAGACCCAACCTACGATGGAATAAATTCAATAAACTATTGTAGCATAGTGTAACTCAATTAATTCGATTAATTCCTATTAATAATAGTATTTTTACTTTCTTTTTCCTCCAATAAATCCTCAGCTATACTATACCATTCCTGACGAAACTGCTTATCTTCCGGGGAATCGGATAATTGGCTCCCTTTCAATGCTGGGTACTTGGTATAAAACAAAGTATCTACTTCCTCATAAAAAACCCCATGATTAATTTGCAAATCTGTAACTCGCTGATAAATTATTTTTTGTTTATTGTCCTCCACAGAAGAAAGAGGTTGTTTTGGGTCGTCAGAATCTATTTTCGGATGTAGATTATTAACCAAAGCCAAACCGATCGCCATGATTCCTAAAAGAGCGATCGCCCCCAATAAACCAAATTTAAGACTTCTGGGAAACTGACTGAGAGTAAAATTTCCTTGAGAGGGAACATTTATAACTTGGGTAGGTATTGCAGTCGTAGCAGTATTGTTAGAAGAATTGACATTACTATTGCTAGAAATATTGACAGTAGCATTGCTAGAAACGTTACTATAGTTGAGAGCTTGAGTCACATCCCGAGCTTTTTGATAGCGATCGCCTGGTTGCCGAGCCAGCATTTTCTTCAAGATAGCTTCTAAATCGGAACTAACCCTGGCCTTTTTTTGCCAGTTCCAAGTTCCATGGTAATTATCGTATAAATCATCTGGCTGCTTACCGGTGAGCAAAACAATCGCGGTCACTGCCAAGGCATAGAGGTCGCTGTTAGGATAAACTTGTCCAGAAAGAAGTTGCTCGTCTGGAGAATAGCCCTGCTTGCCAATTTTAGTGGCCATGGGCTGCCCTGAAAATCCCAATAAAGCAGTTTGGGCTAGTTTAACACAACCAAAGTCAATTAAAACTGGCATCCCGTCACTATTACGTCGAATCAAATTATCCGGCGAGATATCCCGGTGAATCATCTTTTTACCGTGGATATATTCTAGAATGGGCAGAATATTTAATAGCAGTTGTCTAACTTCTACCTCATTAAAACCCTTACGACTCATTAAAAGCTCGTAGTAACTTTTACCATCTATATAGTCTTGTACTAAAAAGAGAGAGTTATTTCCTTCCAGATTAACTTCCAATAGTTGGTGGAAACTAGGAATGCGCTCGTGTTTGAGTCTTTTAAGCATTCCCGCTTCTCGCCGAAACAATTCTTTGGCTTTGCGTAACACCCCCTCATCTTGTACTTGAGGTGCAAATTGCTTTAAGACGCAATCTTGCTGTTGATGGGTATCTGTGGCCAGGTAGGTACAGCCGAAACCACCCCGCCCTAAGGAGCGGACAATTTGATAGCGATTATCTAGGATAGAGCCTGCTGAAAGAGAAGGGAAAGAGCTAGGCATTGTTGAGTGAAATTAAGAGGTTTCCCTATTATAGAACCTAACTACTGTTGTAATTATTGATAGCGTTCCTTGGACTTTTGAATTTTGAATTTTGAATTTTGAATTTTGAATTCGACCGAAGGAGCTATCAACTGCTATAACCTATGCCGATCGCATATTGATAGTTGTGATAGTGGAATGTATACTTAAAAACGTAGTTGCTTCTTCTGCAGTCAAGGGTTTGCTGAAAAAGTAACCTTGCATTTCCTCGCATTGGAGACTGCGCAATAATGTCATTTGCTCTTGAGTTTCTATCCCTTTGGCCACCACTCGGAGATTCAAGCACTGTCCTAAAGAAACTAGCGCCGACATAAAAGCAAGATCCCGAGGGTCATGTTTGGCGAACTGCACCAAAAAGCGATCAATTTTCAGCACATTAAAGTTAAATTTTCTCAGATAGGCCAGAGAAGAATAGCCGATGCCAAAGTCGTCTATGGTCATGTTAACTCCCATCCTTTGTAAGTCGTGCATCGTCTTGAGGGCTGAGGATGGATCTTGCATCAGAGTTGTTTCCGTAATTTCCAGTTCTAATAAATTGGGAGCCAATCCTGTCTCAGACAAAACCTTAGACACAACTGCCACTATATTCTTATCTTTGAACTGTCTCCAGGAGAGGTTGACTGCCATTCTGATAGGGGGCAAACCTTGGTCTTGCCAAGCTTTACTTTGAGCGCAGGCAGTTTGCAGCACCCACTCCCCCATAGGAACGATGGAACCATTTTGCTCCGCTACGGGGATAAATTTGTCAGGATTGACTAACCCTAGTTGGCTATTTTCCCAGCGCAGAAGTGCTTCTACCCCGTAAGTAGCTCCAGTTCTAGCGTTTATTTCCGGCAGATAGTGAAGTACAAACTCCTTGCGCTCTAAAGCATTCTCCAACAAATTAGACATCTCCAACCAAGTTGATGCCTGAAGATTGCTTTTTTGACTGTAAAAACAATAGCTATTGCCACCTTGTTCCTGACTGTTGCATAAAGCAGCATCTGCATTTCTTATCAGACTGTCCTCATCTTCACCATTTTGAGGATAGAGAGCAATGCCAATTCTGATGTTGGTCTTTAGTTTATAATTATCAATGGCGAAAGGTTGATCTAAGGAATCAATAATTTTTTGACTCACCTTTCCTGGTTCTTCTGCACTTTTAATTGACCGCAGCAACACCGTAAATTCATTACTTCCCCAACGACCAACTAAATCCTCAGCTGATATGCAGGAGCCCAAGCGTTGGGCGAAAGCTTTTAACAGGCGATCGCCCATCTCATAGCCTAAAGTATCGTCAATGTTTTGACAGCCATCTAACTTCATAAACAACACTGCCATAATATTTTGAGGTGCTGCATTGGCTAGGGCTGCAGCTAGTTGTTCCTGAAAATACTGTCGGTTGGGTAAATCTGTCACCAGATCGTGATAGGCTAGGTACTCCAGTCTTTCTTGGGAGCGCTTGCGATCAGTTATTTCAAAAAGATAACTTCTGAGAAGCTGTTGTTCCGGCAGATAGTGGACGTATTGCTCTAATACTTCTTCTCCTATTTTTATTTCCCGATCAAATAATTGATCGTCTCTATATATTTCCGGATTAAGTAATCCTGCTATCAGCGGATGCTTTTTATTTGCTTCCTCTATATTTTGAAACTTCAGTTTAGCTGCTGGATTTAAATAGATTATTCTTCCTTTTATATCCATTTCCACAATCGGATTTGGCATTGATTCTGGAAATGAAGCTAAATCATTGGTATCTGTTTCATTTTCATCTTCATTTGAATTAGACACTTCCGTTAATTCAGTATTGTTGCCAAAAACATCAATGCTATCTTCCATTATATGATAGGTAATCTTTACTTCGCCCCCCAATTTTACAACATCGCCCTGTTTTAATTCTTGTTCTAATTTTCTTTGACCATTTATATATATACCATTATTACTTCTATTTCCCTGGTCATCTCCATCAATTATCCAAAAACCATCATTATCGTCCCTATCTTTTTTTCTCGTTAAAGTAGCGTGTTTGCGAGAAACTTGCTTAGAATTAAGCACAATTGAATTGCTCGAATGCCGTCCTATTGAATAAGTAGATTGTACTAGATCAATAGTGCGACTATATTTTGCTTCTTCGATGACCAATACATAGCGAACTTGCGGGGAATTACTCATAAAAATTTCTGATTTCGTAATGGCAGTTAACCCTTATCCTAAAGAAATCAAAGGTTTGTATTACCTTTGTTTCGAGTGGGTATTGTTTTGTTAGTACTGTCTTACCTCTCCTAGAAAGTTTTTGTACAGACGCAAGGACTTGGTGCAAATCCTGATGTAAGCGCGTTGTGTAACCCTAAGGGTTCTGTAGGAGTGGGTTTAGTTGATTGTCCCCGATCTATCGGAGTTAACCGAAAAGTACCAAACGAGCCCCTAGAATTTGGACATGATTGCTTTTTCCTAGATTTTAACACTTAATAGAGCTAAGAGCGAGTGATTTGCAAGAAAGCTTTTTAATTGGAGAGGATTGGAGAGGGAAGCCCACTCATGGAAAGAGTTACTATTAATTCAGCATTTTGGCTTAGACAGGCATGGGCAATATTACTGATTCAATCCAATAATAATTGTTAGATTGCAAAGTTTTCAGGGCAAATTTACTGAATGTCCCATATGCAGTATAGAGGAAAACAATCAACTTCGTAGGGGCGCACAGCCGTGCGCCCCAGAAATTTGAATCTGTTCTAGAATCTCAATCCCACTCCACCTTGGATGGATATGGCAGTTCCACCACCATCTCTATAAGCATCAAAAGCAAATATCGCGTTGCCAAAAACAACCGTATTGCTCTCGGGAATTGCATAATCCAGACCTGGTTGAATGACAAAACTAGTTTTGTTGCCTACTGGGGAAGGGGTATCCCCATCGGCGAAAGATACTCCTAATCCTAAATAAGCATCAGTTTGCCAGTTGAGGGGAAAATCGTAGGAAATACTGGGTACAATAGCAGTATCAGCACCGATAAAGGCTTGGGTGCGCACCGATAAGGGTAGTTCCAGCAGTTTATAACGGAGGGCAACTAAACCCCCAATTTGCTGTCCTTGGTCTTGATCGTCTGAGGTGACGCTGAATGTAGCGCCGACTCCCATATAACTGCCATATGCTGCTTGAGCTGTTGCTGGTTGGGCGATCGCACTCAGGCAGGTTAGACTGGTCAAACTGGCGATCGCCAGACCTACCAATTTAGATTGTTCCATCTCTCTACTCCTAGATTCTCATGATACTTCTCGGGAAAAGGTCAACC
>JH610616.1 GCA_000252485.1 Prochloron didemni P4-Papua_New_Guinea | reverse complement strand
TTCCGGCGCGGGGTGCTGACGACAAGAGAATCGAAACTGCCAGCAGATTCTAGCTTAATTTCTTCTAGAGCAGTTGACAGTTGATAGCTCCTGACGGATAATTCAAAATTCTTTCTTCAAAATTCAAAATGTTTGAATTGATGAACATCTGGGCTATTATGCCCCACACTTGACTCGCCTTATTCCTCTTGGTTTTTAGCTTGTTGTCAATTTTAAGATTCGGTCGAGAGACGTTGTGACCAATGTCTCTACAGTTGATCGTCTTCCCTCTCTCTTTGATATAAAGATGAAATATCGCCGTTTTGGTCGCACAGAATTACAAATGCCAGTTTTCTCCTGCGGGGGAATGAGATACCAATACAAATGGCAAGATCTACCAGTTTCGGAAATTCCCGAGAAAAATCAGCGCAATTTGTCCGGAACTATTCACCGCGCTTTCGATTTAGGAATTAATCATATTGAAACTGCGCGGGGTTATGGGACATCGGAAATGCAACTGGGTCAAGTTATGCCCACTTTACCTCGCCACAAGTTAATTGTTCAAACAAAAGTCACCCCCAAATCAGATCCAAAGGAGTTTAGACGACAATTCAATCAGTCTCTCTCTTTCCTCAAACTGGACTATGTGGACTTGCTGGGACTCCACGGCATTAATAATCAAGAAACATTAGATTTGAGTATTAGGCCGGGGGGCTGTTTGGATGAAGCGAAAAAACTCCAAGCACAGGGAAAAGTTCGCTTTATTGGCTTCTCTACTCACGGACCGACGGATATAATTATCAAGACTATTGAAACTAATGAATTTGATTACGTCAATCTTCATTGGTACTGGATTAATCAATTGAATTGGCCTGCTATTGAAGTAGCTCAAAAATACGATTTAGGAGTTTTTATTATTAGTCCTGCCGATAAAGGAGGAAAACTCTACCAACCGCCACCAAAATTAGTCCAGTTGTGTCAGCCTTTGAGTCCCATGGTGTTCAATGACTTATTTTGTCTCAGTCATCCCCAAGTTCATACTCTCAGTTTAGGGGCTGCACGACCGACGGATTTTGACGAACATTTGAAAGTATTGCCTCTTTTAGATGAAGCCAATGTGATTTTACCGCCCATTTTAGAAAGTTTGGAAAGGGAAGCGATCGCCCGTTTGGGGTCCGATTGGTTTCGCACTTGGCAGGTTGGTTTGCCCAAACCCGAAGACACTCCTGGGAATGTGAATATACCAGTGATTCTCTGGCTGAGAAACTTGGCGATCGCCTACGATATGCTGGAATATGCCAAAATGCGCTATAACTTATTGGGTAATGGCGGTCATTGGTTTCCCGGTGCAAAAGCTGATGGAGTTACTAGTTTAGATTTGAGTAAATGTTTAGCTAACAGTCCTCATCAAGATAAAATACCCGCTTTATTAGCTGATACAGATCGCCTTTTAGGAGGACAGGCCGTTCAACGTCTCTCTAAATCATAGTATTCATTCAATCATAGTTTGTTGTTGGTTGTTTGTTGTTGGTTGTTTGTTATTTGTTGTTTGTTGTTGGTTGTTGGTTGTTTGTTGTTGGTTGTTTTCAATTATAGTATTCATTCAATCATAGTTTGTTGTTGGTTGTTGATGAATTTTGGCTTATGAATAAGGATAATAAGGATAATAAGAATAATCACGAGAATAAGAAAAAGTCAAAAAGCAACTATTTTTGGCCTGTAACAGTTGCCACTATTAGCTTGGTTACACTCTCCGGTACTATTTATTTACTTACTCGTCCTTGTGTTATTGGGGATTGTCCTCTTCTGAAGGAAGCGGAGCAATTAGCTGAGTTTTCTACACAAATATTTGAGCATGAAAATGAATCTCAAGCAGAAATTATAGCAGCTCAACAACAACTAAATTCCTCAATTGAGATTTTAGATTCTATTGGGACTTGGTCCAAATATCGCCCTGAAGCAAAAAAACTGCTGGAAACTTATGGAGTTCGCCAGTTGAGTTTAGATTTGCTCTTACAGTCTCTAGAAAAAGCAACAAAAGCAACTAATCTATCTGAAAATCCGCCCCTGAAACCAGAGCAGTGGCAAAAAATTGTGGGTTTGTGGCGAGAGGCGATCGCTCTTTTACAACAATTACCAGATGATAGCCAGTGGTCTGCTTGGATAAAAGAGAAAATAACTATCTATGAAAGTAATTTAATAGAGAGCGAGCGCTTTTTACAGCAAGAGCAAAAAGCAGAGAGAATACTAATAGGAGCCAGAGAAAAAGCTAGAATTGCTCAAGCCCGTCAGGGTGTAGCTCAGTCCGCAGCTAATTGGAAATCAGTTCAATTTATCTGGGAAGCAGCTATTAAACAGTTAGAAGAGATTCCTCCTAATACTACTGCCCAAGAACAAGTGAAAGAACTAAAGCCTATTTGGACCAACAACTTAGCTGCCGCCCGAGAATGGAAAAATCAGGAAGAAATTGCCATATCCGCTTATGAAAAAGCAATTTCTTGGGCCGAACAAGCGAAAAATGCCGCAGCAAAAAATAAATGGCAAGAAGCAGTAGAAAATTGGCGTAATTCCTTGAACTCTTTAGCCCAGATTCCCGAATCTAGCATTCAATATAATCGTATTCAATCCCTAAGAGAAAATTATGGTCAAGCTCTTCGATTAGCTCAAGCTCAATTACAAATTTATCTCAAACAAGAACAAGCAAAATTAAGTTTAGAAGAACTTTGCACCAGGGAAACCAAGATTTGTGAATATAAGCTGGAGGATAATAAGATGAAAGTTTTTCTTTCTTCTAGTTATATGAGGAAAATTTGGCAACTAGAAGTCCAGGCTCAAGTTGATGGAAATAGAGATATCCAGCAGCAACTGAGAGCCCATATCTCTAGTATTGAAGACGCTTTACAACAGATTAGCCTTCTCACTGGGATAAACATAGAAGTTTACAGTCATGATGGCTCTTTAATGGCAATTTATCCCCAGCAAGAAGTGCTATAGCGCTACGCGCAATTCAAAATTCAAAATTCAAAATTCAAAATTCATTTAGAGATTATATTGTAGGTTGGGTTGAGGTCACGAAACCCAACAGCCAGAACGTTTGTGTTGGGTAGTCGAAGGGTTTCGCTATCGGGAAACCCAACCTACAATTGTTTATAATATGAAATCCAAAAATGTTGGCTACAGATATAATCATGTAGGCTTGGCACAGCTAAAATAGTAGTCTAGATTTAGACTAATGGTTGGGGTTAGAAACCGGGTTTCTTAGGAAAATTTCGGCCTATTCCCTAAAATAATGGGAGAAACCCGGTTTCTTCGCTGAATAATATGATTTTACTTCCTGCTATATCTGTAGCAACCATTTTCAGATTTGATATAACTACAAATTCTTATAACATTATTTTATCTGTAGCATTCTTTTTCAGATTTAATATAAAACAAGAGCTTGAAATTTGAGTTAGGATTAATTTGTTTTACTGTTCGCGAACAACAAACAACAAACAACAAACAACCAACAACAAACAACCAACAACAAACAACCAACAACCAACAACCAACAACAAATAACCAACAACCAACAACAAATAACTCACCTCTTATTAATCTTCAAACTCAAGAAAATCACGGGAATAATTCCTACTAAAACAATAGCCAAAGCGGGAGCGGAAGCTTCAATCAATCTTTCGTCAGAAGCATATTGATAGACCCTAATAGCGAGAGTATCGAAATTAAAAGGACGAATCACCAAAGTAGCAGGTAATTCCTTCATTACATCTACAAATACTAACATAGATGCTGTCAGCAACCCTCCCCACATTAGGGGTGCGTGGACTTTAACTAAAGTGCTAGCTGCACCGTGACCCAAACTGCGAGCCGCATCGTCTAAACTGGGTTTAATCTTACCTAAACTGGACTCTACCGCACCGAAAGAAACGGCCATAAAGCGCACTAAATAAGCAAAAATTAAAGCGGTAATAGTCCCTGATAAAAGCAACCCAGTACTAATGCCAAAATAACTGGTCATCCAGCCATCGATCGCATTATCTAACCTACCCATAGGAATCATTACTCCTACAGCAATGACGGAACCGGGGATGGCATAGCCCATAGCGGCGATTCGCACTCCCAAACTCATGAGAGGAGTGGGAGAAAGTCTCTGTCCGTAAGCCATGATCAGGGCGATAGCCATCGCTACAACTGCGGTAATTATAGCTAGAATAAAACTGTGGTTGGCCAGTTCCCAAAACTTATCGTCTAAAGTATCTTCTGCGTATTCAATTGTCAGATATAACAGTCTGGAACCGGGAACCAGAAAACCCAAACTCAGGGGGAAGAAACAAGCTAAAATGGCTCCTATGGCTCTGATTCCGGTTAGCTTGTATTGAGGAGGAGCTTGATAATTATTGCCAGTTTGATAATAGCGAGATTGACGGCGAGACCATCTTTCTAAGAGAATTAAAGCGAAGACAAATAAGGTCAAAACTGCTGCTAACTGGGCTGCTGCTACCCGTTCGTCTCGACCAAACCAAGTGCGATAAATACCAGTAGTGAAAGTACTGACCCCAAAATATTCTACCGTCCCGAAGTCGCTGAGAGTTTCCATCAGGGCAAGGGCAATACCGGAAATAATGGCAGGTCTGGCTAAAGGGAGGGCAAGGGTAAAAAAACTGCGCCAGGGACCGCAACCGAGGGAACGACTGGCTTCTATGGTGCGAGCGGATTGTTCTAAAAAAGCTACCCTGGTGAGGAGGTAAACGTAAGGGTAGAGAACCAGCACTAACATGGCGATCGCCCCCCACAAAGAACGAATATTGGGAAACCAATAATCTCGAACGCTGGTCCAGCCAAAGATATCCCGCAGTACAGTTTGCACGGGACCGAAATATTCCAGCAAATCCGTATAAGTATAGGCCAGGAGATAAGCCGGAGCTGCCATAGGCAATAAAAGGGCCCATTGAAATATTTTGCTAGTCCGAAAGCGACAGGCAGTCACCAGCCATGCAGTACCCACACCCAGAATAAAGACTCCCGTCCCCACTCCCACCATTAACCAACAAGAATTAATTAAATAACCTGGTAAGACAGTGGCAGCTAAATGACTCCACACCTCTTTGGAGTCGGAGAAGATACTGCTGAGAACGAAGAGGATCGGAGTAGCTATAAGTACAGCGATGACTATCACGAGGATAGTCCAAGGATTGAATTGAATTATTGGTTGTTGGTTGTTGGTTGTTGGTTGTTGGGATAGGCTGACTGCCTCTGGTTTATTTTCTGACACCGGTTATTTATAATAGATAGTGGATAGTTAATAGCGATATAGTTGATGACAACATATGATTGGCTGGTAGTAGGCGGTGGATTTACTGGGGCAGCGTTAGCTTATGAATTGAGGAAACAAGGCTTTACTGTCCTGTTGTTAGAAAAAGATGCCACTCTCCATAATAGTACCCGATACAGTTACGGAGGAATACCCTATTGGTCTGGCAATTCTCCCCTCACCAATCAATTGTGTGAAGAAGGCATTGAGTATCATCGCCATTTATCTGAGGAATTAGCTGCTGATACGGAGTTTCGAGAGGTAGATTTAATCTTAACTATTGACAAACGAGATAACCCGGAATCTGTAGCAGCTAACTGCAGCAAATTAGCTATTAAACCCCGCTTGTTAGGAGTAGAGTCCGCTTGCCAACTGGAACCACTGCTGAATCCTCAGGCTATTTCAGGGGTTCTTCAACTGCCCCACGGTCACATTCATCCCCTCAAAACTACTTTCGCTTATCACCAAGCCTTATGTCGTGCTGGGGGGGAGATGGGCATCGGGGAAGTAGTAGAACTAGTGCGAAAGGGAACCAGAGTTGAAGGAGTGAGAACGAAAGAATCTACTTATAGCGCTGCGAATACGGTAATTTGTGCTGGGGGTTTATCTCGCGCTTTACTCAAAAACTCGGGCATTACCATTCCGCTCTATTTTACCCAGGCTCAGATAATCGTTACTCCTCCAGTAGATTTAAAGTTCAGAACTCTGGTGATGCCAGCAGTGCAGCAAAGATTTAGTTTAGAAGGAGAAGGGGGAGAGCTGGAGTCTTTGTGGGACGAACCGGGACGGGAAATAGTACCGGCAATTCTGGATGTGGGAGCGATTCAGTTTCGAGACGGACATTTGCGCTTAGGTCAAATAAGTCAGGTGATTACAGATGTCAATGCTCGTATGGACCCAGCAGTGAGTGAAAGAAGAATCAGAGAGGGAGTGGGCAGGATTTTGCCTGCTGTCGCGAATCTACCAGGAACTTGGCACAATTGTGTGGTGGCTTTTGGTAAAAATAGTAGTCCTTTAGTGGGGGCCATCTCCAACGAACTGGGCATCTATATTTTTTCCGGTTTTAACAGCACTTTGTTGTTTTCGCCGCCCTTAGCTCGACATTTTGCTAACTGGGCGGCAACAGGAGAAGATGAGATTATTTCTTCTTTGGATAATTGGTAAATGGGGTTATAGCAGTTGATAGTGGATAGTTGATAGTTGATAGTTGATAGTTGATAGTGGATAGTTGATAGTTATACTGCAACCTGCGGTTGCTGGAACTCAATAGTAAACACGTTGATAGGCTGGTATATAGATATAGCTCATGACTAAGAAACCCTATCAAACCTACCCCCTAAATCCCCCTTATTAAGGGGGACTTTAAGAATAAAGCGCGATCGCCTCCAGCGGCGCTACGCGTGCTGCGATCGCGTTCTGGTGTATAATCATAAGCTGGAGTAGGGTGGGCATTGCCCACCAATATACTTTGATACTATTAAGTTGCCTGAATAAGAGTAAGACAGACTGCACGGAAAAACTATAAACTTTGGCAACAAAACCCCGCTCATCCAAGTGGCAGTTTATTTTTCGTAGGTTGGGTTGAGGTAACGAAACCCTTCGGCGACCCTCTGGGCAGCGCCCAACAAGCCAAAAGATTTGGTGTTGGGTTTCGCTATCGCTTAACCCAACCTACAATTGCTTATAACTATTTGTAGGAAATATTTTCCTATTTTAGATTAGAAGTTTTGTTTGGGGGCGATCGCTTTGAGATCTTCATAGCGGCACTTCCCTGTACAAAGCGATTTCAGCCAAGAAACCGGGTTTCTTCTATTCTTTTAAGGATTAATCCTGAAATCTTGACTCATATTCCCGGTTTCTCAACCTAGGGGATAACCTCAATCTATACTACTTCAAAATACATTGCTATAATAAAATTGTTGATTGTTCATTGTTGATTGTTCATTGCTCATGTCTGAAAAATCTAATCCAAATAACGCTCATCAGGATAAACTAGATTCTCGTGATAGGCAAGTTCCTGCCAACAAGATTCCACCTGCCAAGCCCGAGCATACCACATATCGAAGATTTGATGGTGGGCAAGTTGATAATCGTAGAGGTTCTAAAGAATGATGACAAACTCATTAGTAGAAGTTTTGGAGAAAGCCGGAAATTTATCACAGGCAAGATGCCTGTGCCACGGGCATATTCAAGAGTAACTGGCTAAACAGTTAATTGAAGATATTGAAAACGAGCTTCAATGGCAACAAACTTTATCTCAACCACTATTATAAGTTAATGAATCTCATAAATTGTGGTTATTGCTGTACTAAGACTAAGAGTGATTAAAGCTGCACAAATAAGTCGAACAGCATTATTCAATTTTTTGCTTTTTTCAAGTCCCAAAATTTCATATTGTTTCTGGGCTTCAATCCAAGTATTGATGATATAGCATTGGTATCTTTCTTTATCTACAAAGTACCATCGATCTTCCATAAGCACCTCTGGTTTAACAACACTTCCTCTGAGCCGTGAGGTTAAACCAAGACTGAGTAGTAAAGCTGCTGTAGCAAGAAAAACAAACGTTAACAACTTTAAAACGATACATGAGTTACAAAGTAGATACGGAGCATCTCCCAACTTAATAGCACCAGGTAGATCGCCAGCAAACTTAACTAATACACCGCAAAAAGCAAGAAAAGCACTGAGCTTGGTATCTAGCCTATGAATGCTTTCTGCCTGTGTTTTGAGTAGGGATTCTGTGTACTGATAAATTTCCTCCGTATTAGGCTGATTTGCGACTTTGTTGTTATACTGGTTTGTGTCATCTATTGGTTCGCTCATGTCTGAACAATCTAATCCAAATAACTCTAATCAGGATAAACTAGATTCTCGTGATAGGCAAGTTCCCGCCAACAAGATTCCACCTGCCAAGCCCGAACATACTACATATTTGTTTTTCGATGGTTTTTATCCCATGATTGATGGCAAGGAAGTTGATAATCGTAGAGGTTCTAAAGAATGATGACAAACTCATTAGTAGAAGCTTTGGAGAAAGCCCTTCGTTTATCACAGGCAAGATGCCTGTGCCACGGGCATATTCAAGAGGAACTGGCTAAACAGTTAATTTAAGATATTGAAAGCGAGCTTCAATGGCAAGAAACTTTATCTCAACCACAGAGTTCTATTTTAGAAGAATTAGCGGCTAAAGCATTGGATGATTCTCAACAAGGAAAAACCAGAGTAATGGGTTTCGATGAACTATGAAATCAGAGCTAACGGATGACTTTATCAAATGTTTTGCTAAGTTGCCTGAAAGAGTAAGGCAGACTGCACGGAAAAACTATAAACTTTGCTATAATAAAATTGTTCATTGTTCATGGTGGACTAATAATGAATAGCGATCGGGATAAAAACAATCTAACTAACTCTTCTGACTATAAAGATTGGTTGGTTTCACTAAAAACTAAAATTCGGCAAGCACAATTAAAAGCTGTAGTAGCGGTTAATAGAGAATTATTACTATTTTATTGGGAATTGGGAGCAGATATTGTTGCGAAACAGAACAATACTAGTTGGGGAGATGGTTTTCTCAAACAATTGAGCGGAGATTTAATGGCAGAGTTTCCAGAAATCAAGGGTTTTTCTGTGAGCAATCTCAAGTACATTAGGCAATGGTATCAATTTTATTCAGCTAATCTTCCAATTAGCCAACAAGCTGTTGACCAAATTCAAAAATCTCCGCTGTATCAAATTTTTAATATTCCTTGGGGGCATAATATCGCTATTATTTCCAAGTGTAAAAGTCTTGATGAAGCCTTCTATTATGCGGAAAATACTATCAATTATAATTGGAGTCGGAGTGTTTTAGTCCATCAGATAGAAAGTGGTTTGTGGCAACGGGAAGGGAAGGCAGTTAGTGACTTTTCTCAAACTTTACCTACTCCTCAGTCAGATTTAGCCCAGCAGACAATTAAAGACCCTTATGTGTTTGATTTTCTCACTCTTTCTAAAGATTATAACGAGCGAGAGTTAGAATCGGGCTTAATTGAACATATTACTAAGTTTTTATTAGAATTAGGAGCGGGATTCGCTTATATGGGGAGACAAGTACCCATACAGGTAGGAGAGAGAGATTTTTATCTTGACTTGCTTTTCTATCATACTCGTCTTCATTGTTACGTGGTAATAGAGTTAAAAACAGGGGAATTTGAGCCGGAACACGCAGGTAAATTAAACTTTTATCTTAAGGCTGTGGATGAATCCATGAAAAATAAGAAAGATGAACCCACAATCGGTATTTTGCTATGCAAGCATAAGGATAAGTTAGTAGCGGAATATGCCCTTAGCGACGTGCATAAGCCAATCGGTGTTTCCGAGTATCAGCTAACTCAATCTCTCCCCGATAATCTCAAGTCTAGTCTACCTTCTGTAGAAGAAATTGAAGCGGAGGTGTTAGGTTATGATGAGTGAGTCAAGACAGTAGAGACAAGTAGCAAAGCTTTTTATAATTCATATTACTTCACATTTTCAGGAAAAACTGATTTTAAATCCAAAACTAAATCTGACAAGATTGGGGTAGTACTTTGTGCTATAGTAGGAAGTGCGGAAAGTAGGTAATTCTCCCATAGCTGGCAACAGCCAAAAGATTTGGTGTTGGGCGTTGCCGAAGGGTTTCGCTATCGCTTAACCCAACCTACAATTACTAAAAGCTTTGGAGAAAGCCCTTCGTTTATCACAGGCAAGATGCCTGTGCCACGGGCATATTCAAGAGGAACTGGCTAAACAGTTAATTGAAGATATTGAAAGCGAGCTTCAATGGCAAGAAACTTTATCTCAACCACAGAGTTCTAGTGGATTGGATTTCAGCCAATTCGCCGGGTTTCTCCTATTATTTTAAGGATTAATCCTGAAATCTTGACTCATATTCCCGGTTTCTCAACCCAGGGGATAACCTCAATCTATACTACGATGCAATAAACTATTTGTAGCGAATTTATATTAGAAGTTTTGTTTGGGGGCGATAAGGAAAAACCCCCTCCCCTATCCCCCCTTGATCCCCCCT
>JH610615.1 GCA_000252485.1 Prochloron didemni P4-Papua_New_Guinea | reverse complement strand
CTTTTAACATAGAAGTTTCCCCAATCTAGAAACCATCGTGGCACAGGCATCTTGCCTGTGACTTCATCTTGCCTGTGACTTCATCTGCGGTTAAATAGCAGCATAGTCTGTATATTGGCGCATTTCAGGAGGGTGAAATCCTAATACAATATTCTCCTTTGCCACTCCTCGCTCCACAAGTTCTTGAGCAATTCTTACTTCCGTCATATTCTGTTCAATCCAAATCTTTCCCTCTCTAATATCCAAATGTAAAACAGAACCATAAACTCGTCGATCGCCATCCCATCCAATATTCATTACCAGGTAACGGTCTTGTTTGGTATCAAAAACCGTGTAGCAATCAATAGAACCATTGGCGATGGGGATAGAAGCATAAGCGGTCAAAAAAGACTGAATGACATGGCGATAAAGTTCTATCTTATCCATTGTACAATTACCTCTTGAATTTATTTTTCTAAGGTTTATTTGCTATAATAGCACGGATAGAATAATTCAAAAGGGAAGGATTATTATAATGGCCAAGTCTTTCAAGATTCTAAAAGAAAAAATGACTCCAGAGCAAAGAGAGGAAGTCAAGCAAAAAAGTGAGCTTATTCTCTTGCAAATGAAACTGGATGAACTTAGAAAGAAGAGTTCGTAGGTTGGGTTGAGGTCACGAAACCCAACACAACAACCCTTGCTGTTGGGTTTCGCTATCGGGAGACCCAACCTACAATCTACTCACAGGCATCTTGCCTGTGCCACAATGATTTCCGCTGCAATAATTTGATATTATTTGCTTAATTAATGTCATCACAAAGAGCTGTGGGATTTTGCTAGTTTTAACTGCTAAGGAACTCACAGGCAAGATGCCTGTGCCACAATGATTTCCGCTGAGATAATTGGATGTTATTTGCTTAATTCATGTCATCACAAAGAGTGCGTGCTGCGGAGCAAATCCCTGCGCGTGCTGCTCCGCAGATCCCTGCGGGATCGCGCAGCGCCAGCGAAGCTGATCGCTCTCTTCTACATTAGAGTTAGTTTCCAGATAGTCGCGCACCCAATTACAACTCTTGACTATCTAGATAATGGCTTGTGGTGGGCGATGCCCACCCTACAGAAGAACGAGCGATGGCGCTCCTTTATCCTACCGTAAACTTATCTGTATTCATCTGCGTTCATCTGCGTTCATCTGTGGTTAAATGATTTCCGATGAAATAATCTGGAGGTTCCCAATACTTATTTATTAAACTAAATCAAATAATTTTGACTATCTAGATGATGGCTTGTGGTGGGCAATGCCCACCCTACAAAAGACCTTGTGGTGGGCGATGCCCACCCTACAAAAGAATTAATTCAAGGTTTGGGTGTTGGTGTTGTTTGATTATTAGGTGCAGCAGAAGGTGTAGGAGAAACTTGGGGAAGAGGAGCCTTAACTGCCGGTTTGGGCTTTTCTTTATCTAAGTTGAGATTTAAGAACACAGAGCGATCAGATAATCCGGGTGAAGTAGCTAAAGAAACGCGATCGCCTCCCACCAATCTCAGCACATCCAACAATTCTACCACTTCTTTATAATCAACTTTTCCCGAAGCATTCAAGGCAATTATACCATTAGGGTTGGCAATTAAATATTGGCCAACTTGGCGAAACAATCTATCTCTAGTAAAGACTTGTTTGTCTTCTACATAAACGTTGGCATCATCATCTAAACTCACTACTAACATCTGCTCTAATTTAGAATTAGATGTGGTAGCTTTGGGTAAATTTAGCTCAATGCCCTGTTGGCGCGTAACCCCTACTGCAGCTAAGATAAAAAATACGAGAATGCAAAAAATAACGTCAATCAGGGGAATAATTTCAATTCTCGCTTCTTCCGTTCTACCAATCGCGCTATCTTGCCACAATTTTAAGGGACGGGCTGGCAGTCCTGAAGCAGAATTTCTCCTAGCAGATTTCATTTCTTTTTCTCCTTTTTGATATTATAAATCTAGGTTATAT
>JH610614.1 GCA_000252485.1 Prochloron didemni P4-Papua_New_Guinea | reverse complement strand
GTAGTAGTAGTAGTAGTAGTAGTAGTAGTAGTAGTAGTAGTAGTAGTAGTAGTAGTGTGTGTGTGTNTNTNTAGGTTTATTCATTATTTTTCTTATCTTCTACTACTTCCATTATATCCAACCATCTCTGGCGATATATTAGTTCTAATTCACTGCCTATTCTGCGGAAAATTCGCACTTGATTGAACCACAAAGCTTGGAAAATGCGATAGAAAACTAAACTGACAATGGCTACCACTAGTCCCGCTGCAGTAGAAATCAGGGATTCCCCAATACCTTGAGTTACTCCAGAAGTGGAAGCAGTTCCTATATCGCTAATTTGAATTGAACCCAAAGAACTAATTAAGCCTAAAACAGTACCTAATAATCCCAATAAAGGAGCAAGAGCAATGATTGCTTCTAATACTTTATCTCCCCGACGCATTAAAGCTAACTCGTCCTCTGCTGCAGCTTCTAAAGCAAGATGAAATACTTCCGGTTCCGGATTGGTCAGTCGTAAGGGAGCGTGGAGAAAACTGCCCATGGGATGTCCTCGGTGCGATCGCGCAACTTGCTCCACCACATCCCAATTGCCAACTGCTGCCCTCAGCACTTTGTTAATCACCTCTCTCTCTTTCAAAGACACTACCAACCAAAACCACAAACGTTCCATAATCGTCCCCAGAGCCAGGATGGAGAGAAATAATAAAGGCCAAATGGCGATGCCGCCTTTTTCGATAATTTCTGCCAAAGTCATGTTTTGTTTCCTCCTGTCTCAATCCTGCTTTCAACCCCAGTAAACAATGTAGGGGCCCACAGACCTGCGCCCGCCCGCACAGTTATCAGTTATAGCAGTCCTCTGGCAAAAGCCATAATGGAGAAATGAATGAAAATCTCAAAGAAGAAATAGGATGAATAAGAAAACTATTTTTGCCCTGGCAGGTATCCTGGTGTTAATCCTCACTGTGGCACTATTACAAAATCGGAAACTGGGTGCATTTAATCCCCGGTCGTCAGCACCGGATCGGGAAGAATCTGCAGTAACAGAAACCATCGCTATGAATCCTCGTGCCAATCTCAATACCAATCCCTTGATTGATAGCAATACTAAATTTGCTTTCCATCTCTTTACTCACCTGGCCCATAAGCAACCAGAGGAGAACCTATTTATCTCTCCTACCAGCGTCGCCTTGGCCCTAGCCATGACTTACAATGGAGCGGAAGGGACTACCGCCACAGAAATGGGTCAAACCCTGCAATTGCCAGGAGAAATGAACCGGGAAGAAATTAATCAGGCTTTTGAAGCTTTGCGCCTTCACTTGGTGGGCAGCGATAAGTCTGTAAAGCTGGCTATTGCCAACTCCCTGTGGTTGAGACAAGACTTTCCTTTAAAAGAGAAATTTCAGCAAGAAAGCAAAAAGTTCTATGATGCTAAGGTGACAGAATTAGACTTTACTCAAGCTAGTGCCAAGGATACTATTAACCGCTGGGTGAAAGCTAATACGGCGGGGAAAATAGAGGAAATTGTAGAGCAAATTACACCTAGGGACGTACTCTATTTAATTAATGCCATTTATTTTAAAGGCAATTGGACTGATAAGTTTGATAAGGATAATACTGTAGAGCAGCCTTTTTATTTAGCAAATGGGAAGGTAAAGCAACAACCCATGATGACCCGACGTGGGGAATATAGCTACTACGAAAACGAGCAGTTTCAAGCAGTTAGCTTGCCCTACGGCAAGGAAAAAAAGCTGGTGATGGATATTTTCTTACCTCGAGAAAACAGTAATTTAGCTGCTTTTACTCAAGAGTTAAATCCAGAAAATTGGCAGCAGTGGCTTCAGCGCTTTAGTAAGAGAGATGGTTTAGTACAAATCCCTCGATTTAAATTAGAGTATGAAGTACAATTAAACCATGCTCTGCAAAGTTTGGGGATGACAACTGCATTCAATCCTGCTGAAGCTAATTTTAGCGCTATGAGTTCCCGTTCCGTGTATGTGAATGGGGTGAAACACAAGACATTTTTAGAAGTAAATGAAGAAGGAACGGAGGCAGCTGGAGTTACTTCAGTTCAGATTCGCGCTACTTCTGTTGGTATTGCTGTGGAACCGTTTACTATGGTTGTCGATCGCCCCTTTTTCTGCGCTATTAGGGATAGGAATACCGGCAGTATTTTATTCCTGGGGGCCATTGTTGAACCCTAGGTTTATTCTAGTGGATAGTGGATAGTTGATAGTGGATAGTGGATAGTGGATAGCTCCTTCGGTCGAATTCAAAATTCAAAATTCAAAATTCAAAATTTAACAATTGACGAATGTCTGGGCTATT
The DNA here is from genome assembly GCA_000252485.1 of Prochloron didemni P4-Papua_New_Guinea. GTDB lineage: Bacteria > Cyanobacteriota > Cyanobacteriia > Cyanobacteriales > Prochloraceae > Prochloron > Prochloron didemni. The sequence continues at coordinate 4,217 of JH610614.1, read as the reverse complement.
ATGGCAGAAACTTTCTTGAGCCTTGTTACTCTTGGTTTTTAGCTTGTTGTCAATTTTAAGATGATTGTCGAGTTGATAGAGTTTCCGCCGTAGGGTGGGCATTGCCCACCACAACATCTATCGCTAATGCCAACCCTACAATTATATAACCAACTATCGATATAAAATAAATAGGTATTATTGCTCAGAGAAAACTTGGCTTCTCTATCGATATAAAGTCGAGTTGAGAGTTGATAGTTGATAGAGTTTCCGCCGTAGGGTGGGCATTGCCCACCACAACATCTATCGCTAATGCCAATCCTACAATTATATAACCAACTATCGATATAATAGGAAATAGGTAGGGCTTGCTCAGAGAAAATTTGGCTTCTCTATCGATATAAAGTCGAGTTGATAGTTGATTTTAGTAGGTTGGGTCTCCCGATAGCGAAACCCAACAGAAACATTTGGGCTTGTTGGGTTTCGTTGCCTCAACCCAACCTACAAGTCCGCTTTTCAGTGACCAGTGACCAGTAACCAGTGAGACGGTGTTTTCCGTTTTTTCATGAGTGGCCACCAAATGTCATGTCAAAAACTTTCAAATCCTTATAAATATGGTTTAAGGTTGATAGTATTTTAACAACTAATATGGCTCGCTCCAGATTAACCGATGATTGAGATGTAAAATGATTGACCTTTATGAATTAATCAATAAAATCCAACAAAGACCTGCTTTATATTTAGGCAAATGCTCTCTCAGCCACTTGAAAACTTTCTTAGATGGCTATACTTTTGGTTTAAGACAGGTCAATCTTGCTATCAGCGAACAAGAAGAAGAATTTGAAGAATTTCAAGATTGGATTGAAGCAAAGTTCAATCAACCTTCTACTCAAGATTGGAGTAGAATTATTTTGTTCTATGCTGAAGACGAAAGGGATGGATTAGAAAGATTTTTTCAACTATTTGCTGAATTTGTGGAATCTAAAGGTCAATCTACAGCTAGAACAATAAACAAGAAACAATTAACAATTAACAGTTAAGAGTTGGATTGTTCTATCCTATATTCCCTCCTACTGGATTGAAGAGGGCAAAATCCGCTAAAGTGAAAATGTATTCTATTTAGTAAATGAGTAGCAAAAAGAGATGGGTTTGCGCGATCGCTTTAATCAATTCAGCGGTAAAACCAGATACGTAGTCTGTCGCATCTTCATCCACTTAGTGGGAGCGGAAGTTGCCCCGCTCTTAGGAGTTCTCAACCAGGCCGCCAGAAGAGCGGTGGAGAGCGACGGAGATCTGGAAGTGTTGGGACAAGAGCTGACGGATGTTTGCCAGAATTTGTTACAATTAAGTGTCTATTGGCAAGCAGCAGCTAATGAAGGGGAGGTCTTCTGGGATGAAGGAGAAGCAGGGGACTACGTCACGGAACTATTCACCGACTCTGCAGAACGTTATTCCAGCCAACCGGATTTCAACTCTCGTTCATCTAGTAGAAACGAACCTTTATCTTTACCAGTCACCCGTCATGTGGTGGTAATGCTCACTGTAGCTTGCGAGGGAGAGGTACAGGATTTGGAAACGGACCTGGCCCATATAGAGGCCCTGGAAGATGGTCTGAAAACCATTATTAATCTCAATTATCAAGAAAGATTGCGAGCAATTCAAATACACTTCTCTCCAGCTAAATTGGGAGATGAATTAAATGAGGAGCAAGTTTTGCTCAATTTCCCGGAACTAATTCCATTTTGACACTCCCCGCTCTAAAGAGACGGGGATTCGCAAGCAGCCCAGAAATGGACTCTTGCGGGCGTAGTCAAAACGCCGCTACTGACTCCTTCAAGACATAATCCTAAAGTTGCCGCTACTTTTCTTAAAATGTTGGCTGCACCGTTACAGTCAGCATTAATTAAACTGCCATTGGCAGAGCGATATAATCCTCGTTTAACTCGCTTTCCAGATGGGTTCCAGCTTTCGGGTTTTGCACCGAATGTCGGCAAGAAATCATCATCTAAGAACGATGCTTGCGAGGTGTAACTTTCCTCGGTTTCAATGAATTCAATCCCGTACTGTTCGCATAATTGCTTGATGCGTTCTTTGAGTTTTGCCGTAGGAACTTGAACGAACTTTTGGTTGTTTTTTGCCCCGATATCGATACCATCTTTTTGACCTTTGTTCCAACCAAAGACTATCCGACCGATGCCATTAAGTAGGCAATAATTGATTACTAGTCTTGCTGCTTTATTGACTGCATCTCGCATTTGGCGATTGCGTTTTTCTGTAATGTTTGCAAGTTTTTTTGACCAAAATCTTTGGGGCCTTCCCTCTTTTATTGTAGCTATTTGCTTGTTATACCATTGGTTGACGGATTTAAGATGCTTCCCATCAACAATAAAGCTCTTTCCCGCGTTGTTGACGCAAGTTAACCAGTTATCAAGTCCGTGGTCAATTCCCAATACTTTCTCTTTATCAACTTTGATTTGTTGGGTTTCTAATTTGTACACCCACTGGACATAGAAGCAACCGTTACGAGGGAGAATCCTGATTTCCCGAATCTTCTTAAAGTCTAGATTGGTGGGAAATGGAAGGAAGAAAGCATCGACTTTAAAAGCGGCTTTTACCTTCAAGCCGAGAGGGATTCGGACTTTCCCTTCTTTTACCTTTAATGCCTGCTTGGGATAGGTTATAACTCCCATTCCTCCCTTTTTTCGGTAATTAGGTAGCCGCGGACGGTTTTTTAGTTCTCCTTTCTGGTACTTTTCAGAAAGTTTCTTAAAAGATTTAAAGGACTCAGTAACTCCTCTCAACGTTTGTTGAGCAGCTTGAGAAAAAAGAAATTTAAAGTTTTGATTTTGCTTCAGCTGCTTTTCGAGTTCATATTTGCCGGGAATATAGCCGCATTTAAAGTACCGCTGACGGGCGAGATATATTCCACAATTAATTAGCTTGTTCGCGGTTCTACAAAGATATTCTAGAAAAGGCAAGCATTCAGGGGTTTTGATTAAGTCTTGTTGGCATCCGTACATTATATTCTACCTCCTCTTTGAGGATAACAAAAAATTATAAATTTGTCAATCTTTGTGCTAAAGTCAATTAACAGAGGTACAGGCGAATTTATTCGCCTCCTCAACTTCATCCGCTCCTTACAACGTCGCGGCTTTCGTTTTCCCGAGAGGTATCGTAAACTATGGCCATGGCAGTTCCCATATCCACTATCCACTATAGGACTTACACAGAAACCGGGAATAGTAACCAAAACTCTGGGTTTTGCCATTTTATCCTGACGAGAAACCCGGCGAATTGGCTTGTTGGCGTAAGTCCTGAACTATCAACTATCCACTATCAACTTTCAACTCTTATAACTATGCTACGAAAATTTTTGGTTTTATTAATGTGTTTGACCTTGTGTTGGACCACAAGTGCCTGCGGTTCTTCTTCCTCAACTCAATCTCAACCTCAAGCTCAACAAAACGCACCAGCCCCCGTATCTAAGCCTTTGAGCGACGGAGAATATCCCGTGCAACAGGCTACTTATAATGATGCCGATGGTTCTTACAGTTTGTTCTTGCTCAATACTCCCAGTGGCACTCCCCCAGTATATAACACTGTGGATTTGCAAATGGCGCAACTGACGTCAGAAGACATTGAAGCTGGCAAAAAGACCTACCTCAAGGTAGAGAACGGCCAGCAGGCGATGTACATGAAGGAGGACTTCCGCATCGAATACGTCCACAACGTCACTGAAACCCGCACGGACCCCCAAACCGGACAAGCCCAAACTGTGGTGGTGCGGCAAGAGTCCAGCTTCTGGGCTCCCTTTGCTGGGGCGATCGCCGGTCAAGCCATCGGCAGTTTATTATTTCGCCCTCAATATTACGTGCCGCCAGTGTATCAACCCGGCGGCGGGATTCTCACCGGTTATGGCGGATATGGCAATACTTACAATAGCGCAGTGCAAAGTTACCAAGATCGCTATCAACAACCCCCAGCGGCAGTTAAAAACCGTCAAACTTTGCGCACTACTAGCAATTTGAGGAATACTTCTTCCAGTACTACTAGAAAGAATTCTAACGGAGGAAGCCGCGCTACTGGTTCCGGTGTGGGTTCTAGTACTCTGAAGCAGTCCGGTAACTCCACTCGGACCAAAAGGCCCAGTAGTGGTTTTGGCAGCGGCAGGAGTCGTTCCAGATCTAGAGGAAGAAGACGTTAGTTTTTCCCTCCCTCTCCCTCAGTCCCTCTCCCAA
>JH610613.1 GCA_000252485.1 Prochloron didemni P4-Papua_New_Guinea | reverse complement strand
TTGGGGAGAGGGGCAAACCCACGGGATAATACATATCTAAGTTCATCTGTGTTCATCTGTGTTCATCTGCGGTTAATAACAATCGAGAATCAGCCTCAAAACCAGCATTCTGAAGAGGTTGAATAATTCTCTCATCATCTGGGACCCAAAAATCAAATCCGAAGCAAACAAAATAACGCTTCCTTCCTTGTTCAATAACTGCTACCACAGGAATTTTCGCCCTATCTTTATCCCGAGAATATTGCTGTAAAATACTTTTGAGAGTGTTTTGCCGCGACTTATTCCCAGCATCGAAGGGAGAAAGTTTTAACTGCAAGATTCTGACCTTTTCTACTGCTTCCGCACTATCTATAATAATTTGATATTTCTCTTCATCTTTTTTTTCTGCTACTCTCCCGACAATCATTAATTGGGCATCTTCTTTGAGTAGTCCGCTAATTTTACTATAACTGGAGGGAAAAACAATTCCTTCTGCTTGTCCCACTACATCTTCCATTTGTAGGAAAGCCATGGGTTCACCGTTTTTAGTGATGTGCGTCTTAACTCCAGTCAAACTAACTATAGCACTGATTTTCTTCTTTTTATATTCTTGGATTTGATTTAGATTAACAGGAGCTAACATTTTCGCTGCATCTTTCACTCCTTGAAGAGGGTGAGCGGATACGTAGAAACCTAAATATTCCTTTTCTGTTTTCAGCTTTTCTTGAGGGGAAAAATCCTCAACTTTTTTCCCTTTCGGTGCGTGTTGCCAAGTTGATTTCTTTTTCCCCTCGGTGCTTTCTCCCATAAGCTCAAAAATACTCATTTGTCCCGTGGCTCTATCTTGCGCTTGACTTTGAGCCCAAGACATTACGGGAGCTAAATCTTCCATTAACTGCCTGCGATTGCTATTAATACTATCGAACGCACCGCAGTAAATTAAAGCTTCAATAGACCTTTTATTTACTACTCTTAAATCCACGCGATCGCAGAAATCTGCCAATGCTTGAAATTTCCCTTCTCCTTCTGCTTCCCTTTTTTCCAGAATATTATCAATGGCCCCTTCCCCTAAATTCTTCACCGCTGACAAGCCAAAGATAATTTGTTTGTTTGTTTGAGTAGGAGGAATGGGAGTAAAATTTTTATCCGAGCGATTAATATCGGGAGGAACAACTTCTATATTCATTCTTTGACAATTATCCCGATATTTCTCTACTTTATCCTGACTGTCGCTGCTGGCAGTTAGTAAAGCAGTCATGTATTCTACGGGATAATTGGCTTTCAGATAAGCTGTTTGATAGGTGACATAAGCATAGGCAGTAGAGTGGGATTTATTGAAACAATTAGAAGCTACCAAACCATTAGCTAAGAGAAAGTTGTGGTCTCCTGGAACACCGATATCGTAAACTGGTTGTTGCCCTAAAGATTGACGACTAATAATTTTGACCATTTGTTGTTTGTTGTTGGTTGTTGGTTGTTTGTTGTTGGTTGTTGGTTGTTTGTTGTTTGTTGTTTGTTGTTGGTTGTTGGTTGTTTGTTTTTTTTCTCCTACTCTTCCTCTTTTTCCTCTCTGTGTCCTCTGCGTCTTTGTGGTTTTTTCAATTCTTAAGTCTTTGCAAAGTGGAATAGATTGTAGGTTGGGTTTCCGCAACGAAACCCAACACCGGATTATGTCAGAAACCGGGTTTCTTTCAGAAATCCTAGTAACCTAGCCAAAATTATACTAGAAACCCGGTTTCTCTGCCGTTTAATTAACATATTTTTATTGTACATCTAGATTTGGGTCTAAAGAAGTGAGAGAGTAAAGTTGTTCTCGATTATATAATGAAGACTAACACAAGCGATCGCCCTATTCGGTTTCCCAACTTCAAATTAATCTCCAATGAAAAAGATGCTATACTAAGGTCGTAAATTATAATCCAACTCTATGATAAATCTCGAACAACTCAAACCACCATTAAAATGGGCTGGGGGAAAACGTTGGTTAATCCCAGAGCTACAAAAAATTTGGCAACAAAGGAGTAATTTAACTCTGGTAGAACCCTTTTGTGGCGGTTTGTCAGTTGCTTTAGGTTTAAATCCAGAAAAAGCAATTTTAAATGATATCAATCCTCATCTGATAAATTTTTACTTATGGCTTCAACAAGGTTTAACCTGCCAGATAGATATGAAAAATGATGAGTTTTTTTATTACCAAGCTCGTGAACAATTTAACAAGTTAATTGGTAGCCAACAACACAAGACAGAAGAAGCTGCTCAATTATTTTATTATCTCAATCGTACAGGATTTAATGGTTTATGTCGCTTCAATCAAAAAGGTTGGTTTAACGTTCCCTTCGGTCGGTATAAAAAAATAAATTATCAAAACAATTTTTCTGCTTATCAAAAAGTATTCAAAAATTGGGATTTTTGCTGTAAAGATTTTCAAAATCTCTCTATTCCAGAAAACAGTTTGATTTATGCCGATCCTCCCTACGATGTAGAATTTAGGCAGTATTCCGCAGAAGGATTTAGTTGGGAAGATCAAGAGCGTTTAGCAGTATGGCTCACAAAACAAAATGTTCCCGCCATCGTCTCCAATCAAGCCACGAAAAGAATTGAACGATTATATCAAGATCTGGGTTTTCAAATCCAAGAATTAGAAGCTCCCCGTCGAATTTCTTGTACGGGCGATCGCACTCCAGCTCTGGAAATCTTAGCAACAATTAATAGTGGATAGTTGACAGTTGACAGTTGATAGTTGACAGTTGATAGTGGATAGTTGACAGTTGAGAGTTGATATTTATCTCGACCGAATCTTAAATCGCTCAAAAGATGTATACTTAGTAAAGTTTCGACTATGTTAAACAAACAACAAACAACCAACAACAAACAACCAACAACCAACAACCAACAACTATTTATTCATTCCTACTTCATTGGCGCAAACATTTCCTGCCTCAACATCCGCAATATTAGCTAAAGTAGTCTCAGCGATATTCTTCAAAGCAGTATCCGTAAAGAAAGCTTGATGTCCCGTAATTACTACATTAGGAAAAGTGAGCAGCCGTTGAAACACGTCATCCTGAACTACCGCTGTAGATAAGTCCTCAAAAAATAAACTGGACTCTCCTTCGTAAACGTCCAAACCCAAATAGCCCAGTTTGCCCGATTTTAAAGCGGCGATCGCAGCTTTAGCATCCACCAAAGGACCGCGACTAGTATTAATCAGCATCACCCCCGGTTTCATCATTTCCAAAGCGGAAGCATCCACGAGGTGGTAGTTTTCCGCCGTGAGGGGACAGTGGAGAGTAATAATATCCGCATTAGCGTATAGTTCCGGCAACGGCACATACTCCACTCCCAACTCCTTGCAATGGTCATTAGGATATAAGTCATAAGCCAGCAACTTACAACCAAAACCGTGGAGAATCTTGGCCACGATCGCTCCTATTTTCCCCGTGCCCACAATCCCTGCAGTTTTGCCATGCAAGTCAAATCCCAACAGTCCTTGTAGGGAAAAATTATCTTCTCGCACCCGTTGATAGGCCCGGTGTAACTGGCGGTTGAGGGTAAGAATCAATGTAGGATTTGCTGCTAAAGACTGCTACTTTCATGAGAAACCCCTCCTCTTTTTTCAATCTTTAAAAGGTCGTGGTAACAACCTCTTGGTTATTAAGATAACACAAACTATTCTTATCTTGTTCGCCAGAGAAAGATTTTTCTTCTAATTTAGGTTCGATTGTCATTATTTTCTGACAATCACTGTAGAAGTGCAAGGGTCGAATCGCGAAACTATTCTTTCCCACCCCAGTCATATAATTTTCGGTTAACTTGGAATAAGTACAGACGTTCGGCCCGAACTTCTCTACAGATGTAGGGCGCGATCACAAAATAATTAGCAGGTTAGAATAATTATAATTTAATAGCTATGTTTAAATTAGATTCTATGGAACAAATTATTGAAATTACTAATTAATCAATGTACTCACTGTGGCACAGGCATCTTGCCTGTGACTGCCGTTACACATTGCAGTAATTTAACTCGATCAAATCCCGAGAACAGAAAAAAATGCAGTAGGAGATGTACATGGAGAGATTTATACCATGTTAGGACTGCTGCAAAAATGGGAAGAAAGAAACGGTCAGAACTTATCTTTCGTGCTTCAAGTTGGAGATTTTGAACCCCATCGATGTAAAGCAGATCTTGAAACTATGGATGCTCCTCAAAAGTTTAAAAAGATAGGACATTTTCCTGATTTTTATGCAGGAAACTCACTATTACCTTATCCAGTTTGGTTTATTGGTGGTAATCACGAACCCCACGGTTTCCTAGAACTTACTCCTAACGGAGCAGAAATTATGAGTAACTGTCATTATTTGGGTAGAGTTGGTTGCGTCCAGATAGGCAACCTGAAAGTAGCAGGAGTTTCCGGTATCTATAAAGAAGAAATATTTAAACAAAGAGTACGTCCAGAAATTAAAGACCATAGTGATTTTCTCCTCCATAGTACTTATTATATTGGTTTTTTAGAATCGGAAATAAAAAAAGCTCTTAAATACTCCCAAGTAGATATTCTCCTCTTGCATGATTGGCCCGAAACTCTTATCGATCCCGCTGAGGTAAAACTATTCGATCGCCGATACCGAATTAAACAAATAAAAAACATTGGTAATAAATACGCAAAGCTATTGGTTGAAACCCTAAAACCGCAGCTAGTTTTATGCGGACACATGCACGTCAAATATCGTTATACTATGAATACCTTTTCTAGTAGAGAAAGTCAGATTTGCTGTTTGGCTCATGTACGGAGTGGAAAAGATTCTCTCGCTATCTTTAGAGTAGATCCCATGAAGCACATTATTGAAGTTACCGATTAAATTTTCTGGCGATCGCCTAATTAAAAAAACCTGTTTCTTGCCAAAATTTTTCAATAGCCAAGTAATATGAATTACGAAAACGTTTGCTACAAATAGGTTCGCTCCCCCTAAATTCCCCTTCGATCCCCCCGTCGAT
>JH610612.1 GCA_000252485.1 Prochloron didemni P4-Papua_New_Guinea | reverse complement strand
GCTAACAAAACAGTAGAAACTGGAACAGCGGCTATAACAGGAATATCTCAATTAGCATCCACCGCCAGTAATACCACTCTAGAAGCTAGTAAAGCAATTGTCGAAACTTTATCTCAAACTGGGTCCGCAGCAATAACCTTGGCAGCAAAGACAATTTTCACTGAATGTTCCGTTCCCACTTTCCTTTTACCTACCGGTACTGGTTGCGCAGATTTTGTTTGTATCTTCTGTTTTGAAGAAGCCATAGCTAATCTCAATAATGGAGTATTGGTGCAACCGAAAATAGAAGTTTGGGCGGGAAGAACAGATATAGATCTGGAGAGTCTAATCGAAACAATTAAAGAAGATTTTACCTCACAGTTTACTCTTGCCAGAGAGGAAATAGCTGTTGGACATAGAACTAGTTCTCTAGAGTTAGTGGATAACTTAAAAGAAAAGCAGCAAGAAATGAAACAAGAATTAGATCAGCAAGAGAAAGACGATATTCAAAAGATTATTGAAATTGTAGTTTTGGTATTATCTTTCAGTCATCCCATGCTGAGGCTGCTGTTATTCAGCCTAGCTATTTTCGGGAGTAGAAAAACCATTGCTAAATGGTTGGATTATTTTCGCCTTTCTTGGCAAATCTCCGGGAATGAGATTAGTCTTGAGAGGGAAAGGAAGAAACTAGAAGGAGAGTTAGATAGTAAAAATGCAGCATTTGCCGAAGCGATAAAGAATATGAAAATCAAGGTTCATCCTCTACTGCAAGAAGTGGTAGTTCATTTTCATCGAGTAGAGAATTTACCTTTTGTTAAAGTTGAGGTAGAGGAGGATATAGCCTCCTTGCCCCCCGTAAAACCATTGCTGCAAAACCAAGAATATCGAGCTAAAGTACCGAGAAAATATTTGACTTATGTTTAAAATTTGGTATATCATGATAGATGATGTGTCTAAAAAAAAGTAGTAAACAACTTTGCTATTCCGATGGAAACAATTAACCTTGCCTTGTCTTCTGAAATTAAAGAGTTTATTAAAGCTCAAGTAGCTGTAAAAGGTTACAGCACTGCTAGCGAGTACATTCAAGAACTAATTGAAGCTGACCAAAGACAGAAAACCAGAGAAACTTTGGAAGTTGAAATTCTTAAAGGACTTGGTAGCGGTGAAGCAACACCAATGACAGCACAGGACTGGCAAGATATTCGCGCCAATATTAGAAATCAATAAGTGTCGTTACATGCTACATTTTTTAGACAAAAGTGCTGCATCTGCTGCATCACCTTTGTACAAAGCGAAAGGGGCATTTTTCTTGCACGAACTCTTAATTGTTAATTGTTAATTGTTAATTGCTCATTGCTATAAATGTCATCATTTAAAGAAAATCCGCAAGAACAGGAAGAAGTTGCCTATAAAATCCTGTCTCCTCAACAACAACAACAGAGATTAATAGAACTGGCTAAAGTATTTTTGCGCCTGGGAACGGTTGCCTTTGGGGGTCCAGCTGCCCACGTTGCCATGATGGACGACGAGATTGTGAAGCAACGGGGCTGGATGAGCCGGGAAAATCTCCTAGATTTAATTGGAGTTACCAGTCTATTGCCTGGTCCCAACTCCACCGAGTTGGCGATTCATATCGGCTACGAACGAGCTGGCTGGCGCGGCTTGTTCGTGGCTGGCAGTTGCTTTATTTTGCCAGCTATGGCCAGCGTTTGGATACTGGCAGCCCTTTATACCACCTACGAAACGGTTCCCCAACTGCAATGGTTGTTATACGGGATTAAACCGGCGATCGCGGCCATCGTAGTTCAGGCACTGTGGAAGCTGGGGAAAAAAGCAGCCAAGGATGTTCCCACTATTCTGGCAGGTATAGGGGCCATGGCCGCTTACTTTGCCGGAGTCAATGAAATCGCCTTGCTGCTGTTAGCAGGCATGGCAGTGATGCTGGTAAAAACCTGGCAAAGTAAAGGAAGCAATAACAATATGGGTGCTTTGCTGCTGCCATTTTCCGGTCTTGCAGCCCAGGTGGGAGCAACTGCTGCTGTTGCCCCTCCTATTATTAGCTGGCTAACCGTGTTTTTGTTCTTCCTGAAAGTTGGCTCCGTTCTCTACGGTAGCGGCTACGTCTTGTTGGCCTTTCTCCAAAGAGATTTAGTGGAATATCATCAATGGCTCACTTCCCAGCAACTTTTAGATGCTGTAGCTATGGGACAGTTGACACCTGGACCAGTGTTTACTACCGCCACCTTCGTGGGTTATTTACTAGCAGGTAATGCTGGCGCTATTGCTGCCACAGTTGGTATTTTTCTCCCTGCTTTTCTCTTAGTAGGATTGGTCAATCCTTGGGTTCCTAAGTTGCGTCAATCTCCTTGGACTAGTCGGTTTCTGGATGGAGTTAATGCCGCTTCTTTGGGGTTAATGGCAGGTGTTACTTATACTTTAGCACGGGCTGCAGTGGTAGATTGGTTTACTGTAATTTTGTCTTTGGTAAGCGCCATCGCCCTGTTTAAATTCAAGATTAATTCTGCTTGGTTGGTGTTGGGAGGTGGGGCGATCGGTCTTGGATTCTATTTATTGGGGTATGGAGGTTGACAAGTGATTCTTGAAATTTATATCATATAAAAATGTTGATTAGATTTCAGCCAAGAAACCGGGTTTCTCTTATTATTTTAAGGATTAATGCTGAAACGGTGGAAAGAAACCCGGTTTCTCAACCCACAGGATAACCTCAATCTATACTACGATGCAATAAACTATTTGTAGCAAATATTTTTGTATTTCATGTTAGCCCTTGCCTATCAAATACTTTTGCTTTATATTCTACTATATTAGTGAAATTATTGCCATTTCCATCTTGGAAAAGTTGCCCTGTTTATTTCGGCTGGTGCTGAAAAATAAATTTCGATGCCACCCTACCCAGAAATTATCGAATTGGATTTTGATGAAAAGCGATCGCACTATTATGGTAGGATATAATCAGGCGATCGCCCTTGAGTCCAATGGGCAATAGGAGAAATCCCTAACCAAATTGAACTTTTGCGGAAAGGCGATGGAATCAACTTATCGTCAGGTTTGATATAACTGTCCTATTCTTGACAAAGCTGTATCCAATTAACTACTTCGCCTGTTCTGCATTTGGCATGATAGGTGATTCTTCCCAACCTAATGCCGAGCCTTTTGGTGGTCTTCTCAGTGCCTCTTCCTGGAAGCCTTTTGGACTGATAAATCCAATATATTGGTTGGCTACTGGAAAAATACACCCTCGTTTACAATCCTTTAGAGTTAGTAAAAAACCAAGCTTCCTGAAATGATAGGAAATGAAACTGGGCGGTCGTTCTTTGAGATTTTCCAGATGGATCAAGAACAAAATCCCAAAGGAATTATCGCTATAGATTTAATGAGGTGGGAACTATGATGCTTGTTAATGATTTGCAGTACCAAACTACTAAGGAGCGTTTAGAGGGTTTTAAACGAGCCTTGGCAATGCTAAGAGCCCCAGATAATGAGTTAAAGAAAAAGAAGCCGTTTATGTGGCAACTCAATATAGATGCTTTATTGAGTATGATAGATGACTTTACCGAACAAATGCGAGACTATGAAGAATTAATCAATAGGGATGAAAGCCAGCCCATTGTCTTTGAAATTGATTCCATAGAGGAGTTACCTCGTGCCTTGATTAAAGCTCGGATTGCGAGTAAAATTAGTCAGCAAGAAATGGCTGACAAGCTAGGAATTTCGGAAAAACAATTTCAGCAATATGAGGATTACGAGTATGAACAAGCTCCTCTAAACCAATTGCTAGAAGTTGGTCATATTTTGGCAATAAAAATCCAGCCAAAAACCACCCTTGCCGTAGCAGTATAGCGCTACGCGCAATTTTAAATTCGACCTCAGGAGCTATCAATTGGGGTATGTAGGTTGACAAGTGATTCTTGAAATGCCGATCGCTGAACTTTGGTGAGCGATCGCGGCGTTGCATAGTTTCAGGATTATTGCTAAATTTACAATAGACTTGACACACCCAAAGATAAAATTTACAATAGGGTTGACAAATCTGAGAATAAATCTATATCATATAAATACGATTAACAATTCTACCGGAGATTTACGTCTTCCTGTCAGCACCCCGCGCCCTCTGCAGCGGGGCTTCGTGCCCTAAAGCCAAAGCTAGCTGACCAGTCTAAGTTCTCTTCATGGGGACTACGTTATCAGCAAGTGTTAAAGTTCCTACCCTGGGATGCTTGCCAGTTCCAGGCTCTAGAACCGAGTCGTTAAACAGCTCTAGGACGGGTAAGGCAGTGCGGCTTGGATAGTACCGACTGATAACTTTGACGAGGCAAACTTACCCCAGAAATGGGAGCTTAT